>CAYOLG010000001.1:0-86890 GCA_964404745.1 uncultured Opitutaceae bacterium
TGAAAGGAAGAATTTGGAGCGCGGCTTTTGCTCCGGATGGGAAGACGTTTGCAGCAGTGTCCAGCCTCAATGGGCTTGGGCAAATCAATTTGTATCGATCGGAGTACGACGCTACCATTACTGAGGACCTGAAAAAGCGTTTTGAAACGGCGCGGCGAAATCCAGACGGGAGCAAGAATGTCGATCCGGTTATCGAGAAATTCCAAACTGAAGGAGCAAAACTCTTGCACTCCATGGATCTAGATTCCCCGGTTTTCTCGGTTGCCTTCTCTCCGGATGGCAAGACAGTGGCTGCCGGAACTTCGGATGGGCGTATAAAATTCGTGGATGCATCATCGGGTGGTTTGGTGCGTGAAATCATTCCGGTAAGCGTGTCGGATTCGGAATCCCTCGCTTTGTCTGGGCCGATGAAACCTGCGGATCCAGTCAGCCACAAAAAGGGGAAGGCTTTTTCTTGGGAAGAGCGATTGCCAGAAGGGGTTCGAGTTGTGTCGCTGGAGGTTTCACCAAAATCCATTCAGTTGAATTCACCTCAAGCCTATAGCCAGTTACTGGTTACGGGAAAGCTGAATACGGGGGAAACCATGGATTTGACTCGCCTCGTGGATTGGCAGTTCAGCGAGCCGATTGCGGAAGTTAGCAAACGCGGCATAATTCGTCCTGCGGCAGAGGGCAGGGCGATCTTGACGGCTGTTCTTGGGCGAAAAAATGCCAAGACGACTGTTAAAGTGGGAGACTTGGATACAGCCTTTAATCCCGATTTCATCAAGGATGTTAATCCCATTTTGACCCGCCTCGGTTGCAATGCTGGAGCCTGCCACGGGGCGAAGGATGGCAAGGCGGGGTTCAAACTGAGTCTTCGGGGCTACGACATGGTGCACGATGTGCGGGCTTTCAGTGATGACCACGCGGCTCGCCGGGTGAATTTCGCCTCACCCGATGATTCGCTCATGTTGTTGAAAGCGACTGGGGCTGTGCCGCACGAGGGCAGCGCGGTCACTGATATCGGTTCCGATTTTTACGAAGTCATTCGGAAATGGATAGTCGATGGGGCGACATTCGATACCGGCTCTCGGAAAGCGAGTCGCATCGAAATTGAGCCGAAGAATCCGGTCATTCAAGAAATCGGATCTAATCAACAAATTCGGGTGATCGCTCATTATCCCGATGGCTCCCAACGGGATGTAACGGGTGAGGCGATCGTCGAGAGCGGCAATACAGAGGTTGCGGCCAGTGACGACTTTGGGTTGGTCAGCACAGTTCGCCGGGGCGAGGCTCCCATATTAGTGCGCTACGAAGGAGCCTATGCGGCGACGACGCTAACCGTGATGGGGGACCGAACTGGATTCGTTTGGGAGGAGCCGAAAAAATGGAATGAGATAGACGAATTGGTGGCCGCCAAGTGGAAACGGATGAAGATTCGTCCGTCCCGGTTGACTACCGATACGGAGTTCATACGCCGTATCCATATCGATTTGACAGGGCTTCCGCCGACACCGGAGGAAGTAATCGAATTCGTCGAAGATTCCCGCTCGACTAAAGTTAAACGATCAGAAAAGATCGACGCGTTGATTGGGTCGGAAGAATTCGTTGAGAACTGGAGTAACAAGTGGGCGGATTTGCTGCAAGTGAACTCGAAGTTCCTAGGCAAGGAGGGAGCGGCCTTGTTTCGAGATTGGATTCGGGATCAAGTGGCCAGCAATAAGCCGTATGACGAATTTGTATACGATATCTTAACGGCCGAAGGATCGAACAAGGAAAACCCAGCGGCTTCGTACTACAAGATCCTGCGAACGCCTGAAGATTTGGTGGAGAACACGACTCACCTGTTTTTAGGGACGCGATTCAATTGCAACAAATGCCACGACCATCCCTTTGAGCGCTGGAACGTAGATAACTACTACCAGACCGCTGCCTATTTTTCCCAGATCGATCTTAGCAGGGACAAGGAAAATGCTCCTAAAGAAAACATAGGCGGGAGCGCGGTAGAGAATGCCCAGCCGTTATTCGAGGTCATCGAGGACAAGCTGGAAGGGGACATCGTCAATATCGTGACCGGAAAAATCGCTGATCCGGAGTTCCCTTACAGGGCCACGGCGAACGTGCCCATCGGTGGCGACGAAGATCCTTCCCGTCGCGAGCAACTAGCCGCTTGGCTAACGGCCGAGGACAATCAGTTTTTCGCTAAGAGCTATGCCAATCGTATTTGGGGATACCTTACGGGAACGGGATTGATCGAACCGATTGACGATATTCGAGCGGGGAACCCCCCAACGAACCCGGAACTGATGGATTACCTTACCGGGTTTTTTATCGACTCGGATTTCAATGTTCGGGAGTTGATGCGGCTAATCTGCAATTCCCGAACCTATCAGCTATCCATCGAGACGAATCAGTTCAATGAAGATGACGAGATCAACTATTCACATGCCAAGGCCCGACGCTTGCCGGCGGAGGCATTGTACGATGCCGTTCATGCTGTCACAGGGTCGACCCCAAATATTCCGGGAGCTAAGCCAGGGATGCGGGCAGCGGAGCTGGCGGATGTAGCCTTGGATACGGAAAGCGGATTTCTGGCCAATCTCGGTCGACCCACGAGAGAATCCGCCTGCGAGTGCGACCGACAGAATGATGTGCAATTGGGAGCGGTGATGTCGCTGCTGAGCGGACCTTCGGTTGCGGAAGCGATCGGAGATCCCCAAAACCGGATTGCCCAGATGGCGAGAACGATCAGCGATGATCGGGCCCTTATCGATAAGCTTTATCTGCGTGTATTGAACCGGGTGCCATCGGAAAGGGAAACGGAGCTCGTATTGGATAACTGGGCTCAAATCGAGAGCGATCACCAAGTCTTGCTCGATCGTTTAGCGAAAGCGGAAAACGACTGGGTCTACCGAAAGGCGGAGCTGGAAGGGGAACGATTGGCCGAAATCGAGCGAGCTCAAGCGGCTATTGATGCGTATGAGCCAGAATATCTCGATAGGAAGAATGCTGCTGAAGCAAAGAGAGCCAATCGCATCGCCCACACGGAATCCGAGCTCCGCTCTTTTGAAAAAGACAGGCTTCCCTCGTCGAGGGATCGAGCGATTGACAGTGTTGAACCTGAGCGATGGCAAACGATTTGGACGCCGGGGCTACCCAGCAAGGCAGTGGCTGAAAGGGACCGATTGTCGTTAGCTATTCTCGATGATGGTTCAGTAATTGCTTCTGGGGATGGGCAGGTGAATGCGGTCTTCACCGTGGAGATCCCCATTGAATCGAAAAACGTTAGGGGCGTGATGCTGGAAGCGTTAACAGATGACACATTACCAGGCTTCGGTCCGGGGCTTCACGAGAGCGGCAAGTTCGTGGTCACTGAATTCGAAGTAGACTTCCGACCTGGCCAAGACTCTGAGAAAGTCAGGGATCTCAAGCTGGTGGATGCCGCCGCCGATTTCACCGAAGAGGGGTACGATGTGTTGAAAGCGATCAATGATGACAAGGACCGCGATGACAAAGGGTGGTCTATAGGCGATCGAGGCCGAGAGACCCACTGGGCTCGATTTGCCCTAGAGGAAGCTTTAAATGTTGACGAGGAAGGCGGAACGCTAGTGGTCACCATAACTTGTCGCTATTCGGACAACGAATTCCCGTTGGGCAAATTCCGTATTTATACCACGGATTCGACAAGCCCATTGAATCGAGGATTGCCCGATTCCATAGCTGCAATCCTATCCAAGCCTGAGCCCGATCGCAGTCTTACCGATATTTCTCAGCTTACCGACTGGGTCGCATTGCAGCAGCCAGAGTATTTTCAAAAGCGCTATGCCTGGCTAACTGCCAAACGGCCCATCCCTGTGGATTCGAAATTGGAAGCCCTGGAAGCCGCGTTGGCCAAGGCGGAAGAGCAAGTGCCTGTTGACCCTTCTCTGATCCAACTTCGAAACGATGTCCAATTTTCAACCGAACAAGCGGCTAATCGCCGTTTGACGGCTGCTCAGGACCTAACCTGGGCTTTGATCAACAACGCCGCCTTTATTTTCAACTATTAGTTCGTAGCCATGTTCAGAATACCAGGACCTAAAGGAAAAGATCTTTGCGATACCCATTTGCCATGCAGTCGACGCGACTTCCTGCGTGTCGGTGGAGCGGGAATGCTAGGAATGTCGCTTAACAACATCCTCCGAGCACAATCAGCTTCGGCCGGGAGCCAATTCGCTCACCGAACGGGTTGGGGCCAAGCGAAGTCGGTGATAATGGTCTATTTGCAAGGCGGTCCGAGTCACCTAGACCTATGGGATCCTAAAGAGCCGCATACTGTGCCTGACAAAGTGAGGTCCGAATTCAAGAATATCCCCACCAAAATTCCGGGGGTGAATTTCACCGACATCATTCCTCGCCTAGCCCAGATCAACGACAAGTTCACGACCATTCGTTCGATGAGCTACACGCCAAACGGGTTGTTTAATCATACAGCAGCGATCTACCAGATTATGACTGGTTACACGACAGACAAGGTAAGTCCCTCTGGTCAGTTGGAGCCGCCGAACTCGAAGGACTTCCCTAATTTCGGTTCCAACATCACGCGCCTGAAACCGACGGAAGAACCGATGCTTCCCTTCGTTATGCTGCCTCGGCCCTTGCAAGAGTCTAATGTGGTGAACAAGGGCGGAACGGCTGGATTTCTGGGAAAGGCGTACGATCCCTACTACCTCTTCCCGGAAGGGGATGATATGAATATGTCCAAATTGGACAACATCCGGGTAGATGACTTGCAGCTGCGTCCGGATGTATTCTCAGCACGACTACGACGCCGCGCAAGCTTGCGCGAATCTATCAACGCTCAGATGCCGGCGATTGATAAGGCGGTAGAGGAGTACAATATCGACGAGTTCTACGACCAAGCTCTCAATCTCCTGGTCAGTGGCAGGGCCCGGGAAGCCTTCGCCATCGAAAGCGAAAACGAAAAGCTACGAGATCGATATGGGCGCAATACCTTTGGACAAAGCTGCCTGCTAGCTCGTCGTCTTGTTGAAGCGGGTACGCGAGTTGTGGAAGTCGTTTGGCCCAAGGTAGCGAATTCCGATAATCACAGCTGGGATCATCACGTGGGCTTGAGCAAGCGTATGAAAAACCAATCGGGTCCCATGCTGGATCAAGGCCTCAGCGCCTTGTTCGAGGATTTGGATGACCGGGGTATGTTGGAAGACACGCTCGTGGTGGCCATAGGCGAGTTCGGTCGCAGCCCGGAGAAAGGGGTTTCCACTTCCGGCAACTCCAACAGCGCGGACGGTCGCGACCACTGGCCTTATTGCTATACCAGCATTATCGGTGGAGCGGGTATCAAGCGTGGATACGTGCATGGCAAATCAGACAAGACCGGTTCCGCGCCAACGGAAGATCCAGTGCATCCCACGGAGATTTTGGCGACCGTTTATCACGCCATGGGTATCGATCCCCAGACCATCGTTCACAATCATCTCAATCAGCCTCGGGAACTCGTGAAGGCGGAGGCAGTGGAACGACTGTTTGCATGACAGGAATCGCGTCGTTTGGATCACGGGCGGCTCGCCTGCATTGCATTAAGATGGTGCGGGTGGGCCGCCCGCGATCCCATGGACTTGGAGAGGGTTTATTGCCATCTCTCGATACCGATCTAAAGAAGCTCTTGTCGGTCACAATCGTAACTGCGATTCTTGTGGCAGCTATTGTGGATGTCTCAGGCGATCCGAGCGAACGGGACCAATTCGGCGGGTGGACGGAGCTTTCGTTCGAGGCCACTGGCTACTTCCGGCTGGAGGAGGCTGATCAGCGCTGGTGGCTGGTGACGCCGGAGGGAAACGCGTTCGTGATTCACGGAATGGATCACTGCGGGCCACAGGTAACGAATCATAACTATAATAGGGATCATTGGAATCGAGATTGGGGGCTAGGCGAAAATCCAAACCCATCTGCCCGTTTGGAGGCTTTCTACAGAAACAAGGTCGCTTCCGATCGCGACTATCTTGGATTCAACACGGTCTATAGCCACTCGGCTCCGGTTGGGATGAATATCGTGCCCAGTATCCCGCGGGCACGTACTTTGAATATCGAATATTGGCGGACGCATAGTTTGCGAAAGCAGAACCCTCCCATGGTCTGAAGAAATTTTTTTGGATGTTTTTGGGCCGTCCTTCGAAACCGCCGTTCGCCGGACGGGTCAGCGTATGGTCGAGGAAAGGCGAGTCGACGACCTATGGCTGTTGGCTTGGATGCTAACTGACAAGCCCATTCTTGTCCGTTACGAAGCTCGACTCTTCCAGCCAGGCTTCTATCACAAGCCGCTTCCGGGAACGACGACTTGGCCAGTCCGCTTGCGTAAATGTGAGCAACTCTCTTTTAGGCCGCCAGCGATCCCAGGAGGGGAGAACTAGAATTCTCGAACCGAGGGGAGATTGTCGACAAATCGCGCTTCCGTGCGCTCGAGCTCCGATTTAAGCAGCTCTTGATGGCCGAATACCGTCTGCTGATACTGGGGTAGAAGGGCTAGATTGCGTAATTCGTCAGGGTCATTGTCGATGTGATACAATTCCGGAATCTCGTTTTCCACAAAGGTTTGAATGTACTTCAAGCGGTCTTTGATGACGAAGGCGTACCAGGGAATGGGCAGATCTTCCGGTTTAGGGACTATTTGGTTTTCCGGGCGATAGGAACGGGCGGTATAGGTCAAGAATACAGGTCGTTCCCAATTCTGATCGGGACGCTCGAGCAGATCTCGCATATTGCGTCCATCCATCTTCCAGGGCAGTTCTAAGCCGGCATAGCTGAAGAAGGTAGGTACGAGATCGATACCGCCTACTGGCGACCGGCAGACTTTTCCTCCCGGTATTTTTCCAGGCATAGAAACGATAAATGGGACTCGAATATTGGCGGCGTATGGGGCAAGCTTGTGGCGAAAACCATGCTGACCCCAGGCAAAACCTTGGTCGGCGGTGTAGACGACGAGCGTGTTCTCCAGTTGCCCTGTTGACTTGAGAGTTCGGATTAGCCGGCCGACACTCTCGTCGATGGAGATCGCGGCTTGGTGGTATTGCCGGGTGGCATCGTAAAGGGTGTCCCCGAGATTGTTGCCTTGATTGAGGCGGGGGATGCCAAACTCGTCCTTCTTCCAGTCTTCTCGCGAGCTGGCGTATTCGGGCTTGCCTAGCCGAGGTGGGTAAAGGTCTTTGGGTTCCGGGATTTCTACGCCTTCATATTCTTCCAGATGCCGGTCAGCTGGAGTGAAGGGGCCATGGATACCTGTGTAGCAGAGCCATAGATACCAGGGTTTGTCTTTATCCCGATGTTGCCCTTTAATGAATTCGATAGCCCGATCCGTGTAGTTGTCTGTCGCGTAGGCATCGACAGGGCCGATTGTCTGGCCGTTTTCGATTATGGTTTGATCCACGTAGTACTCACGGGCGTTTCCGGGTGTGGGGACGGGACGAATCCACGCGTACTGATAGTCCCAGTCTCGGCCATATCCTGTATCCGTTCCCGTATGCCACTTGCCGACGTGTCCGGTAGCGTAGCCATTCTTGCGAAATACCTTGGGCCAAAATTCAAGTTCGTTGGGGTCGTAGGCGGCGCCGGGATAGGGGCCTTCCATGCGCAAGCTGGGCACATTGTGCTGCTGCAACCCCGTCAGCATGCTGGCCCGGGCGGGCATGCACCAGGAACTCATGTAGGCGTGCTGGAATCGAATACCCCTGTCGGCCAGCCGATCGATGTTGGGCGTGTGCACCCAATCGTAAGCCCCTTCGTAGCTGCTAATGGTACGGTAGCTTTGGTCGTCGGTGAAGATAAAGAGAATGTTCGGCCGGTCGGAGTCGGAGGCTATCAGTGTAGACAGTAAGATGGCGGTGAGGCTGAGAACCCGTGTTAGTTGGTATAGGCGGATGGTGTAATTGGGCATGGCTCTACGTTTTGGGGTTAAAGAGTGCAGTATATCGATGGGCGACGAGAATTGCACTCAAAATTTTAGAGGGAAGAATCAGTATAAGAATTGGCGCAGGCTTCTAGTCGTACCGGGCATAGCGAGAAGAACGACGACCGGCCTTTGTCAAAACAGGCAGGATGCCGATTCTACTCCTGTGTATCAATAATCAGGTGACGCTGTGAAGGCGGAATTTTGTCATAACGAAGTTCCCCGCCAATAAGTCGCATCAGCGTACCTTGGCGTTGGGTTTCTTCGGAAAATCGATAGTCTGTCGGCGGGGCGGGAAATGCGGGTACCTGAGCGAGCGTTTTGTCGAACAAGCTTTTGAGTCGTTTGACCACATCCTGGCGCTGCGTGGAAAGATCCCGTTGTTCGCTAGGATCGGCATCGAGATTGAATAGCATCATTTCTCTGGGCTCATCGCCACTGGGAGCAACGCCAGGGTATTGCGATGGATCCGCTTGTTCGAAGGGAGCGATGATGGTTACTCCGTCAGGAGCGCGGCGGGAAATACGTTCGCGAGCTTGCTCGGGGGGTAGATTGATCATTGCCGAGGATCCTGGATTCAGTACGTGGAGTTTCCATTTGCCGGACCGTATGGTGGCTAAGCTAGTGCCACGCATGCCGAATATGGCCTCGTGGGGAGAAGGCGCGGATGAGTCGGTGAGCATCGGCCAGATGTTCTGGCCGTCGATGACTCGGTCGGAAGGTGCGTTCGCTCCAGTTATCTGGCAAATCGTTGGTAAAAGATCGATGGTTCCGGCAGGCTCGTCGTTGCTAACTCCCGGGGGAATGAATCCCGGCATCCAGGCAATCATAGGCACGCGGAGTCCACCCTCCCAGGTCTTCCCCTTCATGCCTCGGAGCTGGCCGCTGGAGCCGCCGTAAAAGGGCCCGTTGTCGGACGTGAAAATGACCAGGGTATTCTTGGAGAGATCGAGATCGGTTAGTGTATCCAGAATTCTCCCGACCGAGTAGTCGAGCTCGGCTATGACGTCGGCGTAGAGATTGTCGGGAGTTTCGGGCGTGTAGAATGCGTCGGAAGCGGCTAGAGGCTTGTGGGGCATGGCCATGGGCAGGTAGATAAAGAAAGGTTCGCCTTGATGATCGCGAATGAAATCTATGGCTAGATCCGTTGAGCGTCGAGTTAGGACGGATTGGGGAACGGGGTATTGAATGACCTCTTCATTTCGCACCAGCTGCACGGGAAACATGTCGTTGGAGTAAAGAATGCCTTCATAAACGTCGAAACCTTGGGACCGAGGCAGCCAGGGCTCGCGATGGCCAAGGTGCCACTTGCCGAAAATCGCTGTATGGTATCCGCGCTGCTTGAGGATTTCTGCGATGGTGATTTCCGATGGAGGGAGTCCAATATGATTTTGACCGGCATCCGGAGCGGGATTGCGAACCACGGAATGACGAAAAGGGTAGCGGCCCGTGAGGATCGTTCCTCGCGAAGGGGCGCAAAATGGCGTGGGCACGTAGAAGCTAGTTAGGCGGGCCCCCTCCTCGGCCATTCGATCGAGCCGCGGGGCTTCGAATGGGCTGTCATCGTAAAAGGCTGGAATGTCGCCGTAGCCCAAATCGTCAGCGAAAATGAGCACGACATTCGGTGAATCCGATTGACCGAAAAGCCCGATTGGCAGGCAAGCGTTGAAGAGATAGATCGACAATAGTGCACCCCAAAGCTTCATTCTTCGGAGGAAAGCGTAGATCGAGTAAGGAGTGAAGCTTTTATGGGGGAAGCGTCCAAGCGAAGGCGTTGACGTCGCCGACTGCTTTCAATCGACGATCAACTCATTTCGGTAACGTTACCAAAATGAGTTGACGGTGTAGTAGGCGGAATTCCGGGGCGTTTGAATCGATTCACTCCGGGTAATTGCCTCGGGTCTTGTCCCGGGAATCTTTACTAAAACCACTTCAGCCACTTGAAGAGGATGACTTGAACGCCGGTGATAGTGGCTAGAAAAACGGCGAAGATCCAAAACGCGTTTTCGCTCTCTACGCCAGGCATGCCGCCGACATTGATCCCCATCATGCCGGTCAGGAATCCGAGTGGCAGGAAGATAGCCGCGATTACGGAAAGGATGTAGAGGTTCTTGTTCATGCGATCGGAGAGGGCGTTGGCCAATTCATCTTTAACGATCTGAGCTCGTTCCCGAATGGTATCGATATCCTCGATATACCTTATGACCCGATCGAGCGTTTCTTGGAGTCGTCTTTTGTCCATCGCGCTGAGCCAAGATAGGTCTGAAGTCCGCAGAGCGGAGATCACATCTCTCTGAGGGGCAATGTAGCGTTTAAACAGAATGGCCTGCTTACGAATGTCGGTGATTCCTTGCCGGTATGCCGCGTCGGGCGATTCCATAACCTCCTCCTCCACGGAGTCGATGGAATCGTCCAGTTCAGCGAAGACGGGTTCCATTCGTTCGAAGAGACGGCCTAGCAGCATAACAATAAATTCCCCGGAATTCTTGGGTCCCTTGCCAGACAGTAGCTGCTCGTGGATATCCATCACTGCTTTGCTGCGTCGTTTGCGAACGCTGACAATTCGGCTCTCGTCGATCCAAAGCCTAATGGAGACCATGTCTTCGGGCTCGGCATTCTCATTGAGATTAACGCCTCTGAGGATGAGTAGCGCCCCGTTTTCAAAATGGAGGATACGCGGGCGCGTTTCTTCGGCCAAGAGGGCGTCGATGATGATGCTATCGAGATAGCCGACTTCCTGCTCTAGCCAGGTCTTAGTCTCCGGGACGTTTTGATCGAGGTGAACCCAAGACAATTCCTTGCTTCGCGTGTATTCAGAAATCCGGTCAAGATCGATAGGCTTGGCGCTCCCATCTCCCTGCAGAACGCATCCATGGATGATCCCAATGGTGTTATTCATCTTCGAGCCTTCCTATTTTCTCAGCATTTTTGATATGCACATCGTGCTGCGGGAAAGGTATTTCAATTCCTTGCAGTTTGAACTGCCGCCAAATCTCGAACATAACATCGCTTTGAGGTCCCCAGCGGCCTTTGGTTATATCCTCTATCCAAAAGAAGAGCTTAAAGTCGATCGAGCTATCGCCAAAATTGCGAAGGAAGCATGCAGGTTCTGGCTCTGATAGGCATCTTTCATGTTCACGGGCGGCCTTCAGCATAATCTCCCTGGTAAGCTCCAGATCCGATCCGTAGGAAACGCCAATGGCGATTTCCACGCGGGCTCGAGAATTGCTATAGGTCCAGTTGGTAACGCGACTGGTGATGAAATCCTCGTTGGGAATCATCATCTCCTTGCCGTCGAATGTCTCGACCAGCGTAAAACGGGCATGGGCTTTGCGAACGAAACCGAAGGTGCCGTCGCTCATTTCCATCAAATCGTCTTGCTCGACCGTTTTTTCCAACAGAAGAATAACTCCGCTGATAAAGTTGGAGGCGATCTTTTGCAGGCCGAAGCCAAGGCCGATACCCAGAGCCCCGCTAAACACCGTTAGTGTGGTTAGATCGATCCCAATCACATCCAGCGTCAGCAAAAAGGCTAAGAAGTAGATACCAATTTGCACCAGCTTAAGCAGTAGCATGCGACTGGAAGACCTCAGGTTGGAGAGGGCCTCTATTCGATGCTCCGCTATGTCCGATATGCTGGCCGCCGCCCCAAAGATGAGGATAATCAGAAGGATCACCTTCAAGGCCAGGTAAATGCTGATCCGAAATTCGCCGATCAGGAACGAGAATCGCTCGGCATCGAGGAACTCTTTTATGACTTCTAGGTACCCGGTAGCCCCAAGGCTGATCACTGTTACTACGACGATCAGCAGGAGCCATTTGGCGAGCGAGCGCCCCGGATTGATGAGATTTATCCAAAAACCACGCATAGAGAATGTCCGGCAGTTTGAGGATTTTTCAGTTTAGGTCGATTACGCAAACGCGTGATTTGCGTTTGTAGCGGCCGATCTCCGAGCGCTAGCTCCCTAAAACGCCTGGGGGGCGGCTCATTGGCCTCACGCCTACCGTGATCCTTGAAGCAGAGCCACGATCCCATCTAAAGGGTCCGGTCCCATGCTCTTCCCGAAGCGTCCGAGGATGCCGATGAGAAATTTCACCCACCGCGGAAGTCCGGAATGCTTGAAATCCACAGTATGGCTCAGTTGGTATTGATGGGTGGAGATCTGTTTAATTGCGTAGGTCTCGTCCACTGAACCCAATTGGGGATCATCTTTGGGAAATTGAAATCGATAGGTGATCCGCTCGTATTCCTTCCACTCGATAATCGCGCCTTCAGTGGGCTCGGGCTTCTTCTCCATCCGCATCGAGAATTGAGCTTTTAAGCGGCTTCCCGTCCCGGAGCCGTGTACCGATTCGATCGCTTGGCGCTTTTCATTCCAGGCCGGCATATTTTTCGGATCGCTGACGATGAACCAGAGATCGGCTGCGGATGCCGAAAGTTTGCGCGATGTAGTAAGCTTCATGAGTTTCGGAGATTTATATATTAGACAGGGAGAAAGATTCAAACGGTAGGCTTAAATCGACATTGTTCGAGGCAGGGAGGACCGGCTCGATTCTCCGATTTTTCCATACAGAGAACCGAGCCGGTCCTCCCTGCCAAAAATTCATCCGCGGCGCTTTTCATTTGAGCTGTTCGATAGCCTCGCGGACCGACTCCTCAAAACCGTTCTTAATGCGGATAAAGAGTTCTTGGAGACCTCGAGAGGATTGAGTGACGGCTTTCAGTCCGCCGGGCTGGGCCCGCTGGATCTTCACGTCGCCGGACCGGCCACTCTGGCCCAGAGATTTTCCACCGTAGGATCGCCCGATAATGACGCCGATAACCCCTTCGATCGATTCGATCTTCTCGATCATGCGCAGGCTTTCTTTGGAACTGCTTTGATGGCGTCCGCGAGATGGCATACACGAACTCTCGCCATTTCTCTTTGAAAGGCAAATGTGGGGCGCTATCTTTCTTTCTTTGCGTGAGAATCGCTCAGGAAAGTGCATGTCTTCCCAATTAGTCAAAACGCCGGACTTTTCGTTTAACTCGTCAGAGAGTGATGATAGGCCTGTTTTTCATTGCTGGCAGCGTATAGATTTCCCAATGTAGCGGTTGTTGCCCTGAAAACCCTGCCCCATCTCCGCATTCGCTCCGTCGCTTTTGGCTGCGTTGCAGCCCAGGGCCAAGGCCCTCCGGGCATTGACGCCTCGGCGACGCCTTACCAAAAAAGAAAAATGCCTGCTGCGACGCCCATTCTGACTTATTGGACACTCTCTTAGTTCAGCAGATTGGGAAAAGCCATAACTAAAAAAGAAGATGAAAAGAAAACGATCTACTTCTGATTGATTGTATTCAATAATAGGATATATTCTGATATCAACAATCTGCCTAATGGTTTTTGGCTGCGGCACCGGTCCTTTGAGGACTGCGGAGCAACGAGAACGGATAGTGGAATCCATAGGGTTTCAGTCGGGTGGACCACCTCTCACGTATAACTGTTTCTTTGAAGAAGTCGAAGGGCTGGACTCGGAGAAGAAGATTCGCGGTGCCCGTGGAATCGTGGCTATGACGGATTCGGAGTTCTGCTTGATGGACGGGGCTTTCCCAACGAACCCAAGGCGCCATTTCATCAAGATCCCTTTATCGGAGATAGAAGGAGTTCATAGCTCGTCTGCCCAGGTTCGAATCAAGCAACAAGACAGGGTATACGCATTGGTGGTATTCGATTGGGAGAATTTCCGTCCGAACTACAGCCAGACTGAGAGGGTGTGCCGCTCGTTGATTAAGGCGAACCTACTGGAATTCCAAACGGACAGCGTATACAGTTGGTCGATGTTAAGATCCTCGAAAGGCTTCGGTCGCAGTTCGTCTGGTCGTGATCGAAACAATCCCCCAACGAACTTGGAAGCCAGCTTACAGGTTCATCAAAGCAAAGAGAGGGAGCGGATTGAGAAACAAAACCAGCCCTTTCAGTGACAGGATATTTTAGAGATCCGCCGATCTCACGCCTTTGCCCGGCTACGGAGGCGCGAGCCGAGCGACCATATTGGTAGCATAGGCTTCCAGTCGTACCGGGCATAGCTTAAAGAGCGACGACTGGCTGGTGGTCTCAACCTCTGTACACAGGGCGGGATGCCTGTTCTACTCTTTTAATATGGCCACGCGGAGGATCGAGACGATCCTCGCTACCTTCAATACAATGCCTGAATAGGGCTCCTAGTCCACGCGAATGGCTATGAAAACCGTGCGGCCCCGATGGTAGATGTATAGCTTGTTGATTCCCGGACTCAGCCGATCGCGGGCGCCGCGGACGCTGGCGACATCGTCGTCGTTGACCTCCACAATGACCATGCCTTCTTGTAGGCGGCGGGCGTATGGAGATTCCGGATCGATGGCGGTTATCAACAATCCGGTCACTCCGCTAGGAATGCGGTATTGTTCAGCGTTTTCATCATCCAATGGCGTTACTTCGACTCCATCGAAGAGCTCATTGGCGGACATGGCGAAGCGTCCGGATGCTTGACCGACCTCGACATCGAGGCGCAGGCTCTTGCCGTCGCGTATAATTTCAACTTCTACGAACTCGCCTGGAGGCGTATGCCCGATACGAATACGCAAATTATTAGCCGTTTCAACGGGCTTGCCGTTTATGGCAACTACGATGTCGCCACGTTCGATTCCCCCTGCGTCCGCGGCTGATCGTTCCTCAACATCATTGATGAGCACCCCTTTGGTCCTCGCGAGATCGAAAGCCTCTGCCATATCGGGTGTGAGGTCGGTAATACTGACTCCCAGAAATCCGCGCCGCACTTCTCCGGAATCGGCGAGCTGAGAGCTGATATTGACCGCCAGATTGGAAGGAATCGCGAACCCGATGCCGATATTCCCACCGGTCCTTGATAGAATAGCGGAGTTGACTCCAATTAGCCGTCCCTCGGAGTCTACCAAAGCTCCTCCAGAATTGCCCGGATTAATAGAGGCATCGGTCTGTATGAAATTCTCGTATCCATTATCTCCGTAGATACCGATTGATCGATTGGTGGCGGATACGATGCCTTGCGTAACTGTCAGGCCAACTCCCATTGGGTTGCCGATAGCGAAAACGACGTCCCCGACCTTGATATTGTCGCTATCGGCGATCTTTATGGTAGGCAATCCTTCGGCTTCGACTTTCAATATGGCGACATCGGTCAGCGGGTCGCGACCAACGATTTCAGCTTCTAATTCGCGTCCATCGTTAAGGCGAACCAGCACCTCATCCGCATCGTTCCCGCGTTCATCGCTAACGACATGGTTGTTGGTAACAACGTATCCATCTTCACTGACGATTACCCCGGAACCTACGCCTTGAGGGACTTTTCGTTCCTCCGGTTCCATGTCACGCTCTGGGCGCGGCACGGGCACTCCGAAAAAGCGGCGCAGAAGTTCTTCTTCAGGAGATAGGCCCCGCGAGCTAGCT
Organism: uncultured Opitutaceae bacterium; assembly: GCA_964404745.1. Taxonomy (GTDB): domain Bacteria; phylum Verrucomicrobiota; class Verrucomicrobiia; order Opitutales; family Opitutaceae; genus Pelagisphaera. The sequence continues at coordinate 15,367 of CAYOLG010000001.1, forward strand.
ACCCTAACGATGCGAGCAGTGTAGACAGAAACCACCGACGGGGTGGCTCGGTCTAGCATGTTGGCATAGCTGTGGGGCATGAACCGCTGGTCGCGATCGATCGAATTCATGTCGATCGGCAACTCGAGCGTATCGGCTCGGACGGCCGTGAAAGTTAGGGTAGTGGCTGCCAGTAAAGAAATGGCGGCAGTAGTAACTTGATTGCACAGATTCATTTCGATTAGGTATTTCGGATCCGTTTGTATCCGACATGCCAAATTTCATCGGGTTTCTTGTTCAGTGAAATTTCAAGGTCTAGGAGAGTAGGTTTCCAACACCTGTTTTTCTTGCTACGTTGCATTGAGGTGTCGCTTTGCTCGGTACTCCCGAAAATGCAGTATCGCCAGTTCCTCCGTCCGCCGAGCAGAGTTCAGGTAATAGGAATCCGCCATTGCAATGGCAGGTTTGGAATCAAAGCTCTGCGACTTAAGGTGACACAAACTCACCCACAACTGGGACAGGGTTTCCCGTTGCCTGCGTCCAGATGTATCCGGGTATTTACCTTCCCTGGTTTACGCTCAACGAGACCGGTGAACGCATACGGGTTAGGCTTTTCTGCCTTTACTCTCGCTTCCGGCAGATCGCTCCAATGTTTGCTTAAGCAGCCAAGTAGCTCTTCAGCATCCAGATATGTTTCTCGTGAACTTGGATACGGGCGATCATGAGATCCTCGGTTTGGTTGTCACCAGTTTCACTGGCAAGATCGCGAGCTTTTACCAGATCCGCCACGAGCTTCTTATTGACGGTCGCCAGATGGGCGACCATGTCCTCGGCGGCGGCGTCCTCGGCGATTTCCTCGATACCGGCCATACCGGCCAAGCGGCTAATTCCTCCAGGAGCAAAGTCGCCCAGGGCGCGGATACGCTCTGCGATCTCGTCGATGGCAGTGAAGAGCTCGGTGTACTGCTCTTCAAATGCAGTGTGCAAGGCGAAGAAGCCTGGACCCCTAACATTCCAGTGGCAAAGATGCGTCTCCCCAAGTAGGGCGTAACTGTCCGCTACGACTTGACGGAGGGCGCTGACAGTATCGGTTGGTTTGTTTTCTTGACTCATGCGATTATTAAACCATCCGCGGTTCCCCTGAGTCAAACCGGATTACATAATCGGCTTTTTTAGTTAGTTTGGAGACCATGCGCAACTGCGAGAAGATCGGCCTCTATGCGGGAGCGCATCACGATTTTAACTTTGCCAAAAATCTTTTCGGGTACTGCGGCATCGCGCCACGATTGTCTTGCGTCCATGTCAGTATCGGTTTTGTAAAGACGTTGTATGGGTTTATCTTTTGATCAAGGCGTATTGTTCGCTCTCATTGTTGCCGTATTCGGATTTTTGTTATGGGGACGTTTTCGATACGACTTGGTAGCCTTTTCCGCCTTAGTTATTGCCTATTTGCTGGGAGTCATTCCCAAAGAGTCCGCTTTCGCGGGATTCGGGCACCCGGCCGTAGTGATTATCGCCCTGGTACTGATAATCAGTCGTGGTTTGCGTGCCTCTGGAGCTATCGAGATGCTAACCAAGCACTTGGTTGACAGAAGCCGAAAGACAGGCACTCACATCGGAATCATGTCTGGAGTCGCGGCTGCTCTTTCGGCCATCATGAATAACGTTGCGGCTCTGGCCCTGTTGATGCCGATGGATATTCAAGCGGCTAAGAAAGCGAATCGAAGCCCGTCTCTGACACTGATGCCGCTATCTTTTGCGTCTATCTTGGGAGGAATGATTACATTGATCGGTACGCCGCCCAATGTAGTGATCGCCACCTTTCGCGAGAGCTCGATGGGGGAGGCCTATGGCATGTTCGATTTCGCCCCGGTTGGTTTGATCGTCGCGGTGGTCGGCGTGATCTTCGTCGCTTTCGTAGGTTGGCGGCTGATACCGAAGGAGAGAGGGCAAAGTGGATTGGGATCTGGGTTTGGAGACTTGGATGGCTATCTCTTTGAGCTCTCCATACTAGAGGAGTCGGAATTTTGCGGCCAATCCCTTAAGGAAATCGAGTCGGCCGCCAACGAAGGCGACGTGGAGATTCTAGGTTTGATTCGACGTGGATCTCGAATCCGAGGAAGTTTTTGGAGGGAGGTTTTGCGGGCCAAGGACATTCTTTTGGTGGAGGGCAATCCGGAGTCGGTGGACCACTTTTTGGGATTGGGTAAACTGGCCTACAGCCAGTCGAAAAAATACCAGGAGATTCTCTCCGACGAACTGGGTTTGGTTGAGGTTGCGGTTCCAGAAAGCAGTCGGCTGGCGGGTCGCTCGACGAACGATGTCAAGCTGCTCTATCGACAGGGCGTGCTCCTTTTGGGGATTTCGCGAAGCGGGAAACAAATTCGGGAGCGTTTGCGGAACGAGCGGATTCGGCCGGGAGATTTGCTGCTATTGCAGGGTTCTCAAGATCGGCTGGCGGACGTGGTGGAATGGCTAGGTTGCTTGCCTCTTGCTGATAGAGGATTGGAAGTGGTGCAACGGCGCAAGGCGTGGACAGCAATTGGCGGGTTAGCAGCGGCTATCCTATTCTCGGCCTTCGGCTGGGTTTATTTGCCTTTGGCGCTGGCAGCCGTTGTTGTGCTCTACGTATCGACTAAGATCATACCGATATCGCAGATTTATCAATCGGTAGAGTGGTCAGTGATTGTATTGCTGGCTTCCATGATTCCTATCGGGGTGGCTTTGGAGACCAGTGGCGGCACTGAAATCATCGCTACCCAGATAGTCAATTGGACGGCGGGGTTTTCTCCGGTGGTGGTTCTGGCTGTGCTGATGATTGTCACCATGACCCTGTCGGATGTTCTGAATAACGTGGCCACGGCGCTGATCGCGGCTCCAATCGGGGTTGAGATCGCCCGCAGGCTGGATACCAATCCGGATGCGTTCCTCATGGCAGTGGCAGTGGGGGCCTCCTGCGCTTTCTTGACCCCCATTGGCCATAAAAATAATACTATTATTATGGGCCCGGGTGGTTACAAGTTTGGCGATTATTGGCGAATGGGCCTGCCTTTGGAAGTAGTTGTAGTGGCAGTTGGACTACCCGCTATTTTATTTTTCTGGCCGTTGTGAAATCCATTAGGGAGCGGTCGATCTCACTCCTTCGTCTCGCCGTGGCGCATTAGCGTCAATTTAAGTTGTTTGCGTTGCAGGAAGCTCGCTTGCGAGCGAATCGACATCGGTCCATCACCGTAAAGAAATCGCTCGCAAGCGAGCTTCCTGCTCAAAATGATGGGCGTATTTTGGTTAGGTCGGGGCGCGTGCGCCGTAGCGGGACTACGGCGGTCTAAGCCAAGCGATGTTCTCTAAAGTAGCGCAGTTAGGAATTGAACGTTTGAAATGGGAGAATTGCTCTGCGGATCGTCGCGAGCGACGCCCCTACCATGGGTTGTTGTGTAGGGCCTTCGCTTGCGAAGTGCCGCGTTTGTTCGGCTTTTTGGTAGGGAGAACCGTCTCGGTTCTCCGTGTTCGAGTTTCGTAGGATCGAGACGATCCTCCCTACCTTCGATTTTCTCAAGAAGAACTCAACGGATCCCGTCACTCGGCGATGTAGCAGCCGATGGCTCGGGTTTCTCGACGTTCTGGGGTTTGGCCATCGACCAGTGACTGCAGAACTTCTCTCAGATCCTCGCGGCTCGGGCTAGGGCGCCATTTTCCAAAGTCGGTATAGCGATCGTCGATACGGCCTCGATAAATCCAATTGCCATTTTCAGGTTGGCTGACGCCTGCTGGATAGACTACCACCTCGGGTGTTACGGTTGCTCCGGTCTTTATGACCAGATAGCCGCTGCGATCGATAATAGCGGGCGCCTTAATCTGGTATTCCTGCAAGTGGGATTCTACTTCCCTCTTGTCGAAATAGGAGCCTGGATACACCATCCAAAAAGAAACGGTCTTATCGGCAAACTCCTCAAAAATACGATTGATGGCAGGTATATAGCGATTGGAAATCGGGCAGTCGACGCCAGCGAATACCAAGACGATCGCGTTCTCATTGCTAATCGCCAATGGGTCCAAAGAGTTGCCATCCAGATCTACTGGGATCTCACTGGCGGCCGCAGCGCCGCCAATGGCCGCGAGCGGGAAACCAATGAGAAGCCCTAGCAGAGATATCCGGAATTTCATTCACAGCATAGTGCCTGGAAAGGATAGTGGAGTCAAAACGAATGATTGCTGGGTAGAGGCCAAGAGAGTGTCTAACAACTACGTTCCGATCGCTTCGAGGATGGTAGGGCTGCTTGTCCTCGAGCAGCCGTTCCTGTGAACGTCTCCTAACTCGGCTGTCAGCCCTTCCATTTAAATCATGGATTGTGTCGACAGTCTCCAAGGCGAGAGATCGCGCTGGACGAGGGCAGGGGAATTCTGTTTCCTGATGGCATGGTTCGCTCGCTTCCCTTCATTCTAGCTTTCCTTTTAGCCTTTGGCTCAGCTGCTCAGTCGCCGAACATCCTCTTTATTCTGGTCGACGATCTCGGCTACATGGACATCGGGGCCAATAATCCGGATACGTTCTACGAGACGCCGAACATTGACCAGCTCGCTCGAGATGGAATGCGTTTCACCGATGGCTACGCTGCCAATCCCGTCTGCAGTCCTACCCGCTACAGTATAATGACCGGGAAGTGGCCGAGTCGTGTGGACGCGACCAACTTTTTTGCGGGCATGCGAGAGGGGCGGTACAAGCCCGCGCCGCTGATCGATCGGATGCCATTGGAAGAGGTGACTATGGCTGAAGCATTGAAGTCCGAGGGGTACAACACCTTTTTCGCGGGGAAGTGGCACTTGGGCCCGACCGAGGAGTTTTGGCCGGAACGGCAAGGTTTTGACAACAATATTGGCGGCTGGAAGCACGGGGGACCCTGGAATGGGGACAACTACTTTTCGCCCTATGGCAATCCACGCTTGCAGGACGGTCCCAAGGGGGAGCATTTGCCTGAGCGGTTGGCTAAAGAGACAATCGCGTTTATGGAGGAGAATCTGGATCGCCCGTTCTTGGCCTATCTATCTTTCTATTCGGTGCACACTCCCTTGATGGCCCCGAAAAATCTAGTGGAGAAATATGAACGCAAAGCGGAGCGTTTGGGGCTTGTGGGCAAAACGGAGTTTGCCACGGAAGAACAAGTTTGGCCTTATGGCTCAGCTCGAGGCGGCGGCGATCCTGGCCTGAGACAAGTGCGCATCCTGCAGAATCACGCTGTATACGCGGGCATGGTCGAGTCGATGGATCGCAGCGTTGGCTTGGTGCTGGACAAACTTGAAGCCTTGGGTATCGACGAACGTACCGTCGTTTGCTTTACGTCCGACAATGGGGGTCTGTCGACTAGCGAAGGGTTGCCGACCTCGAATTTTCCTCTCCGTGGCGGCAAAGGCTGGACCTATGAGGGCGGGATTCGAGAACCCTTCATTATAAAATGGCCGGGATTCGTTGCTCCAGGCAGTGTCAGCGCAGAGCCCGTAAGCAGTATCGATTTTTTCCCTACAATTATGGAAATCGCGGATATTGGAACAGACTATCCAGTCGACGGCACCTCTTTGGTCCCCGTTTTAAAGGGTGGTTCGATTTCCCGTGATGCCCTCTATTGGCATTATCCGCACTACAGTAACCAGGGAGGTATTCCGTCTGGAGCCATCCGCATGGGAGATTGGAAGCTGATAGAGCGCTATGAGGACGGCCGCGTTCATCTTTATAATTTGAAGAACGATATCGGGGAATTGAATGACTTGGCTCTCTCGCATCCGAGCCGCGTCCAAACCATGCGTAAGCAACTCCACGCCTGGTACAGGGAAGTAGACGCGAAGTTCCTACAATCTAAAGATCCTTGGCGCCCGGAATGATCGGGGAAAGTTCGCTTCGCCATTACTAGAATTTTGGAGGACCGAGACGGTCTTCCCTGCCTTTTACGGCCTTGTAGGCTAGTTGAAATTTCTTGCTCGAACGGTCGCCTTGTTTGAATTTGACTGGGCAATGGTGTCATTCTGGCATCCAACTTTAATCTGAAAAATAGACTATGCCCCACAACATGTATAATCGTCGTTCCTGGCTGCAAACCATGCTCTATGGTTCTGGAGCTTTGTTTGGCATCAACGCTGCTAGCCCGTTGGGCCAAGCCGCTCCGATCAGCCCCAAAGATAACATCAAAGTAACCAAACTGGAGACCTTTGTGCTCAAGAACTCGTGGGTATTCGTGAAGATCTACACCGATGCGGGAATCACTGGTTGGGGCGAGATGCTCAAGGATGATGCTAAAGCTTGCGCGGCAGGGGCCCTGGAAGTGGGGGACTATCTCATCGGGAAAGACCCGAGAAAGGTGGTGCACCACTGGCAGGCTATCCACCGCGGCGCTTTTTATCGGGGCGGGCCGATCAAATCGGCCATCTCGTCCGGAATCGACCAAGCTTTGTGGGACATCACCGGCAAGTGCTATGGGGTTCCTGTCTACAAGCTGCTAGGTGGACCGACGCGTGAAAAGGCCTTTGTCTATGGCGTGCCGGATAAAAAAACTGGCGTGAGAGCGATGAAGGTAGGTCCCTCTGCGGCCCGCAAGGCTTTCAAGTATGCGGAGGGTTACAAGTTTGTTGGCGAAGTGGTTGAACGTTTTGCCGACCTGAGAAAACGAATGGGGGATGACGTGGATATCGGAATCGATTTTCACGGGGCTGTGCAACCGACGACGGCCAGTGTGCTCATCAAGGAGCTGGAACCGTACAAGCCCTGGTTCTACGAGGAAGTCGTCCAAGCCCTGAATGTGGATGTTATGGCTGATCTGGCCAAAAAGACGCACATACCTTTGGCAACTGGCGAGAGAATATTCCTAAAGTGGGGATTCCGGGAGATTCTCGAGAAAGGTGCGGCCATGATTTTGCAACCGGATGTCAACTATGCTGGTGGAATCACGGAACTCAAAGTGATCGCTGGCATGGCTGAGGCTTACTACGCTCCCCTAGCGCCTCACAATCCAAATGGACCTTGCTCGTTGGCTGCCAGTTTGCAAATCGCCGCTTGTATCCCCAATTTCATGGTACAAGAACGTGGGGACCGCGAACACGATTTGCTAGCGGAACCTTTACCGCCAGTGAAAGATGGATACCGACCGATCCCAACCGGTCCCGGACTGGGTATCACGATTGATCAGAACCGTATCGACGACGAAGTAGGCGAACCGCGCGAGTATCTACCGCAGTTCGATGCGGACGACGGGTCAGTCGTGGATTGGTAGATTTAATCGATATACGGTTACTTTATTCGGTCTTACCTAATTAAACGGAGGGCTCTAGTCATGTTGTTAGACGTACGCACATACACCTGCAAACCAGGCACAATCAAGAAGCACTTAGAACTGTACGTAAAAATGGGCAAGGCGCCACAGAGTAAACATCTTGGCCAACCGCTTGCGTATATGACCACCGAAACGGGTAACCCTAATCAATACGTTCATATCTGGGTATACGAAAATGCCGGCGATCGCGAAGCGAAGCGGGCGGCCATGTGGGCCGATCCGGATTGGATCGCCTACACGCAGGAAAGCGCGAAGCTGGGAGCGCTAGAGGCGCAAGAAAATAAACTTATGGCGCCCGTCGACTTCTTCGATCCACCGCGTTAGGGACGACAACTAACTCAGCCTTAGAAAAGGTGGAATGGGATCGCGCGGTCCTGGTAGCGCGTCAACTTAAGCTCGCCAGGACGTCGAGCTCCACCTTTCTGCATTGCCCTCAATGGTGGAACGGGACGTCCCGGCACGTTCATTCCCAAAGCTTTAGTTAAATTGACGCATACACGCGGTCCCGGAATCGCGTTCAATCAATGACGATTTTCAGAGGATTGATAGTCTTGCAAAGCTACCTTTCAATTTGTCGTAGGCAGTTCTCTTCCCTAAGCCAGGAGTCCAGGTACTACCTTGCCAAATACATCGGTCAGCCGGAAATCTCGTCCGCTGTGTCGATAGGTCAATTTCTCGTGGTCGAGTCCCAGCAGGTGGAGGATGGTGGCGTGAAAGTCGTGCACGTGCACGGGGTCCTTGGCGACTTCAAGGCCAAGCTCGTCGGTCTCCCCGTAAACTTGTCCGGGCCGAGCTCCACCTCCGGCCAGCCAGCAGGAAAAGGCGTTCTTATGATGGTTGCGTCCTTCCTTCTTCCCGTAGGCTGTGCGCCCAAACTCGGTGCAGCAAATAACAAGGGTGTCGTCTAGCATGCCCCTCAGTTTAAGGTCCTTCAAGAGGGCAGCCATAGGCTGATCGACTTTCCGAGCGAGCGGCTCGTGTCGTGTAATCTTGCTATGTGAATCCCAATTGCTATGGGACCCGGTATCCACTAATTCGATAAAGCGCACGCCCGCTTCCGCCATGCGGCGAGCGACCAGCGTTTGCCAGCCAAAGCTTTGGCGGTCATCGCGAGACACCCCATAGAGCTCGAGCGTCTGGTCGCTCTCTTTGCTCAAATCGAATAAGTCAGGGGCGATTCGCTGCAAGCTATTGGCGGTCTTGAAACTCAACATGCGAGCAGCCAATTCACTGTCGCCTTGCCGAGTTTGGTAGTGACGCCGGTTGAGCGACTCCAGCAGGCCGAGCTCGCGATTCTGAAGATATTCGGGATTATTGTCCTGAGGCTTCAGGTAAGGAATAGGATCGTCGCCCGGCGTGATGCGCATGCCTTGGTGGTAAGCCGGCAGCATGTGGTTGTCCCACACTTGAGCCCCGGCGTAGGGCGCGTTCTCAGCGAAGACGATATGGGAAGGAAGACTGGTATTCTGGGTGCCCAATGCGTAGCTAACCCAAGCTCCGATTCCGGGCATGGCGGAGCCGTTGGAACCCGTGTGCATGTGCAAGGTAGCCTCGAAGTGGTCGTTGTGATCGCCGTGCATCGAGCGGATCAGGCACAGGTTATCTGCGACCGATCCCACGTGGGGAAACAGATCGGTGATCATCATGCCGGATTTCCCCCGCGGCCGGGCGTTCCAGGGAGAGGCCACCAAAGGCTGGTCCTTGTGGAAAATCATACCGTCCTTGGCCTGCAACTCGGGCTTGGGATCGAAAGAATCGACATGCGAAGCCCCGCCGGTGAGGAAAAACATGATCGCGCGATTGGCCTTGGGGGCGTAATGGGCGGGTCTCGCGCTGAGCGGATGCACCTCGGCGGTTGGCGATGCCAGCAAGGGCAATAGTCGCGAAGATAGAGCTGAGCCGCCTGCGCAAGCGCCGCCAATTCGGGCGACTTGTTTAAGCATTTGGCGTCGGGATAGGCTGTTACGAAATTGCATGGCTCGGGGGATCAGTCAATATAGACAAATTCGTTGCTGGCGAGAAGGACGCGACAGAGGCTGGTCCAGGCGCGACTTTCCTTATTGGGATCGTTGGGAATCTCCCTTTCATAGGAACTGATAAAATCGGTTAGTTCGCTAACCTCGTCCTCTTCCGGTGAACGAGCGAAAGCGGTTTCAAAAGCGAAGGCGATTCGTTTCTCGGTATCCTTTCCGTTTGCCAGGACTTTTTCAGCGAATGATTGGGCGTTGGTTTGAATGAAGTCGCTATTCATCCAAAAGAGTGACTGTAGCGGAACAGTGGATACTTTACGATTAGCGGCGCATTCGTTGGTGTCGGGGCCATCGAATGTTGCCATATAGGGGTGGCGAGCTAGCCGTCTTGAGGGCAAGTAGACGCTGCGGTATTCATGATTGTAGTCCTCGATGAAGGGCCGGTGCTGCGTGTACTGGTAAGTGTTTTTCTCGTCGGGTTCAGGAAAGGGGTGTTGTCCGGGATTGCCTGCTTTGAGGCGGCCGCTGACGTGAAGCACGGCGTCTCGCATTGGTTCGGCTTCCAGACGTAGCTTGGGGTATCGCCAAAGCAGTCGGTTTTCCGGGTCCAGCGCCATGTTTGCATCCACTGTATCGCTGGACTGCTTGTAGGTGGCGGAATTCATGATTAGCCGGTGCATGGCTTTGAAAGACCAGCCGCTTTCGATAAACCCGTTGGCCAGCCAATCCAGCAACTCCGGATGGCTGGGCGCTTCTCCCTGATTGCCGAAATCGCTGGACGTGCTCACGAGGCCGGTACCGAAGTGGTATTGCCAAATTCGATTAGCCATCACCCGGGCGGTAAGGGGATTGTCTTCTGACGCAATCCAGCGAGCGAATTGCAAGCGGCCCGAGGCTCCTTCCGGGATTTCGGCTTTTGAGGTGTCGATCGCGCTCAAAAAGCCACGAATGACGGGGTCTCCTTTTTCACCGGGGTCTCCTTTTTCCAGCAGGGGCGCGTCGCCGATTTCGGTGGCATCTTTCTTGTCCCTCACCGCGTAGGCCAGTTCGCCGCCGGGCAGAGTGACGAAATTCTTGCGCTCCCGTCCGTGTTCGGTGCTTGGGTGCGGGTACTGGGTGCTGGAGAAGTAGCCGTAGAGCCCGTAGTAATCCTCAATCGGGATCGGGTCGAACTTATGGTCGTGGCAACGGGCGCAAGACAGATTCAATCCCAGCATGCCTTTACTGATGGTGGTTAAAGTGTTGTCGATGACCAGATGCATGTCCCCGTACTCGCTGTTGCCGAAGCGGCGGGTCAAGGCGACGTATCCCGTGGCGATCGAACGGTCGCGCTGCCGGTATCCATCTTCTTCGATTGCTAGCAGATCCCCGGCGATCTGCTCGACGATGAGCTGATCATAGGGCATATCCTGATTGAAGGCGTCGATGATGTAGTCTCGGTAAAGTCGGGCTTCGGGAATGGGGGCATCGGCTCCATCACCCGAGGTATCCGCATAGCGGGCCAGATCCAGCCAGTGCCGGCCCCAGCGTTCACCATAGTGTTCGGATGCCAGGAGATCGTTGACCAAATTCTCGTAGGCTTCAGGGGAGGTGTCGCAGAGAAAGGCTTCAATTTGCTCCGGCGTGGGCGGCAAGCCGATCAAGTCGAAATAGGCTCGCCGTATGAGGGTTCGCTTGTCATCGGGAGGGTTCGGCCGAAGCCCGTTTTTATCGAGTTTGGCCAAAATAAAGCTATCGATGGCATTAGCTGGCTCGCCAGCTACCTCCGATGGTGGCTCGATGCTCGAAAGCGATTCGAAAGCCCAGGGGGTTGGCTTGGTTGATGGTTCTTCAGCTACTGATTGGGGCGCAAAAAGATAACCACAAGCGAATGCGGGACAGAGAAAGTATTTGAGTATATAGATCGCTGCTTTCACGAGCTTCGCGATCGATAGACCAATTGGTTGGATAGCACAATCTCAAAAAGCAGTTTCTGGAGACGGTACCCCCGTTTGGCGTTTTCGAAAGGTGTTGAGTGGCGGGCGATTTGGAGCCAATTCAAAGGATCGAATCGGTCAAAAAATCGCCGAGAAATTTGAACTGTTTCAGATTGAAACCCCTTTATATTTTGCGGGACCTTGGTGCTCCCCGAGTAGGGCAATGGTTCTCACTGGACGCTATTTGCACGGCAGTGAAGGGCTGGACTTTTCCGACTATCCTAAGATTCGGCAGAATCCGGAACAGTTTAGGATGTGGCCGGAAGTGTTTCGCAACAATGGATACACAACAGCCGTCATTGGAAAGTGGCATCTAGCCTCGGATTATGGTCATGGTAGGGTGTGGGACCATTCGATCATATGGGAGCGATTGGGAGGAGAAAAATCGGGAGACTATTTCCGTGATCAAAAGCTGCGTTTCGATGGAGGAGATTTCACTCCGGTCGATGGGCACTCGACGGACAACTACACGCGCTATGCGAAAGAGTTCATCGAACGGGACCACGATAAACCGTGGATGCTTTGGCTTTGCTACGATGCTGTGCATGCCCCGTTCGCTCCGGCGGATCGCCACAAAGGGGCATATGGTGATGCTGGTCCCATCCCAAAACCGGCCGATATCTATCCTCCCCGCCCGGACAAGCCTCGATACATGCAGAACTATTCAATGTATGAACCAGGGTCAGATGGCGTCCCAGTGGACGAGCGCCAGGGGCTTTCGCTTCCCGATTTGGTTAGGAAATACAATAGCGGCGTGCTTTCTCTGGACGGAGGCGTATGCGACTTGGAGGATACGCTTAAAAATTCTCGTCAGTTGGAAAATACGCTGATCGTATACACCTAGGATCAAGGGATTGCTATGGGTCATCACGGCATGGAAATCAAGGTTGCTCCTTACGATGACAATATCCGTGTTCCTTTGCTTGTCCGTTTGCCGAATAGGACTTTGGCCGGAACAACCATTTATGTGCCAGTTAATACGATTGACCTGATTCCGACGTTTTTCGACTACGCGGGAATAGATATACCGTGGGAGATGCACGGGAGCAATCTCCGGACAGTATTTGAGAATCCTAGTAGAGAGTGGGACCGGGGCGTTCTTCAAGAGAATTTTAGTAGAAGCTTTGGTTCGCAGACGGACGTCGGACTCACAATAGTGGATCCGGATAAAGGGTTGCCAAACCAGAAGGTAGATTGGTGGCTCTTTTACCGGTATGGAGATTACAAGTACATTACCACGCTCGTGCTCGATGAGATCGAAGAGCTCTACAATATCGAACAAGATCCTCGAGAGCTAAACAATTTGGCCCTGAACCCCGAATACTACGGTCGGCTCGAGGAGATGAGGGAGATGATGATTCGGGAACTGAGCCGAACCCAAGCTGGGTTAGTCGAAAATTTGCCTCTGCCCCTTCGGGAGCATGGACGTTAACCCAAACGTTTCATAAGCCACGGAGTTCTTGGAGATGGGGAGTTTTTCAACCACAGATGACACGAATATCGCAGATAGATTGGATGTGAGATTTGGAAATCTCCCGAGCAGGGAATCATCTGCGCTCTCTGAGCCATCTGTGGTTGAGAAATAGTTACATTTGTTTAGATCACATAGAGCGCGGTTTCGGAATCTTATCTATTTTCTTCTTCGCTTTATAAACGGCAATCAATTGTAGGAGCAAAGACTGTTGCTTCGAGTTTCGAAGGATCGAGACGATCCTCCCTGCCTTAAGAAATGCCTCGAAGCTTGGAGGGTGTTGAAAAAGTGGATGAAATCGAATCTATAGTTGTAGGGGCGACGCTTGCCCGTTCGACGGGCTCAGGGCCATGAGCTCAGCCGAATGGCGACGCCTACCGAAGCGGCTGGTGCTCTACTTGGGCGGTCTCCGCAAGCGGAGACCCTACAAATTTCGGATTTACTCAACACCCTCCTAGCTCTGGGAATCTTCACTGATTTGGAGATCCCTCATTCGATGTTTCGCTTCGCATCATTGCTCCGAGAGCATCGAGTTTTTCGTTTGTCAGGTAGGCATAGCGGTTGATCCAGAGTCGTTTTTTGGAAACGGAGAAAACGGCCCGGGCCCGGGCGACCATATCGTCAATAGGACCGTAGGCATGGGTGAGGGGCCATATTGGGGCGTTGGTAGACTCCGCTTCGATCAGCGCTTGCTTGTCTGACAAAGACGCGTGGGAAACGAGGTGATTGTCCTCTGGCGCCGGGTACTCGAAAGCGTCGGAAGATTCTGGAATGGGAGACACAGCTTCGAAGGCTTTGCACAAGCATTGGGCAACGAGCCCGCGAGAGAGTTCCGGGTTGTAGCTTTTCAGGCTATCACTGTAATTGCGAAGCATCATAGGCCAATGCATGGTGTAGTACTTGCAACTGATAGCGCTAGCTATCTCGCTTCCAATGCCGTAGTCGAACCCGCTCAGCCGGTTCCAGGGCGGTGGAAAAGCGCTGGGAATCAGGGCCTTCTCTTTGCCGCCGGCCGCGTCCATGGCTTCGCGAAAGCAGGTTAGCAAGTTCGCTACGATACGCGATTTTAATTGAGCCTGCTCCTCGCTGATTCTCAAATCGGATATGAGCAAATCCGGCGATTGAATATAGGCCTCCAGATCTCGATTGGAGAGCCCTCCGAAAAAGCGGTTGTATGTACCTGTAGCTTTTTCGCGGATACTAGAGAAATCGAAACCGTTTACATTGGCGAATCGTTCCACGTGCGGCCCGAAGTCTATGAAAATCGATTCCAGAAAGTAGGGGGGAATCTCTGGCCAATCGATACGAATGCCATCGATTCCGGGATAGTTGTGGAGAAGATCGGTGGTCAGGGCCGCTCCATATTCGAGAATGTGCGGGCTAGCCAATGAGCCATTATTGTCGAGGGTTTGATTAGGCTTCGTCCCGTTAGGTAGCAAGGGCCTGTCATCATCGATAGGCCCGCCGAATTGAACCCGATAGCCGGGTGGTATGGCCGACTGTATTTGAAAATAAACGTTGAGCCCTCGCGATTGAGCCGCTGGAATGAAATCGGCGATTATAGGACCGAGCTCTCGCGTTTCGCTGGTAGCTTTTGAGGGCTGATAGCGTAGGCCTTTGTACAGATCGAGGTTGGGGGTAAAGCTGGGACTCGCCTTTACCCATACTTCTTTCTTTCCCCACAACGGTCGCTCTAGGAGTCGCGTAAGCCCTTTCTCTGCGTCTGCGGGAGGCTCGCGTTCGCCGCCTTGATCTTTGGGGCAGAGACTCATCACATAGGGGGATATGGATACTGCCGAAACAGGAGCTCGTTTGAGCAAATTGTCCAGCAAGGGTTCAATGCCCTCGCTTTGTATGTATTCAGGAAATACAGTTACGCCCAACATGGTGAAATTGAATGATTGTGAAACATTGATACTATGGCAATGCTGGGGGAAGGTAGCTGCCGATCCCCGAGCGGCCATAGATATTGCGGTTGGCCGCTCGGAGATCGATCGCTATCTGAAAGATTGTTCATCATCCGAAAAACCTCATGTACATGCCGATAGCCCCAAAAGTTAGGAGAATGGCTCCGGAAAGCAGCAAGCCCCAGAAGAGCGGGGCTTTCATTTGCAGTTGGTCGGGCAAATTCCGGCGATCTGCCCAGGCTACTCCGAAGCACCAGGCTCCACACCCGATTGTACCGCCAAGCATGGCGGGAATCCTTACCAAGGAAATCGGGTTTTCCAATGGGGCCCAGACGCGGCCGATCCAGATTACTGCGATGCCAACGGTGGATGTCGTAATAATGATGATACGCTTGAGTCGATCGCTGTCGATTGTCTGACCTTCGGTCTTGAAGGGTATTAATCCCTCGTAAACCGACTTAGTCCATACATCGAAGGTCGCGAACAAGGTGCCTCCAATGGCGGTGAAAATTCCAATGCGGTAGACGAAGAGGAGGCTGGGGTGAAGATTGGTTAGGAAGGATTCCTGGTGGGAAAGGAGATCGAGCCCATCGGGAATCTGATGTCCTTCGTGCAGTATGACTGAACCCAGGACCATGAAAGCGGCGGAAAAAATGAATACAGCCAAGAACGATCCAGCGACGTCTATCTTGACCGCTCGCAACCAGGTCCGCCCATTGCGTAGATTCGAGTCGCTCGTATCGAAATCCGCGTATCCATCGGGCTTTGAATGGCGGTAGATCGCCTTCTTTTGAAATATGCCCCAACGCTTTTCTCGGAGAAAACTGAAGTAGCCAATGTAGGCGGGCAGTCCGCCGCCAATGATGCCTATGTAGGAGACGATTTCTATCCAAACGGATGTCGTGGCGATCTTTGGGTAATTCTCATGTATCCAACCCTTATAGTCAGGAATGGTTGGCATGAACAGCCCTTTGGCCAGTCCAAGAATGCTGGGCTGGCAGGCGATAGCCGCGACGAGAATGGAAACGAGTAGCAGGGCTACTACGAGCGTTTGTGTCCGCTCGAGCCGTTTGTAGCCTTGTCTCCAGCTGAAAGCCACCGCCACCAATATAAGCACGGTAGACCACGAGCGAACGGTAAAGTCGGGGTCGTTTTCTGCTTTCAAAATCCAGGCAATAAGCGATCCCACGGAAAGCGATAGGGAAGCTAGAAGAAAGGGGAGGCAGATGGCGGTTATGAAAAGCAGTCCCAGAGGAAACCATCCGCGCGGACCGGGTAGCCGGGTCCAACTTTGCATCGGGTGTTCTCCGGAGAGGAGCATGTAGCGGGCGGACGCGTAGATTTGCGCGCCCTTCAAAAAGATTCCGAGAAAGAAGCACCAGAGGATGGCGTACCCGAAAATGGCTCCTCCACGGGATGCGAAAACCGTTTCGCCGTTGCCGATGGAAACGGATGCGATGATGATGCCCGGGCCGAGAAAGCCGATGGCTTTCCACCAGCGCTTATCGCTCAGTGTCTCAGGCGGTTGTGGATATTTGATGGGCGTCACGGTGAATTTCTGATCGAGCCAGGGGAAACTAGATTGTAAACGCGTTTCGGCAACCCTGATTTCAGTCCCGATTGCCAGATAGGTAAATTCTCAATGGTTAGTAACTTATATCAAAGGCCTGCCCAACAAAGCCTCCTCGATCTGAAACAGTACAGTTGTCTGAGCTTTATTCTCTTTGGGCCTGAAACCCCCGAGTTCTTGACGGGCGTAGACCTGCAAGTGCGGGGTCGAGCACGGTTGCTTCGGCCTTTTTGGTAGGGAGGACCGGCTCGGTCCCCCGGATACACATTTTGGAGGACCGAGCCGGTTCTCCCTGCCTTTACGAACGCCATCTGCTAATTCTTTCTCGTAGTTCGTATAAGGTCCGGTGTCACGCGCGGCTAAGCAAGTCCGTCCTCGAATCCATGAATTCTCTGAAACAGTTCAGAAATATTTCGCATTCCCTAGAAATTTGCTTTGGTATTTAGCAGTACGCGGCCTTACCCCGAGAATCTACCGCCCCAAAGAGTCCGGTTGAAGGATATAGCAGAGAAAGCCCATCTTAGTTTGTCTGCCGTCTCCATGGCTTTGCGGAACGACGCGACCATTGCAGCGGAAACGGCAAAGAGAGTGCGAGAGATTGCCAAGCAAATGGGTTATGTCCCCGATCCGGCCTTATCCGCGCTTTCGGCTTATCGAAGTAAGCTGCGGGTGCATACTCATAACTCGGTAATCGCCCTAGTAACTAATTGGGCGACGAGAGACGCTTGGTCTGGAAAGGCGAATCAGCAAGAGGTGATTAGAGGGGCTAAGGAAAGAGCGGAACAGCTTGGCTATTCCTTGCAGCTATTTTGGGCCAAGGAAGAAGGGATGTCTGAAAAGCGCTTCTCCCAAGTTCTACGATCGAGAGGAGTCAAAGGTTTGATACTGGCTCCCTTGGAAAACAACGATGATTCGCTAGACTTGGAGTGGAAACATTTTTCCGTTGTCACTATAAGCCGCCCGTCGCGGTATACAGCCTTTCACCATGTAGTGCAAAATCATTACATGGACATGATCAACTGCTGGAACAAGGTTGCTGAAAAGGGGTACCGAAGAGTGGGCTTGGTTTTGCAGGACGATATAGCGGCGAGATGGAGCTATCAGTGGGATGCCGATCATTTGATAGAGTCTTCGGAATTAGCTCCGGAGTCGAGCGATATTCCGATATTGAGAATCGGCAATAGCCGGGGCCCCGCGCTATTAAGGACTGGCTTATTCGGTATCGGCCAGAAGCGGTTGTGAGTCGATATAAGGGTTTTTTGGATATCATTCAACGAGAAGGATTCGCGGTGCCGGATGATTTTGGATACGTTTCATTAGACACGAGCGAAGATCCGCCTGAGGTATCCGGTATCGAGCCTCAAAGAGACGCTCTCGGGGCGATGGCGGTCGATGCTCTTAACAGCCTGTTGCACCGGAATTTTACGGGATTCAACAATATCTCCGTCGGCACGCAAGTAGATGGAGTTTGGAAGGACGGAAAGACCCTGCCTTCGCGAATCTGAAATTGCCCCGTCTACCCGTTCTTTTCAGCTCGTGCTCTTAGAGTCTCTCGACTTCCAGGAATTGCACTGCCTCTGATTTCAATCCATACTTGAGCCATGCCTCTAGGCGCGCGTTCCCTTCAGGCAATGTTACGGCCTCGAAAACGCATTCTGTCGCCCCTTTGGAAATCGGCATGGATTTCTGAACGGTTCCGAATCGAATATTCGCCGTGCAGGCTTCGTTAGCTGGAGAGAAGGTCAGGGTGAAACGATAGGCGCCAGCTCGCGTTGCTCGAGCGCTCCAGTAGGGCAGGCGAGTCATCGTTTGCAGGTCAAAGCGGCTGAGCAGGGTGGGGTTTTCTTCAGGCGAGCCCAAATAGATGCGTTGCGGATCCCAGTAGTTGAGCTCCGCGGTGACATCGCGGAACCAGTTTTCGTAAGACGCTACCATATCCAATACCAGTCCCGGATGGGCTTTGGCGATATTTTCGATTTCGCTCGGGTCATTTTCGATATCGTAGAGCTCCAAGCTTCCAAGCTGGCTGGCCACGTCGAACTCGCCAATGTCGAGGACGCTGTCTCGGGGGTTTGGAGTGGGTTGCACCAGCTTATACCGTTGTGAGCGTACGGCGAAGTGGCTGTACATGAGCGGCTCGTGGTTTTGATTGTGCTGGAAGAAGAGGGCGCGATCTGGCCAGTTTCGCGTTGATTGGGTTGCCAGAGGCATGAGACTACGTCCATCGATGATACGTTGGTCGTCGATCGGCTCGGCTTCGCAAGCGTCAAGCAGGGTAGGCAATACATCGATGTGGGCGGCGATGTGGGGCACTTTGATACCCGCCTCGATTTTGTTTGGCCAACGAATTAGGAAAGGCACGCGAATGCCGCCCTCGTATATACTCGATTTGGTCCCTCGAAGTCCGGCGTTGTAACGGTCGGGATAGACATCGTCTTTCTGCCGAGAGGTCCTGGGCCCGTTGTCGGAGAGAAAGATTACGATCGTGTTCTCCTCAAGATCGAGCTCGTCTAAACGGTTCATTAGGAACCCCACGTTCTCGTCTATGTTGGCGATCATGCCATAGGTTTTGGCGTTGATCTCGTTAACCCCGTACTTGCGGTAAGGTTCGACATACTTATCCGGCACTTGAAGCGGCAAATGGGGTAGGTTAGTGGCCAGATAGATAAAGAATGGCTCATCCTTGTATTGCTCCGCGAATTTCATCGCTTCCTGAAAAAAGATATCGTTGCAGTAGCCAGTGTACTTCTTCGGCTCGTTGTTGTGACGCAGGATGGGATCGAAGTAGGTATTGCCTGGCGGGTCGCCGGCTTGGCCAACGCCGCCGGCTGTGTGGTGCAGGCATTCATCGAATCCCTTGTCGGAGGGACGAACGGGGAAATTGTCTCCAAGATGCCACTTGCCAAAAATGCCGGTGCGGTATCCGGAAGCTCTGAGGTTCTCGGCGATTGTCGTCTCGGTTTCGCGAATGATGCTGCGACCGAAATTGACTTCGACGGCTCCGGTCCTTTCAGGATAGCGTCCTGTCAGAAGGGCAGCTCTGGTTGGCGTGCAAAGGGGTTGGACATAAAAATTAGTGAACTCGGCGCTTTGACGCGCCAAACGATCCAGATGCGGGGTCCTGAGGGCGTCGTTCCCATGGAAGCCGACATCGCCGAACCCCTGGTCGTCGGTAATGATGAGAATTACGTTGGGGCGGTTGTCAGAATCTGACTGAGCATACGAGATTTCGCTGTATCCCAGGGCAGTAATGACGGCGATCTGCAATGCGGCACCTATAATTGTAGAGCGGGGTGGTTTTGTCGGGTTCATATTCATCGGTGATGCCTTCGCGACAGGTGGATTGCCGCTTCACTCTCCAAGTTTTGGTTGTCATTGGATCAATACGTTGAAGCCCCGGAAACGCAATCATAAGATAACCGTGGAAGGCGTAGTGAGGAAGGGCTTTTTGTGGACATAACCTGGATCTACTAGGTGCGCGGTCCTTCAGGCGGCGAATAAAGTAGAACAGGCATCTTGCCTGTTTTGGTCACAGGCTGGAAGCCCGTGCTACCCTTGGTTAGGTGGCAGCCTAAAGAACGGCGCTACATTTAGCTTTGATTACCGACTTGCTACGGGATTAGCTCCGGACAATGGATCTTGGACTGTCAGACAAAGTCGTGATTGTCACTGGTGGCGCTGGAGCCATCGGCTCGGCGGCGGCGGCGCGATTTCTCGAGGAGGGCGCCATCGTTGTTTTAGGAGACCGAGATGAAGGGAAACTTCGAAGTATTGCTGGAAATCTTCTAAGCCGATACCCGGGCCGAGTCGACTCTAGGCTCCTTGACCTTGCAGATGAGGCGAATTCCCGAGCGTTCGTGAGAGCAGCCATCAAGTCGCGGGGTGGCATCGATTGTATCGTTAACAATGCGGCTGTGTTCTACTTTGAAAAACTGGTTGACTGGGGATCACTGGATCCGCTGGACGAGCACTACCAAGTTGGCTTGCGGGGCCCTGCGACACTGGTCCAAGAATGTTGGCGTCAGTCGGACCGAAGCCGCTCTGGAAGCGTTGTGAATATTTCCTCGGTTGCCGGTCACGTGGCCGAACCTAATGCGGTAGCCTACACGACGATCAAGGCGGCACAAAAAGGGCTTACTCTGTCCTGTTCCATCGAAATGGCTGAGTACGGTGGCTGGGCTGTATCGATTTCTCCAGGACATACCTGGACACCAGTGCATCAAGGACGAGCGAAGGCGGAAGGCATGACCCGGGAAGAATACGAGGCGTCGCAGCCCCATATTCAGAGTTCCATGATCGGGCGCTTTCTCGATCCGGAGGAGGTAGCCAGTTGGATCGTGTTGGCCGCATCTCCCTTTGGAAAAGCCCTGACTGGCCAGGACATCAAGGTGACAGGCGGTATCGAAGCAGGCGGGTTTAACCGGAGTTATAAGACAGCCGTGGATTAGCAGTTAGGGTTTCCTTGCATTGCCCCGGCGTAAGATTACTCGAATATCTAAACCCAGATATCTTGGAATATAAAAAAGTCGTTTCGTTGTTGGTTCGGTTAGGGAGGGCTGCTTGCTCGGTTCTCCGTTTCGAGATGGATCTTCGGAAGATCGAGCCGATCCTCCCTCCCTTTTTATAAGTGGTATTATTTAACGTTCGTTGCCCCTTCGATGTCTAAATCTACTGAATACAGTGACGTGTCGCCAGCAATATAGAGCGTTTTGCGATCGGGGCCGCCGAAGCAGCAGTTGGCGCAGCGCGTTTCGGGAATGAGGATTTTGCCGAGCAGCTCTCCCTCGGACGAGAAGCATTGAATCCCGTCGCCTGCGCTGGTCCAGACATTGCCTTCGACATCGCAGCGAAATCCGTCGGAAACGCCGGGCGAAAGCTTCGCGAATACCCTTTTGCTACTGAGAGTGGCGCCATCGGCATTTACGTCAAACACGACCATGTTTCGGGGTTCCCCGGTATCGGAAACGTAGAGACGTGATTCGTCCGGAGAAAAGGTTAGCCCATTGGGGCGATCGAGATCGTCGGCTACAATCGTCAATTCCTCGCTGTCAGGATCGAATCGATACACGAAATTGCCTTCCAGTTCCGATTCGCGTTTCTCGCCCTCGCGGTTGGAAATAATCCCGTAAGGCGGATCGGTAAACCAAATGGTCCCGTCCGATTTGACTACCACGTCATTGGGCGAATTGAGTCGCTTGCATTGATAGCGATCGACCAAAACGGTGACGGATCCATCGAGTTCCGTGCGAGAAATACAATGGGTTAGATGGGTAGCTGTAACCATTCGGCCTTCGCGATCAGTAGTATTGCCGTTAGTGAAATTGGAAGGTTCCCGAAAGACTGTAGTTTGGCCGGTAGCAGGATCGAATTGCAGCATGCGATTGTTGGGAATATCGGACCAGACGACTACCTTGTGATGGGGCAGATAAACAGGGCCCTCGGACCATTCCGCCCCTTGCCAGCAATGGCGAATTTCTACGGTCTCGCTAACTAGCGAGCGAAAGCGGTCATCGTGGATCTCGATGCCCTGCTTGAGCTGCTCCTCGGTTGGTTTAGGGTGATCGGGAAAGGTCTTGGGCTCGGCGTTCATAGATTCAAGAAAGGGTTACCCTAGATATCGTTCACCATTTCCTATCCCGAGAAAAGAGGAATCGTATTTCATCTTGCGCCGAGCATGGCATCCGCTTCTTTTCATTTGACCCAGCTTCTCGCTTTTGGAATTGAGTAGGCCCTTCAGGTGCTCGGGATCTTAGACTTGAGCCAGTGGTTCTATGCCGCCGCCGAGCTGTTTACAGAGGCCACGGAAAGCTCCGTCGTCGAGCTCTTCAACCGTTCGGTCCAAGTGGATCTCGAAATTGGCGGACAACTCGCCGAGCCTCGAATTTTGGATGGGTTCAAAGTCAGCGAGTAGCGTCTTTTTGGCGATCGGGTCGCCGAACAATCCAGGCATTGTCAAGGCGGCGGTCGCGAACAGAGACCTTTCTATCATTTGGCGGCGTGTCATCATGGCATGGAGACGAACGCCGGGTTCGTGATCGGGTTTAATCGGAGACTGTCAACATGGTGGTAAATCCGGGCATGCTTTGCCTGAATCGCCAGAAATGATTTGCCAGATTCGCCTAGCGTCTTGATGGAAGGTAGCGCTACCTTAGGAAATATGTCAGAAGGCCCCAGTATAAAAACCACCACAGTTGGTTCCTTTTCCCAAATTGATTGGCTTTACACCTTGCCTAGCGAGCAGACCGTACAGGATGCGACGCGAGTGGTAATAGGGTTGCAGCGAGACGCGGGAATCGATTTGCCTACCGATGGCGAACTCTACCGTTACGACATCAGCCATCCGGACACCAATGGGATGATCGAGTACTTCATTTCCCGCATTGGCGGGATTGATACCCGCATCGGAGTCAGCGATGCCAAGGCCTTTTCCCAGAAACAGGAGATGTCCTTTCGACGCAAGCCAGCGGGCGTGGTGAGGGAAGCGTTGACGGAGGGATCGCTCGACTTGCTGGAGGCCTGCAGTCGCTCGGCGCAAGTGGCCGGCGGACCGATGAAGTTCACGTTGACCAGTCCCTACATGCTGGCCCGTACGCTCTTGGACAATCATTACGAGTCTCTAGAAGAGCTGACTTTGGCCATTGCCCATGTGATGGCGGAGCAAGTTTCCGAACTCCCCTGCGCTTGCGTGCAGATAGACGAGGCCAACGTTCCCGGCAGCCCTGAAAATGCGCCGATGGCCGCGGAGGCCATCAACCGCATACTGGATCAAGTCCAGGTGGAAAAGGCGGTACACTTTTGTTTCGGCAATTATGGCGGGCAGACCATACAGGCGGGCAAATGGAAGCCGCTATTGGATTTCCTCAACAGTCTGCACGCGGACCATCTCGTGATGGAATTCGCCCATCGGCCGGACGACGATCTCGAGGTTCTCAAAGATATCGACACGCGCATCAAGCTCGGTATTGGCGTGATTGACATCAAGGTGAACCACGTCGAATCGCCGGAAGAGGTGGCGAGCCGGATTGAAAAAGCGGTGACCAAAGCCGGCCCTGATCGGGTTGCCTGGGTCCATCCCGACTGCGGATTCTGGATGCTCAAGCGATCGGTTGCCGAGCGAAAGATCGAGAATCTGGTCAAGGGCCGAGACCTATTTCTGGGTATTGGTTAGGATTCAGGCAAAATTGAGCGCGAAATTCGCTGGGCGAGCAGCCCGCGACGCGTTTGAAGGCTCGGTAGAAACTGGACAAATCGCCGTACCCGCACTCAAAAGCAATTCCCGTAACCGCCCGTTGCGAGTCTTGCAGCAGCTTGCGAGCGTGCTCGATTCGGAGATCGGTGATTTTCTGTTGGCGAGAGCAGCCGGCGAGGGCTTTGAAGTGGGCAGTGAAGCTTCGAAGGCTCATGCCGAGACGGGCGGCTGCCTCTTCCAGCGACTCTTCAGTATAGAACTCCGATTCCAGTTGCTGTAGATAGTGGGACATCCGGGAAGCGGACGATAAACGGGTGTTCTTTCGTGCGGTTTCAATGGATTCGCCTTGCTGACAGAAGGTGATGAGGAGTTCCAGAGAGAGAGCCCGCAACAAGCTCAGGCTCCCCGTCTGGCGGCGAGACTGCTCCGCCATCATGCGTCTCAGAAGAGGCCTTAATCGATTCGTCGGCGTCGACTGCCGCATTCGCAAAACCTCTTGAAACTGAATCCCGTCGTGGCGAGCGACATCTTCGACGAGTTCGGAGCCAATGCAGACGATCTGGAGGGAAAGGGGGCGCTCACTATCGTCGATGAGTCGATGATACACCCCACTGGGGACTAAGAGCAGATCCAGAGGCTGTATTTCTAGAGAATTTTTTTTGGTAGCTAAGGTGCCTGCCCCGTTTATAACAGCCAATACTTTCAGGAAGGGGTGCTCGCTCCAATCCATGCGAAAATCCTGGGAGTGGTGGCTCTCTACGATAGTGATCCCGCAACTCGGGATTTCAACTTCAAGCGGCCGGCTCGATTTTGGAGGCATGGAGAGCGTTTCTAGGTCGATTTGCCAAATCTGCAAATGGCAAATTGCTTCAACTTAGGCGATTAAGGTTAGGAAGGTAGAACAGGCCCGGTCCTTTTGGGGGAAGACCAAGATTCGCGCTCCTCGATTTGAATTACGGAGGATCGAGCCGATCCTTCCTACCTCTTTGGGTCCGACATTCCTAGTCCAGTTGGATCGTGATATCGGCGCCGCCTTGGAATTCTGCCTGAAAGCGAACGTATCGGCTGTCGCCCATCTGGGATTCCGTGAACTCGATACGGTCGCCGTCCTGGTTCACGCACTTGGCCCTTCGACCCGGCGGGATGAGAATCTCTCCAGCCAGTTGAGTATTCTCGCTTTCGATTTTCAACGACAGCTTTTCCTCAGACGCCTCGTAGCGATATTGGAGATTCTGGCCTGAGGCTTCGTAGGCCACGGAAACCTCGGCATCAGCTACGTCGGCAGCCGCCCACCGAGGAGCGAGTTTGACCGACTGGAAGCGCTTGGTTTGGTCTTGTACGCCTGCCAGCCCTTCGACCAATCCGTACAGCATAGAACTCGAGCCCCAGCCATCGGTAGGCGTCGCGTCAGGACTCGTGCTGGTATCGACTGAAGATTCGGTGCCGTCGGGAAAGTACCACAAATAAGTCTCGTTCTTTTTGGAAATCAATTGGTGATACTTGCGCAGCGTTTCTACGCCCTCGGCCTCGAATCCGCTCTGCAGATAGGCTCTTGCCAATTCGCCTCCCACGAGTGGCATAATTCCGCCATTGCAGTAGGCTCCGCCCACGATCTTTTCATCGCCGAAAATGCCATCGGGGAAGGGCGGGTCGATCGAAAACCACTCGGCGAAAGCTTCAGTAGTTGCCAGACGATTACGGTATTCGGAAAGAATCGATCTTGCCTGTTCGATGGATGCAACGCCCCGATTGATATTCATCGGATTGCTGAAACTCAGTTGGCTGGCTTCATCGACTCCCTCGATCGTAACCGGGGTTTCTTTGACAAAGTGAGTGTAGAAGGAGCCATTCCAGCAAACCTGGTTCATGCGCTCTTTTAGCCCCGCGGCTATGTGGAACCAATGGGCTGCCTGGCTACCCTTGTCGAGGCAGCGGTAGATCGTCGCCAATCGCGAGCAAGCTTGGCAAAACCCGCTGTTGTCGCCATGCATGATCCCCCAAAAGGTATTATCGTCGATTTGGAACTGCAGCCAATCGTGACTGCCGGCGGAATAGGCGAAATCCCATGAGTCGATGGTGTAGGGGCGTTTGACGAGCTGCCTGTCCGGATCCCAACGCCACGGGTGGCTGAAGGCATACTCGAGAGCCTTCTCGAGATTGGGCAGAATCGATTGGATCCATTGATCGTCTCCGGTTGCTTGCCAGGCGAGAAAGGCGGCGTTGACGAAGCGGTATTCGACATCCGCTTCCACCGGAACGCGGACGTACTTGCACCAATTCTCTCGTTCGCAAGGGACTTTCTCCGGCTGCACGGTGAAGTAATCGAATACGCGTCCGTTGCGAGCTTGAGTGTCGGCGAAATGCGTAACGGCGGAAGTGAGGTCGCTCTCAAAATAGCGAAACCCGCGCATCATGTCGGAGTGATCGCGCAACCAGACTGCTGGCGTGTCGGGAGAACGGTAGCCTCGGATCGGTTCCCCATCGATCACCATATCCATGGTGTCCTTTTCGAGAAATGCCTGCACGCGGGGTACGAGCTCGTCGAATTCCGGCTTGCCGGTTTTGATGTAGTTTCGGTTGGACATGGGTTTATAGCAAGAATTCGGGAAAGCTGGCGGTGGTTAGACAGAATGAATAGCGACAATCGACGAAAATTATTGATTCCTCAGTTACGCATAGGGGTCAACTCAAGCTCGCCCGGAGGTCGAGCTCCACCTTTTTTTACTCTCAACTGATGGTGGAACGCGCCGGGATGTCGCGTTTTCTTAGGCCTATGTTAAGTCATGCTATCAACCCCTCCCAGGATCCAAATAGCCGAGCGTTTTACGGTATATCGAGCCGACGATTTGTTTTTGGTAGCCTTCGGTTAGTGATTGAGTGTCCCATGGGCACCCCGTTTCTTCAGCCATTGTTACTCGAATTCTCAGCGAAGCTCGCTTATGGCCCTCGCTCGGGGTAGAGTGCCTCCCTATCTTTTCACCACATGGAATTTCTCGGCCTCCACATTCTCGATATAATTGTGCTCTTCGCTTATCTGGTCATTATCATGTGGCTGGGAAAAAAGGCTGGAGAACAGAATAACGATACCGAGGACTTTTTCCTAGCAGGCCGATCGCTGGGAAAATTTTATCAGTTCTTCCTCAATTTCGGCACATCGACCAACGCCGACCAAGCCGTAGCTGTTACGAGGGAAACCTATCGCCAAGGCGTCGGTGGCATGTGGATACAGTTTTTGGTGCTTTTCGTGACGCCTTTTTATTGGTTCACGTCGCTTTGGTTTCGCCGCTCTCGCATGACGACATTGGGCGACTATTTTACAGAGCGCTTTCACAGCCGTTTCCTGGGCGGCTGTTTCGCCGTTTTCACTTTGATCATGACCTTTGTTGGCGGAGGCGTGGGCTACATGGTGGCCGGCAAGACCATGATGGCTATCACTCCTAAACCGATGGAGGTTTTGACGGTTGAAGAACGTAATGTCATTGCAGAATTCGAAGAGCTGCAGGCCTTGATCGAAATTCCGCACAGTGAAAGAACGGAAGCCCAAGAGCATCGGTATGACATCTTGAGGCAAAAAAGCCTGAGAGGAGAACTGAAGTCCTTTTTCTCATACACGGATCCCGTGGTCTTTTACGTCGTCTACGGAATCATTGTAGCGGTTTACACGATGATGGGCGGTTTTCGGGCGGCGGCCATTACAGATTCCATTCAAGGGATTCTGATCATTCTGTTTTCGCTCATTTTGATACCTCTGGGGCTTTCGAAGCTAGGGGGCTTTGAGGGACTGCATGCCTCTGTCCCAGCCTTCAAGTTCGAGCTATTCGGCTCGGTGACTCTGAGCGAATACGGTGGTCTTACGGTATTGGCAATGTTTTGTTCCCAGCTCGTGGCTATCGTATCGGTGGCGACGATGATGCAGACGGCTGGATCCGCGACCAATGAAAATTCCGCACGCTTTGGAATTATTGGGGGCATGTTTTTAAAACGCTTCCTCATGCTTTTCTGGATACTGGCCGGCTTGATCGCCTTGGGTCTCTACGCGGGCCAGATTCATGACCCGGATTTGGCCTGGGGCTACATGAGTCGAGATTTGCTGGTGCCCGGAGCCATAGGATTAATGCTAGTGGGCATTTTGGCGGCTAACATGTCGTCGCTGGACTCGAGTTCTGTATCCAATTCTGCTTTGTTTATCCGAAATCTTTACCAGCCTCTATTTCCGGGCCGATCTGAGGGCCACTATTTGCTTGTGGGCCGAACGGTGATCGCGATTAGCTTGCTGGGCGGGATTGGGGCGGCACTGTTCGTAGACAACCTGCTTGAGTTATTCAAGTACTTCATCTCAGTCCCGGCTATATTTGGGGCCGCAATTTGGCTGGGGTATATTTGGAGGCGTCTCACCCGCACGGCGGTAGCTATCGAAGTGTTCATTTGCTTCGCCATTTTCGCGGTCATCCCGAATCTCTTTCTCGGTTTGGATTGGTCGCGATACAATCCGGATTTTCTGGTTCAAACGGAAGGGTACACGGAAGTTTACAAGACACCAGCCACGGAAGAGGACGTGGCTGCCGGAAGAGCATCGGTAGTCGGCGATACCGTGGAAAAGGAAGTTTTCATCGAGCCGAAGGGAATCTTCTTTGAGCGAGTTGTTAGGCAGGACCCAGAAAATCCGGAGTCGCCTCTCATTGGCCTAGGCCGATTCGAGGCGGAGCTATGGGTTCTCAGCTGGCTAGGAATCGACTTTACCAGCTTCAAGAAGTCGCAGTTGGTGGCGACCCGATTCTTCTTTGTCGCTTTTTTCCCCTTCTTTCTGCTGGCGCTTTTGTCGTTTTTCACGAAGCCGGTGAAGAAGAGCCGACTGGATTATTTCTTTGGCAAGATTTACACGCCCATCCAAGCAACAAAGGAGGAGGACGAAAAAGCCGTGGCCCACGCGGCGGAGCATCCGGAATCCGTTAGCTATAAGAAGCTATTCCCTGGATCGAACTGGGAGATCGCCAAGCCCGATCGTGTGGACTGGCTAGGCTTCGGAGGGAGCTGGTGCGTGGTGGGTTTGGTCATCTTGCTCCTTTGGTTGATGGTCACCATCAAGTAGGGAACGAGGTACGGATGGCGAGCCGAGCGGCCTATCCGAAAATTAGTGCAGGCATCCTGCCTGTGTATTTTCCATCAGACACAGGCTGGAAGCCTGTGCTACTCCACTTGTGGGCCCGCTATGTTGAGTATTCGAGCGACCTCAGGCCGCGACCGTTTTTCGGGCTTTGCCCACGCTGGCGCCCTCGTTCCACTCGCCTCGAATCAAGGTTACGGCGGGGTTGTCAGTGGGGCCCAGTTGCTCGTGGGCCAGCTTCGTTTTCAGCACGTCGATAGCGGTGGCCCCGATCTTGCGGTACCCAATGCGGACTTGAGCGATTTCGCCGCCCGTATCCAATCCCGGAGCCAAGGCGGCGAAACTGATGTCGTTGGGGACGTCGTAGCCAGCTTCTTGCAGCCATTGATAGTGCTGGGCATTGGGGCTAAGAACCACATCTGGCGTCTCCTTTGCCACCCAATCGATCAGGCCCTCTCTGTCAATTTCCTCGCTCAGTAGAGGAGTGATCCGGTTCGATTCGGGAATGTTCTTCTGGTGCCAGAGCAGATAGCTTAAATACAAGTGATTGGAGCGAATGTCTTCCGCATCGGTTAGGCAGAACCCGATTCGCTCGAATCCCTTTTCTGTCAAATTGCTGATTCCGACGTGCATTGCCTGGTAAAAATGGGGATGCACCTGGTTGAAACCTAATCGGGCGGCTACGCCGCATGTGGCGACTCCCATAAAGTCTTCTTGAGGGAGCGAGAAGACGTCGTCCAATCCGCCAACTGGAAGAACGACCAAGCCGTGAATTCCCCGGGCCTGCAGAATTTGCACAATTCGCTGGAGACGCATGCCAGGCTCAAAGAGCCAGAAATCCTCGGTTTTGAACCCCAAATGTTCAGCTCGCTTCACGGCCCCTTCGCGCACTAGCAGGGAACTGCTTCCCTGCTCGGCCAAGGGCTTTCTCTGTCCGTTGAGAAGGGCGATGACGGGTTCTTCCTTGCTGATGTCTCGCTTGCGGAGATAGCGCATCAACTCAGTCAAATTGGGATCTGGGGTGTAGCCTTGTTCTTCGGCGATCCGCTTGATACGTTCACGCGTTTGAGGAGCAACACGCGGATGGTCCCTCAAGGCCATCGACACCGTCATTCGACTGACGCCGGCAGCTTCAGCAATCGTTTTGCACGAGGGCCTGATTTTACGCATGCTCGAAAAGGTAGGGTTTGCAGTTTTCGATTGTTGGGCAGCCTGAGATAGCAGGGCTGGGCCCCGAACAACAGCTGTTTCTGATTCAAATAAAGGTTAAGGTCCTAACTAAGTCAAGATCGGTCGAAACGGATAGGCAAACAGAGTTGTCGAGATAGCCCTCCATCAATTGGATCGTCTCACCGTCCGATGGCGGAGTATCCTGAATGCCGTGAATGAGGAATAATAAGGGTAGACCCCGACCGACTGCGTAAACTAGGTAATGCCAGGGCGACCGTCCTAAAATTCCATGAAGCCCCAAAAGGTGTCATTATGGGGTAAATGCGGGCCTAGCGATGGACGATTCGGCAGGGAATCTTGGCCTAGAAAACATAAATTTTACGGTAATTACTGTAAAACAGCAAAAAATTCGAACGAAACGAGGTGATCCGATTTTGTAGTGGTTTGGGGCGAGCTGATTCGTTTCGCAAAACTTGTCTTAAAACCAGCTAGAATCTGCCCTTTACTTCTATCTTACAACAAATCGTCCATTATGAGTCTACCCAAACTAGTTAGAACCACGCTGCTCATAGGCAGTCTTTTCGCGGTACCGGGTCTCCTAGCCCAGGATTCCGCCTCTTCTGATGAAGAGCTCTTCGAGCTATCGCCATTCGAGGTCACCGGAGGAACGGATGACGGCTATCGAGCGACTTCCACTCTCGCTGGCACTCGTCTGCGCACTGACATGCGCGATATTGGCTCTTCCATCTCTATCGTGAATGAGGAATTCCTTCGTGATACCGATTCCAGCAATCTAGAAGATGTTCTCATCTTCACCCCCAACACTGAAGTCGGTGGTCTGGGCGGAAATCACTCCGGTTCCCAAGGGGCGAACCCGATTCCTGCCCAACAACGTGGTGATCCCAGTGGCGGTTACACCCGCGTACGTGGATTGGCTAGCGCCGATCTCACCCGTGATTATTTCATCACCAACATCCCCTTTGATACGTTTAACACCGACCGTGTTGAAGTTCAACGTGGAGCCAACTCGGCCCTCTTCGGTCTGGGTAGCCCCGGTGGTATCATCAATGCCTCGACCATCCGCGCCGATTTCTATGGCGACCGTGGTCGCGTTCGTATCCAAACCGATGAACACGGCACCGCTCGCTACTCGTTTCGCTACAATAAAATGGTTAATGAGCATTTAGCCATCCGTGTCGCGGCCCTATCCGAAGACAAAGGCTACGAACAGAAACAGGCGTTCTTGGAAGATAGCCGCTACTTTGCGTCCGTAACCGCGAAACTCCCATTTAACCTTACGGCTCGCGCAAATATAGAGTTTGGCAATCGCAATTCATCCAACCCTGACTACGTGCTACCTAATGACGGGATTACGCCTTGGATCAACTTGGGTAAGCCCACCTCCAGCAGTCCAGCGGAGGGCGCGGCCATTTTCCGCGGCTCTGATTGGTTCCCTGGAGTGGCTAACAATCAGGTGTTTCACATCTCTGCTGGTAATGGAGCATCCGTTGGTTATTACCGATACTATGAAGATCCAAACGATCCTAATCCGACGCGGGGTGGGCACAATTACCTTGTCGAGACGGCTGCTGATAAAGCGCTTGCTCCGGAAGACCAACGTCCCGTTACGACTGGCCCTGCTGGTCAGTGGATGAGAATTAAGACTTGGGACGAGAACAATATCATTCGTCGTACGGGAGGCTACCGCTCCGATGGAACGAGACTTCCAGATGGCTGGGCCCCCTTCTTTAGCAATGGTCATGTGTCCCACCAAATAACGGATCGCAGCATATTTGACTACCGCACGAATCTATTCAGTGGCGGTTTGGCTCAACAATACGCCGATTGGGAGAACCACACAACAAGCATTGAAGGCAACTGGTTCGATAATCGCGTGGGCTTGGAGTTCTCCCACAACGAACAGACTTTCGAAAGCGCGGATGCCAACTCCCTCCAGGGTGTTCAACAGCGCACGATCTACATTGATATTAATGAAAGCCTGCTGGCCACCACGGATGGAACGGGCGCAGGTGAGTTAATCCCGAATCCAACCTTCGGCCGTCCGATCGTGGGTGGGGGTTCAGGCGGTAATCGAACCTACAATGATCGTGACGCTACCCGCCTTCAAGGTTACGTTGAAGTCCGCTTTGACGATTTCATGGACGCGGACAGCTGGATGACCCGACTTTTGGGCAAGTTTACGCTCACCGGATTGCTAGACGAGAGCAGCCACTACAATCAGACGCTCTATTCGGCCCGGGCAGATCCTCTCAACCACTATGATCTGGCCATTAACACTCCTGGTCACCACGTGGTGAGCGCCCGGAGTGGTCAACAATTCGCGCTTCCTGTTACAAATGACAGAAACTTCCTAACAATCAACTCCCTCGATGATCTGAAAGGAGTTGGCATTCAGGGTGTTCCCTTTGGTCGCGAACGGACCAACATGGTACTTGCTCCCATCCCTGCGACCTTCACCGGATGGAATCCTACCGACGGACGATTCGTTGAATTCGACTCCACCGTTAACACGCTCTTTCAGCCTAACAGTTGGCCGGCCGCGTCACACGCGAACAAGAGCCTCAGAAAGGTTGAATCAGAGGTGCTAGTTGGCCAACATTCGCTATGGGACAATACGGTGGTCCTCACGGGAACATGGCGTAACGATAAGGCGACTGAAGCCGATGGGCCTGGCCGATCGGTAGGGAACGCTCGTCGGGACATCAGGGACACCCTCGATCCCGTCTACGTAGCCGGACCTCAAGGGCCTTTTAAGACCACGGCTGACGACGATACGACTTCGTATTCGATCATGGTCCATACACCTGCGTTCCTGCGCGATAAAATGCCTTTCGAGCTATCAGTCTACACGAGTGAAGCCGACAACTTCCAGCCCACGGGCAGTAATATAACCATCTTCAACGACACCGTCCCTGCCACTGCCGGTACCACCGAAGAAATGGGATTCATCGTCGAAGGGCTCGATGGCAAATTGTCTGCCAGGTTCAACTTTTTCGAATCCGCCGTGGTCAACAATCGTTTCGAAGAAGGCGCCCTCTATCAATCGGCATCAATCCTGACGGGGCTGGCCCACCAAGTGAATAATCCTGCTAACGCCGGCTTCACGGTTGCGGATGTTCAAGCAGTGCTGCCCCCCGCTGGTGTGATCGGTTCTAGTGGCTTCCAAGTCGACTGGAATAACCCCGAAGCTGCGACCTCGAATCGGAATTCTTCCGACACTGGAACGCAGGACTTCAAGGCCGAAGGTATGGAAATCGAAATCGCTTACAATCCGATCGACCGGTGGACAATATTCCTAACGGCGGGTGAGCAAGAAACGGTTGCAGATAACACCTACCCAGAGATGCGGCGTTATGTTAGCGAATTCGTGACCGATAATTGGGTGAATAGCAGCTTCGCCCAAAACTACTACATTGATGCAGGTGCCACTCAGACTCTCGCTGAGCGAGCCCAGACCGGCATTGTTGAACCCGTAGCCCGAGCAGCCCTGCAAGACGGTAGCCCTGCTAAAGAACAAGCCAGATGGCGCTACGCCCTCAACACGGCCTACCAATTCGGGAAAGAAAGCGATATCATTCCGAACTGGTTGGGTGATCTGACCGTTGGTGGTGGCTATCGCTGGATTGACAGAACGGGTATTGGCTTCCGAGTCGACACCAACGTGTTGGGTGACCTCGCTTTGGATATCAACCAACCATTCAAGGCTCCCAGGAAAGATTACATCGATCTGTTCGCTCGTACGTCCTATGAGTTGAAGAATGATCTATCCCTCGACTTGCAGATAAACATCAAGGATCTCACCAACAATGATGGTCTAGTCCCGTTCGTTGCTAATCCTGACGGTAGCCTCTTCTACCGTATTGAGGAAGGTCGCTTGATATCGGCTTCGGCTACGATCAATTTTTAATTTATTGTAGTAGTAATACAAATACAATATATCATTAAGAGCTGTAGTTTGCATCGGCTTCCTCGCAAGGGGAAGCCGATTGTTTTTTAGGAGTTGTTTTTAGAACATCGCTCGTATCTCGCTAGTTGCCTCTTTGAGGTAAATGGGTATCTCGTTGAGACAATGGGTTTGTATAAAATGGTATTAGAAATATTAGGGAGCTTCGGCCCGTAGAAGCCCCCCCGCGCGTACATGCGTTTATTTACGTTGTAGCTGAGCGTAGGAGCGGGTTGATCCCGCGATCAAAAAAGTAGCACAGGCTTCGAGCCTGTGTCGAAACAGGCAAGATGCCTATTCTGCTCTTATGATAAACCCGCTCCTGCAAACGTATACAATCCTTCTTGACGTCATTACGACGGGCAGCAAATGCCGCCTGTAATTTAATTACCCAAACGCGATTAAATCCAGCTGCCCTAGCAATTAATCCCCGGGACGCGCCAAATGTAGTCGGGATCGACGTGCGGGATGTCGTTTTCGCGACCTTCCATTAGGGCGATCTTCTTGCGTATCAGGTCGGCAATGTTGTCGCCGTAAATGAAAGTCGTCTCTCCGAGCTCTGACTGGACCATCCAATCGGTAGTGGCGCTTTCGACGAGAGCGAGAAGTAGCTGGGCATTCGCTTTTTCATCGAGAACGGTTTCTCGCACCAGTTGCTGGCAGCGCTTTTTCTCTTCGGGATCTTCGGATTCGATGTATCCATGAACGCCTTCGATCCAAGCGGCGATATTCCGCTGAGAGCGGAGCCATGACTGGCTGCCTTTAAGCCGTTCCAAGTGGTGTATCCAAACATCGCTAGAGCTGGTATTTGAGCTGGCTGCACTGAGCCCGGCTTCAGCCAATTCGATTGCCTTGGCGATGGCGGGCAGCGAGTCGCTGGTCATCGCTTGGCGACACTGTCCTGCGTATTCGGGTGTGCAGAATTCGAAATTGATCTCCCGGCGAAAGTCAGTGCGGATGCGGTTGTTGACATGTCCTAGGTGGAAATCCTCGTAGTAAGCCCGGTCGTCTTCGCTTAGGGCTTCGAAATTGGGAACGAATGGCCGAACGAGTATGCGGTACCAAGTGCACCAGATCGCCAATACGTTGACCGGGGCGGGAAAACAGCGATAGGCGTCGTCAGCTTGGAGCCAGAGCTCCATCAGTTGATCGGCCCCTTCGTCGCCCACCCACTTGACCGCCTTGCGTCGGAGAAGATCCTCGAACGGCAGTGTCGGCTCATTCTGGAAGGCTTGGACCACTTCCTGGTTTATGTTGTAGGGAGCCAGGGTGGCGGGTGTCGAGCCGCAGAGGCCGGCGATATGCGATGCCTCTTGGGCGTGCAAGTCGCGCAGCTTTTCCCAAAGCATTTTTGGATACATGGGCGCCTTGACGGGTTCCATGTTCCAGAAGGACCCGGGACTAAAGTACAAGTGGGCATTGGAGCCCTTCGACTCAAGCAGTTCTTTTCGAGGCTTTTCTCGAGCGTCGAACTGATTGAATAGACCGGAAAAGGTGAACTCTTTGGCCCAGTCGTATTTCGGGTGGTGGTAGTCGGCATCGAAGCCCTTGCTGACCAGAGTATTGGTCTCGAGCTCGATCCCGTCCTCCACTTGGTCCCAAAGATGATCCTGCTCCGCGTAGAACATCTCGCTGCGGAGCATGCAGCTGAAGCGTGGATTCACGCTGCGACCAGCGTCGCGAATCGTCTTCATGAAGCGGATGATATTGGTCGCCGCTGCTTGGGCGATTTCGTCGTCGCTCTTGAATTCGCGGATGACATAGCCGCCACCATTGCGCCCTACATAGAGAGAGCTGGTGTACTCGAAACCGGCTCCGCTATCGTTCGACCAGATAGACATGTAGTCGATATTTGGAGCGGCTTGAATAATCTTGGTGAGCATCTCGGTGTAGTGATCGAGCACTACGGGGTGGGCCGTGGTTAGGTTGTAGCGGGGTCGAAAGCTCCGGAGCGGATGATCGACGCGAGCCCCTCGGAGCATAGGATAGCGTTGAAGCAATTCGTCTGGGACGGATCTTGGCTCGAAAGAAAGGATGCCGGCTCGCAGGCCATACTTTTCCGCCAATTGGGCCGAGTGAACGAGCTTACGGAGATTGGCCTGCAGGTAGTCAGGGGGATAGATGCCTTTGTTCAGCTTGCTGTAGACGAACTGGTCTAAAGCTGGGCAGTAGGTATAAAATAGATACAAGAGCTCGTCGGGGGCCGCTTTTTCATAAGAGAAGTTGGCCGCGTAGCCGTTTACTTCGACGTGCGTATAGCCTTGGCGGGCCATTTCGCGTATGTGGTCTTCGGGATCGAATCCTTTGGCTGTCCGGGCATGATTATTGAGGAGGGAATCGTAGGCGGGACGGAGCATCTTGAAGGCGGGAGCGAGCAGTTCGCCTTCGGAGAGTTCGGTAACATCGCGATTAGGCCACTCTTCGACAACTTGGCAGGCCAACCGGTATAGAAACCAGGTATGGGAAACGAAGAGCTCGAGCGACTGGTCGGATCCCGTTCTCACGAACATCCATTCATCTTTACCTTGGATCGGCAAATTCCGCGCTTTCGCCTCAATTGCGCTAAGGACACCGATTGTGACCCTAGCTCCAGCCTCGGTAGGATCTCCGGCGCTGATCGTAGCTTCCTTAGCGAGCGATGATTGAACGAATTCGGCGGTCGTCCTCTCGACAGGAATCGAATCGTGAAGACAGGTGATGGATTGAGCAGACTCTAGAAATTGGGCGATTTTCATAATGGATGGGCCATCCATTGGCCTGGATGAGCGATTGCGGTTACTGCGGCGAGGCAACGTTGTAAAACGGTATCAGGGTATCGATTCTCTTTTAGGTTTACGATAAATACCTCGATGGCTCTCAAAGAGTGCCTGAATTCGAACTTTTTTAGGTTAAGCGGATATCCGATTCCTGGGCCGGTTCGGCAAAAACGAGCGCTCCCGTAGTCGCGAATAGGCGTCAACTTAACTAAAAAACGCCGGTTTCTTACTTTAGGAAGCTCGCTTGCGAGCGATTGTTTCGCTGGAATGGAACAAGGTCGATTCGCTCGCAAGCGAGCCTCCTACAACAAAGGTGGCTTAAGTTGACGCCAATACGCAGGCACGGGATCGAGCTCCACCTAATGATTTTGGGGTCAAAGGTGGAACGCGACGTCCGGGAGCGTTTTAACCCAATAGAATTTTGGTTAAGTTTACCAGCATACACAATTTCGGGAGCGAGCTCAAAATAACGCCCACATCCACCTTCTATCGCGAAAGCAGTTGAGGGGTCGTTGCGCCTTGGCTGATCGCGTACCGCCCAGCGTCAAGACCTTCGATAATCGTATGGGTTTCCGGGTGGCTCTGCCATGCAATGACAATTTTTGATGCCCGAGTCGCGGCGCCCAGCCCAACATGGATAATGGCTTCGTTTTGCTTTCCGGAGTGTCCGCCGGGACCGAGCAATTGTCGGCTCTGTACGACCTCGGGCGTACCAGGATTGCCGTCCGTGTCTGCAGTTACTCGAACGATCGCTCCGAATGCCTCGGAGGATACCCCCTGTTGTGGATCACCTTGGAGATGGAGAATAATGGATGCGCGACCGTTGCTGGACTCGTTCAGATAAAGCCTGGCCCGAATTTCGGGCGGTTTTGTATCGATCGAATCCGCTGACAAGGCCTCGCTTTCGATCGCGGCCTGAATCCGCTGTGATTTAGGTAGTCGATTGAAGCTCTGGCCAACTAGCAAATCGAGGTCTCCATCGAGATCTACATCCGCTAGCGAGGGCATTCCCGCTCCGACATGGTCAAGCCCAAGGTCGCTAGTGACATCGAGAAATCGACCATCCGCTTGTTGAAAGTATATGCGAAGCCGCTCGTCATGAGGAGGCGGGTCTGGATAGTCGGAGGAGCAGAGAACGAGATCCAATCGTCCATCGTGATTGAGATCGGCAAGCTCCGCATAAATGTCGCCTTGATTGTAGGAGGTGTGCTCTTCGGTTAGGGGAACGCCGGGGTCAGGAAGATCGGGAATGCGGTCTACCGATAGGTGTTCGAATGTCGCAAAGGTAAGCTCGCCCGTTTCGCTGAGCTGGTTGACTAAAAACCGAGAACGATCGGAAGATTCTCCTGCCCACGCGTGGATGATAGTGGATACAAAGAGATCGAAATCCCCATCATTGTCGATATCGCCTATTGCGGAATCGAATGTGTTGCCGTTGGAGCGGAACGGTGCTTCGTCAGGACGTTGCGAGCGGGGGTGGACGTTGGCTTGATCGCGGTTCCATTTCGGATGCCGACCGTGGCGAATGGCATCCCCATCCACCTTTGTTGCCGAGGCGATATTTTCTCCAACAAGCTGCCGGACAAGGTGATCCCTAATGGCGTCGGGATCGCGTGGCGCTAGAGGACCCGGTTTGTTCTCTGTCCACTGGATTTCCTTGATGGGGCCGCGGAGAGCCATCCGGTAGAGCCGGTTCCAGCGTCGGCCGTAGTTCAATTCCAGCATCATTGGCAATCCGCTATCCAAGCGTGGAAGGGCCACGCCGTAGGTCGGGCGGCCTCCCAGGTCGGTGTGAAAGTCGGTAGGCGACGTTTCCAAGGGAAAGGGCCATCGGGCAAAGCCGGGATTTCCATCCGTAGTTGGATACTGGATCAGAAGATCGTTCGAAAATGCCTCGTATCCAGTGAAGTACCGCTGGTACCAATTCCCAAAAAGGCAGTCTGGCAATCCATCTTGGTTGACGTCTCCGATCGCGATCGCTCGCGTGGTCGACAGAGGAGCATCTTCAAATATCCGGGCCTCGCCAAACGACCCGTCGCCGTTGCCAGGCATCCAGGCGGACCGCTTGGGGTCTGAAGCGGGTGGGGTATAGTCGTCTTGATAGATGTCGTTGTATCGGCTGAGGATCGCGTCCTTTATGCCGTCGTTGTTTAGATCCGCGAAAACCAAGGTGTCAGCAGTTCGCACGGCAGGAAGCCCCGTCGCCGACGCGATCTGGAATTGAAAACCGACTCCCTCCTCGGCAGATATCGGCTTGTTCAAGTACACTCGGGGAACAATGCCGGGTCGGGATTTCGGGAGAAAAACGGCGTCCGGACGGCGATCGTTGTCGAGGTCTACGAATTTTACCAAAGAAACGGCCTGGCCTTCGACGCCCGCGGGAATTGTGGCATCGACCCAACTTTCAGCGGAAACCTGAGCGACCAAACTCGCAAGCGCCCCGATGAACAAGAGAAGCGGATTTCGGAAAGCGGACACGGTGGAATTTGGAACTTAGGTATAGACTTCGTCAAGGCGTTCGACCGTATCCAAAAGTATGCGCAGGCGGCGAAGGTCCTCGCGAGTCGACTCCAACAGGGGGAAAACATGCGTTTCCAAAGTGATATGCTCGATGGGCCGATCGTTCCTGAGGGCTTGGATTTGCCCTAGCCAGTTGACCCCACCATCGCCAATCAGCAGGTTCTCCCATTTATCGGGGGGAATCGGTATAGTGTCTTTGACGTGCACGTTGAAAAGATAGGGAAGCACCGCCCTGTAGCCGATCGGGTAGGCGGCCTCTCCAGAACTGACTGCGTTTCCGGGATCCCAGTTTATGCCCACGTTTTCCAGTCCGATAGCCTTGACAAGGGCGGCAGTGTTTTCCCCAGTATCCGCATAGAATCCGGGTTCGTTCTCGATGGCCATTTTCAGTCCATGGTCGGCGACGATTTGACCTGCTTTTCTCAGCTCATCGATCGCTTCGGCTTCCAAACCTTCCCCGGATCTCATAAAACTGAATACAACGATATTGGGAACGTTTAGACGCTGTGCCATCTTGCAGGTTCGAGGTAGCGTATCAGCCAGCTCGGTTTCGATCGCTTCCCGATCGGAAAGCGTTAGTTTGAACAGGCCAGGGGCGAGGGCAGTTAGTTCCAATTCGCCTGCATCGATTTCAGCTTTTAGGCGCTCCTCGGTTCCCGCTGGAAGGTTGGGCACACGTTGCTCGTAGGAGTCGACGCAGCGCAATTCGTATTTGCGGAAGCCGAGGGCCTTCCCCTCGGCCAGGGCCTCATCCAGATTGAGAGAGATCTCATCCGTTAGTATTCCGATTTCCAGCATGTTTCGAAGACTTCCAGCCTATGATGTTTTGCGATGCCTTTGGCGAGCGATTCTTAGATCGTTTTCCGGTAAAGCGAATGGATATTGAGACCCTATTTAAATACGATGCCGCAACAGCTAGGATTAGGGTAGGGAGGACCGGCTCGGTCCTCCGTACCGAACAGATATATTGGATACGCGGTTAGGCCCTCCGTTTTCCTCCGGTCGCCTTTTGCCTGAACTCGATGGGCGATTCCCCTGTTAGCCGCTTAAAGGTCTTGGAAAAGTGGAAGGGGTCGCAAAATCCGAGTTCGTCGGCTAGCTCTTGGAATGTATGCGTCCCCTGGTAGATGGCGGATTGGGCGAACTCGATACGCTTCTGGTTTTGGAATTTGGCGGGCGCGACTCCCCGGGCGCTAGCAAAACGCTTGCGAAAGCTCTCGTAGTTTAGGCCAACGCGGCGGGCAACTTCTTCAGGAGTGATCCAAACACCATCTACGGGTCCCGATAACATCGAGGTCGCCATATCGATTCTCGAGACGGAACCATCTATCTTGGCTTCCGAATCTCGAGTCATCATTTCGATTAGAAGCTGATTGAATTGGCCTACGATCTTGAGGCTTTGAGTGGGAGATCGCTGGGGAACGGAGGTGAGGCACTCTTCCAAGCGCTGGTTCCAGTAAGCTATGCTGTCGAGTTGCCAAATTGATTGGCCGGGATCCAAGACGCTCGCTTGCCTGAGCAATTCGAATTGGGGGCCATTGAAAATCGCGTACGTGTGGGACCAATCATCTCCTTGGATGGGCCCATAGGCGTGGGCCAGCTCAGGAAAAACGATAATAGCCTCTCCGGGTTCGAGCTCGTTTTCGACGCCATCGGCGTCCTTGTAGTAGGCAGTGCCCGATAGAATGAGAATCAGCGCGTAATCTCCCAAAATACGCATATTGAACGGATCGATGCCCGGTGTGTTGTGAAGTTCGCCAGCGTGCAATATCGACCCTAATTTAGACGTAATAGGGGTAGAAATCCACGTTTTGTACCGAGGCTTATTCATTTTAGCGATTTACCAAAATATACATGCTAAT
The DNA here is from genome assembly GCA_964404745.1 of uncultured Opitutaceae bacterium. Taxonomy (GTDB): domain Bacteria; phylum Verrucomicrobiota; class Verrucomicrobiia; order Opitutales; family Opitutaceae; genus Pelagisphaera. The sequence continues at coordinate 56,121 of CAYOLG010000001.1, forward strand.
TCCCAAATCAACCATTTATAGGTCCGTCAAGATACTCTATGATTGGGCTTCATTGTTTTAACTAATCATAGATTATGAGCTCCGCAGCCACATTGCCTCAGTTTTACTCATACGAGCATGCTCTCGATATGGATCGGGACCGTATAGGAACGCTCCGCGAATCAGCAGATGCGGCCGACGACTTCGTTGAATTGAGACGCCGCTTGGAAGAGGATGGCTATCTTTTCATGAAAGGTTACCTGGACAGGGAAGAGGTGCTAGCGGCTAGAGCGGAGATCGCTCGGGCCATGGCTTCGAAGAACTTGTTGGATCCAGATTTTCAGGAAATGGATATGCGTTGCCGACCCGGGGCCTCGATGGAGTTCATGCCAGAGATCGCCGCTGCCTGTCCGCAGGTTCGAAAGGTGCTCTATTCCGGTCGCCTGATCGATTTCTACAAGGGTTTCTATGGGGAGTCGGTCAAACACTACGATTTCACTTGGCTCAGGGCGATGCCTCCTGGGAAAGGAACCAATCCACACACCGATCTTCCTTACATGGGTAGGGGCACGCACAACCATATGACCTGTTGGATGCCTTACGGAGATATTCCCTTCGACCTAGGTGGATTGATGATTTTGGAAGGGTCTCATAGGCGTATGGATCTCCTCAAAAACTACGTGTTTCGCGATGTGGACGCGTACTGCGAAAACAAGCCTGAGCAAAAGCGGCGAGCCGAGGAGGGGAAATGGACTTTTACAGGAACCTTGTCTCACAACCCGCCTCGGGTTCGGGACAAATTCGGGGGAAGGTGGCTGACATCGGAGTTCGAAGCAGGGGATTTTCTTACCTTCGGCATGTTTGTGGTGCACGCGGCCGTAGACAATCGGTCCGATAACGTATTTCGAGTTTCCAGCGACAGTCGTTATCAGAGGGCGAGTGAGCCGATCGACGATCGTTGGGTCGGCGAGAATCCGCCCGGCCACTCGACGGCTGGCAAGCGTGGTCGCATTTGCTAAATCGCTTTCGATACTGTACCTATTATCATGGCTCAAGCGACATCAGCCAAACTAGCGGATACCCGCGGTTCCGGTCGAATGGCTGCAGTGGGATCCGCGGTCAAAGGCCTCCGGGCTCTTTTCGAAGTGGAGCGAGAGATTGCGCGTTGCCTCACGACTTTCATTTATCGAGTTGGAGATATCGAATTAAAGTATTTGCTTTGCCAGCACGTTTGGGAATCGGCGGGCCATGCTCGGTTCATTCGAGAGCGAGGAAACGAGTTGGGCAGTTTTGGTAAGAATGAGGCGGCCCGTGAGGAGATAAAGCGCATATTTGAAGAATCCATACGGGTTGACGATGAGATTGAAGGATTAGCCGCGTTCTACAGGGTGATTAAAGGAGAGCTTCTAGGCGCGTATCGAAAATACTTGGACATAACGCATTCATTAGCTGATTGGCCATCTCGCAAATTGATTGAGGAATTCATCCAAGACGAAGAGAGGCATCAAGCTGAGATACAGCCATACATAAATTCTGCAGAAGACACGGCCTGGGTTCAGCGATTGCGACTGGCCTTGAGTTCTCAAGGCGGTTGGCTCGGAGTCCTGCCCAAAACCGAATTGCCAGACGATTTCAATTGGCGATGGCCTGATCTGCCTTATCGCCATCCGGATACCTGTAATCGAGGCGACTACCCAGTCTGTTCCAGCGTTTTTGGATACGATCCCGATGAATTCCCCATTTGTCGCGATTGGCTGGAAGATCCGAAAACCGATGCCCGAGTCATTCGTCTAATGATTTACGTTTGGCTGATGATGGAGCTCGACGCCGTCGATTACCTATCAACCGTGTTCTACGAAACTCCGGAAGCCCCATTCGATCTCCACTACGATTTGGCCAGGCACTTGTGGGACGAGTCTCGCCATAGCGCTTTTGGATTCCGCCAACTGCCTGAACTGGGCGTCGACCTGACGACGCTCGAGCATTCGTTGAGTCTCTACAATGTGCTGATTCAGATGACCCCGCCCGAGCGCTATGCCATGATGACCATGGAGTTCGAGGCGGGTAGCTTTGGAACGAAGGCTCACATCATGGATCGAGTTCGTGAACTGAGCGATTTCGAGGCGGATACGCTCCTGGCATTCGATCGTAATGACGAGCAGCAGCACGTGCGCTACGGCCACCGATGGCTGCCGGTGATAATGGAGCTCTTCAAGATCGATGAACCTGTTGACGCTTTCGTTGAAGCCACGCGAAAGCATTTCCAAGAGTTGGAAAAGACCTACGGCGAAAAAACGCCCCACAGCCTCTCTAAAGAAGAACGTATTACGGCGAACAAGCTCCTGAAGCTAGCGGGAATCGAGTAAGCGATGGTAGTAGGGCTGACTGCGTTTCGGGCGTAGTATCGCAATTGCGGTACGAAGACTGATCCTTGGTCAGCCGCTTTCCGTAACCCTCTTATAGTGAGGTTGAATTGCAAGCCAGCATAGGCGTCAACTTGATCTCGCTTGGCCCTTCGTCATGCTCTGGGTAGTGAGCCACGCCGAACCAGGGTCGAGCCCACCTTTTTGGATTATCTTCGAGGAAGGAACGCGACGCCCCGGCGCGTTCTTCAACCTGATTCGAATGCTATGCTGCGGAATCTTCCCTGCCATTTGCTCGTTCCTTTTTGAAAATGGTATTAGAAGTCAGGCGGTTTTTACGGTAATCTGCCCGAGACTCTTGAAACGCTAGATTTCGAGTCGCAGCCTTCGTCCATGGGCCTAGCAGAAGACGGGAACGATTCGAAGCCAGCAGCTTGGGGCTGGTATTCAGAACTCCGCCCAGAACAGATAAATTCGATTCGAGCTAGGAGCGAGATTGCGTTCCTTCCTTGGGGGGCCTTGGAGTGGCATTGTCAGCATGCTCCGATCGGACTCGACTCGATCAAAGCGGAAGGCATTTGTTCAGCAATTGCTCAGCGAGTGGGAGGTGTGGTGCTTCCGGCGATTCCGATGGGAGTGAACACGATCAAGCCGTTCAAGGGCTTTCCTCATTCCGTCGATTTTTCGGGTGAGCTCGTGGCTGAAGTGGCTGCGGCCTTTTGCAGCCAGTTGGCGGATGAGGGATTCAAAATAGTCATACTACTCACGGGACACTATCCTCCGGAGCATATCGAAGCTTTGAAAGTAGGAGCCGGTAAAGCTAAGCAAGCGTATCCAGATATAGATTTTCTGGTTTGGGCGGACAACGAGCTTATGGGAAACGCTTACAGGGGAGATCATGCAGGGGCGACAGAGACCTCCTTTCAACTCCTATTCGATCCGTCGAATGTCGATCTGGCGTCCCTGCCTGACCGGCCGCTGACGCTTGATGGCGATGGTGTAATGGGCGAAGATCCCAGAGACGCTTCGAAGGAACGAGGTCTTAGACAATTGAAGGTAGCCGTGGATGCGGCAGTCACCAAAATCGATGAAATTCGCAACGAGAGAGGTAGCGAAGTATGAAACGGAGAGCTTTGGGAAAAACTGGACTAGAATGCTCTGAGATTGGACTGGGCACTTGGGCTCTTGGAAGTGGCGTCTATGGAGAAGTCGAACGTTCCGATGCTCGTGCTCTGATTGGCCAAGCCCTCGATACGGGCATAAATTTCTTCGATACGGCGCCCCTTTACGGAAATAAGAATGAAGATGGCGTAGCGGAGCGAGCGCTCGGACAAGGCTTGGGAGACCGAAAGGACCAGGCCATTATCTCTACCAAATTCGGGCGAACAGCTCACCAGGTTATGCCGCCGCGATTCAATGCTGAGGAAGCGCGACGATCATGCGATGAAAGCTTGAGTCGCTTGGGCCGCGATTGGATCGATCTATTCTTTTTTCACTCGCCCTTTGAAGCGGCAGAAATCAACGATGACGTTTGGCAAGGGCTGGCGGATCTCAAGCAAGCCGGCAAGATCCGCTTTATTGGCCACTCGGTTTCCATGTATGACGACACCAGGGCCCTAGCGGAGAAATGGATGTCGGAGCGAAAGATCGACGCGGTCCAGGTCGTGTTGAGCCCTTTCAATCGCGAGGTGCGTCCATTGATCGCGTCGGCAGCAAAGCTTGGTTGCGGGGTGGTGGCCCGGGAGTGCATGGCCAACGGGTTTCTCAGTGGCCAAATCCGCAAGGACACTGTTTTTCCTGAGGGCAGTTTAAATTCTCGGTATTCGCGAGAGGAGATTGCTGAACGCGTGGGTTATGCGTCGGCTTTGTCAGCCAGTCTGATAACGGGTGGAATCGCGTCCCTCCCTCAGGCTGCGTACCGGTGGACCTTGGATCAGCCGGGCGTGTCGCTAGCTCTCTCGGGCGCCAGGAGTTTGCATGAACTGATGGACGGTATTGAGGCTTCGAAGGTGGATGGCTACTCGTCAGATGTCTTGGAAAGAACAGAGTTGATGCACAAAAAGGACTTTAGTCCGGCCTAGCCGTATCTCTGCATATTGCGCCTTTAGATGCTCGAAAACGGGGATTTTACGGGCAAGTTTACCGGAAAAACAGCTTTTTGATGACCGCTGGGCTCCGAAGCCTATGATTCTGGCTAGTCAAGGGCTGGCATTTCATTACGATCGGCCGGCTGGATCTAAAGATTCAGCTCATTCGTAAGCAAATCGTTTCAGTCTTTCTGTAAACCATTGTATGGCCTCGAAGTACGCTGAACTCACTCCGATAAGATCCAATCCCTCTCTCAAGGTGGGACTGATAGGGGTGACTGGCTACGGATACGACTATTACAAGTGTTTATCGGAGCTTGTCAGGCAGGGGCGTGTCAGATGGGGGGCAGTCACGATTATCAATCCGGATGAGGCCAAAGAGCAGGTCAGGGTGTTTCAGAGTTTGGGTGTACCGATTCACTCGGACTATCGAAAGATGCTTGAAAAAGAGGCGCGCTCGCTCGACTGGGTTTGTATACCTACGGGGATTGGCAGCCATTCGAGGATTGCGATCGACTGCCTAAAACGTGGGTTGCAGACGCTTGTCGAGAAACCGTTGGCCCCCGTTTTGCAAGAGGTCGATGCGATTCAGAAGGCGGAACGGGAAGCGAGCATAGTCGCGTCGGTAGGTTTTCAGCACACCTATGTCGAGGATACGTGGAAGATAAAGAAGCGTTTGCTCGAGGGGGCGATTGGCAAGATTCAGCGAGTGGATTGCCTTGGCCTATGGCCCCGTTCTCAAGACTACTATGAACGCAACGAATGGGCAGGTCAACTTAGCGTAAGAGGATCCTGGATACTAGATTCACCTTTTCACAACGGCCTTTCCCATTTGGTTAATCTAATTCTGTTCTGGCTTGGCGACACCATGGATTCCAGAGCGAAGCTGGAGCGGGTAAGCGCTGAGGTATACCGTGTAAAAAGTATTGAATCCTACGATACGGTGCGCACAGTGGCGACAACGGAAAGCGGCGTTGAAGCGGCGGTCATGGTGTCTCATGGCTCTCTGCACAATATTGATCCAGAAATTCGAGTGACGGGAGAAAAAGGGAGATTTCTTTGGCGGTACAGTGGAGCTCATTCCCTTGAAACGGAACATGGGACCGAGGATATCGTTTCTCCCAATCCCATCAAGGTCCGTGAGCGCATGTTCGATGCGATTGTCGATCGCCTATGTGGGGATTCGGTGCCCAATTGCTCCACGGAGCTAGCTAAGGGGGTGTGCAAATGGGCCAATGCGATTCACGATATCTGTCCGATTGAAGATATTCCCTCCCAGTTTCGGGTAGAGATGGTTAGCGAGAATGGCGAAATTTTCGAGGCGATAGACAATCTGGAGTATTTCGCGCTGAAAGCTCACAACGAGGGAACCTCGCTCAAGGATGCAGGAGCTCCGTGGGCGATCGAACCGCCGACACGGGCCGTGAGCGATTACGACGCATTCGAGGGAAAATTCTGTCATCCGATTGGAGGGCGGGACAAAATCGTTGGGCTGTCTTCGTAGCCAGCCTCTATTATCGCCGCTTTCTGGGGTTCTAATGCGGTTGCCAAGCAAACGGTCGTTGGAATACAGTCGTCAGGTATGATGAATAGAAAAGCTTTCGTTGGTGTTCTCGGATTGGCAGCGCCCGCGGCACTCACCGTATCGTGCAGGGGAAGGGAGGATTCCGCGGAGGCGTTGCCTGCCTTCGATGCGAGTCGGCCCCAAGGTTTCTGGCGAGCGGTGCAGGACCAGTTTACCTTGAAAGAAAACCGTACTTACCTCAATTGCGGAGGGCTAGGTCCAGCTCCAAAGGTAGTCCAGGATAAGGTCGTTTCCAAAATGAGGGAACTACAAGCTGTTTCGGAAACAGGCCATTCCATTCTAGGCGAAACTAGGAAAGTGGCGGCCCGGTTTTTCGGTTCAAGCGAAGATGAAGTTTGTTTCACTCGCAATGCGACGGAATCGAATTCGATCATCGCTTCTGGAATTCCTATGCAGGCGGGGGATGAAGTGATTTTCGAATCCCATGCCCACCCAGGCGGATCCTTTCCTTGGCTCAATAGGCAGAATATGGATGGAATCAGGGTTAAAGTATTCGATCCGGACCCGAATTCGATGGAGAACACCTTAAATCGTATCAATGATTTAATTACGGACCGAACCAAGGCTATCCAGGTGAGCCATATTACGGCCCCGACTGGGATCCTTTTCGATATCGAGGCGATTGGAAAGCTAGCCGAGGAAAAAGGAATCTGGTTTCATGTCGATGGGGCGCAAAGCGCTGGCATGATACCGATCGATTTTGCCAATATGAAATGCCATTCCTACGCGACGAGCGGCCACAAGTGGCTGGGCGGGCCGAGAGGAACTGGGCTGTTGCTCGTGCGTCAGGATAGGATCGAGTCTGTGGTCTCTTGGCACGTGGGAGCCTACTCCGAATCCGAATTCGAACTGCCCGACCGGTTCAAGTTGCGTCCGACGGCTCTAAGATTCGAGTACGGAACTCGCAACTCCGAGCTGATAGCCGGCCTAGGGGCGGCGATGGAGTTCCAAGAATCGATCGGCAAGGACCGCATTGATAGCCGATCTATGGCTTTGGCCAGCAGGTTGCGAGAGCAGTTAGAGGAGATAGACAGCATAACCGTCATTACGCCCAAGGATGCTTCTATGCGACGCGCTATTACAACATTTCGGAGTGACCGCATGGATTTCGACGAACTTAACAACAGAATGTCGCGGGAATTTGCCCTTCGTTGTCGCCGTGTGACAGAAGTTGGCCTCAATGCGGTGCGGGTATCGACGCACATCTTCAATAGCGAGCAGGACTGCGACCGTGTCGCCGAAGCAGTTGCTAAAATCGTAGTCGGATAGCTGTATCGACGCCTATCGAGGCGGTTTTTCGAGGTAGCGGCCGATCTCCGAGCGGCCACAATCTATCATCCTAAATGGTAGCCAATCGGAGATTGGACACTACCTTTGCTGAAGAATTGGCAATCTGCTTATTGCGGATCGACGTGGACGATCATTTCAACCTCGACGGCGGAGCCGAGGGGTAGCGAGCTAAAGCCGCTAGCGGCCCGGGCGTGCCGACCCTTTTCGCCGAAAACTTCCACGAGCAGGTCGGAACAGCCATTGATGACTTGGGAGTGCCCGGTGAAGGAATCGGTGGCGTTGACCATGCCGAAAACTTTGATTACTCGCCTCACTTTGGAAAGGTCCCCAATTTCTGCTTTCAATGTAGCTAGCAGACCGATCCCGCAGAGCCGAGCTGCGTCGTATCCATTTTCTATTGATAGATCAGAACCGACTTTACCCGCTACCAGCGAGCCATCCGCTTTTCTGGGGATATGCCCTGATAGAAAGATGACGTTGCCCATTCGAGTGGCTCCCACGTAGTTAGCGATCGATTTCGCTGGAATCGGTAGCTCAATGCCCAGCTCCTTCAGCTTTTCTTCGGGGCTGGCTGCCCAGAGAGCGTTGCCAGTAAATAGAAGCGCAGTGAGCAGGCAGAAAAGGAAAAGTCTGGGGTGATGCGACATGGCGTTTTCATTGACTCGATTCATAGTTTTAAACCTTGTTTGCTAAACTAGAGGAAACAGGGTTGGGCAAGCAACTACATTGGCAAAATAACTGGGCGCCATAGGTACGTGCAGTGCGACAGATGAAATGGGTCATGGAGATTGACTTAAGATTTCCTTCGAGCTATCGGAGCGGCGTGCTAAGTATGATAGAGAACCGTCTTCCTTGGGAAGAGATATTCGGCAAAGCCAAGCATGGTCACCTTCCAGACGTAAGAAAGGGTATCGAAGCGAGCCTACTGGAAGGCCGTGAATTCGCGGAGCAGGGGATCGCTTCGGACAATGCGGACGTTTTAGACTTGGGCTGCGGGAATGGCCGCCAGCTGATAGGCTTGGTTGAAACAGGTATAGGCTCTTACACCGGACTAGATCCGATCAAGAAGTGTATCAGGTTTTGCAATCGTGAACTGGCATCGAGGATCCCCAACACTCAGTTCGTTCATCTAGATGTTCGAAACAGGATGTATAACCCCAAGGGAAGAATGCTGCCAGAGGAAGTCGTTCTTCCTTTTGAAAATAATAGCTTCGATTCGGTTATCACGGGCTCTGTATTCACTCATTTGGGAACGATAATGGTTAGCGAGCGCTATATTGAAGAAATTGCCCGCGTGCTAAAGCCCAGCGGAAAACTCTTCTCATCGTGGTTCCGCAATCCGCCCTATGAAATTAGCGCGGAAGAATCTAGAACCGTATTTGCGGAAGGCGATATCCAGAAGATGATTAGCAAACACTTCGAGACTTACTATTCCCGCGGGGGATCCAGCGGTGAATGGTGGGATCAATGGTGCCTGTGCAGCCGATTAAGGTAGCCGCGGATTTCACATTATAGCTTGGAGCTTTGCACGGAGAGGCATGCTTTGGTTTTCTGGTAGGGAGGACCGGCTCGGTCCTCCGCATGCCTCTCTCGGAGGATCGAGCCGATCCTCCCTGCCTTAAGGCCTGCCAAATATTTTCACAGGAAAGTTTTCCAATCCCGTACTGTCTATCTCGAGGCAATGCTGTCTGAAATGGTTACCGTATTGAAATCCAAGGTACGTTTGAGGCGGTCGTGAGTGATTTCCAGTTTGCCTGAGCCTTTTTCCGCATTGAGGTAAGGCCCTTCGAAAAGTTTCCAGCTATCATAGTTGATTGCTCTTCCGTTCGCTCGCGGGGATGATCCGTAGCGGAATTCCAATTTCGCCCCTCGAAAGGTGACCAGTGATACCCTGGGTGTCGGCTCCAGTTCGTAGGATAGGCTCTGGTTTCTGATGGCCGACTTAAACGCCTCGAAATCCGCGAACTCGGAAACCTTCGCGGCTTGGGCGATAGTCCCATTCTTCTTTCCAGGACTGATTAGAGCCTGGCTACCCGACTCGACTCGTTGGTAGCGATAGCCATCGCCGGTCGAGGGGAGGCGCTCGTAGAGCATGTGCGGCTCCCAGTGGTAGGTGGCCATGGGGAAGTAGGCGAGATACGCGTTTTCTCCGCGAGCGAATATCCAACCGGAATCATCCTCAGTCAAATTCTCGAGATCCTTGGAGAAGAAGCCATTCACTTGTTCGAATCGCGTTCCCGGAGGGATGTCATAGAGGGCGATAATCGTGTCCTCATGTTGAAACACTTTTTCGTAGGGCGAGCAACCCACGAGCTTGTCGGCCACGTCGTAGGAGGGCTTCCCTTCGGCAGCCACGGCTTTAACCATGGTATCCGGCCGCACGTTGAAATAGGACTGCATGGCCTTGTGCGACGAGTAGGGATGTATGGAAAACAATGTGGGGTGCTTGCCGCGCGGATCGGGCGTAGCCCAGGTAATATCCCAGACGTGCGACTGGATGGGGTCGGCCATGCCTCCCTGGTAGGATCCCACCGCGTAGTCGTTTGTCATATACGTGGTCTTGTAGATGGGCGCCTTGCCGACATCGCTGTAGCGCCAACGGTGACGCGAACGTTTGAGATCCCGTTGCCTAAAGCTCTGATCGCGATCCATGGCGATACGGTAGATCACTTCAGGAAGATGATAGTTAGCGGCGACGATAGCATAGTAGTTGCCCCAGCTGAATCCTCGAGTGGGCGGGCAGTTCCCGAAGTTCAGCCAGGAGAAAAAGGAGCTGAGGCTATTCCATCGCTCAACTACCGATGAGTCGTCTGTGCGGGCGTTGGGTCCCCTCAAAACTCCATTCAAAGTGTTGGCAGCCAGCCCGGCGTACAGGAAGTCGAGGAACATCCGTCCGCGCAGCCGCATTTCCGGATCTTGAGCCCAGGACTGGAGGTAGATCATGGGAATGGCGTATTCACCGATGTAGTGAGTAGGATTGAATTCGCCCTGCCCAATGGTGGTGGCGATGTTCATCCAGTCGATCAAGTAGTCGCGCGATTCTTCCAGATTCTCTTCGGAGCTCTTGCCATTGTACCATTCTGATCCAGGCTCGTTTGGGTAGAGTTCGGACATCAAGTATAGCATGGTGTAGTACATGGCGAAATGGTTTTCCGTATCGCCTCTCAACTGGTACGATTCTTTCCAAGCGCGTCGAATCGCTTGCCGGGCCTCATCGGACAGTTTGTCCCGGCCCATGAATGCCACGCAGGTAGTGGGCAGCATCCAGAATGGCCCAGAACCGGGGTTCTCCATCAGTTCGATTACCCGGGCGTTGCAGGCTTCGATGTTTTGATTCAGTAACAAATTAGCGGATACCGATGCCATATCCATTTTCTCGGCATCGCCTCTCTCTACGATGCCGGCCCGCCAATGGATGACTTCATTGACCCGATCCATGTATTCGGCTCTTCGTTGCTGGGGATCCTCGACGATCTCCAAACTCGGGTGGGGGCCTTCGTAGGAGGGCTGGGCTATGGCAAGGGAGCCGATGGCGAGCGGGATAGCAATGCGTATGAACTTCTCGAGTTTAGGTAGGCGCATGGGGAACTCCTTATTTTCGAGTTTTTGGCAGGAAGACGAAACTATTGATTGCGGAGCCCTCGAGACCGGCCTGCTTCCAGGTTTTCCCGAAATCCGAAGACTCGTATAACGCCACTTGATACAGGCTGGCCAGTAGATGGCCTGAGTCGGGGTCGATGCCTACCCGCCAGATACGGTGGGGTTGCGGCAGTCCCTGGTTGCGGTCCGCCCAAGTGGCTCCGCCGTCTTCTGAAACGAGAACGCCGTAAGTGTAGCTGCCGATAGCCAGTCGAGCTGGATTGGTGGGATCGAAGGCGATGCTATAGAGGGCGGCCTCTGATGGAACTTGTTCCATCGCTGTCCAGCTTTTCCCGCCATTGCGAGAAAGGTAGGCTCCCGCGCTTTGAGTGACAGCCGCCCAAACCTCGGGGTCGTGAGGCGACTGCTGGACATCGTTTACGGTTTCCTCCGTGGCCAAAGTCCTCTGCCAGGAGCGGGCATCGTTTCGACTTTGATAGATGCCCGTTTCGCAGCCAGCCAGGATATGCCCTTTGTGGAGGCGATCGACTTCAATAGTTTGGGTATACTTGCCCCGATCTGGAAGGCCGCGCTCCCGTCGGACCCAAGCCATTCCGCGATCGTCGGAAATCGCAATGCCTCCGGGGTGGGCCAGGTAGACTCGGTCCGGATTGTGGGGATCGACGCAGACGTCTTTGGGTTCAGTGATGTCCCAGCCAGTCATGATTCGCCAGCTCTTGCCACCATCGACGGTGCGTAGAGCGCCGTTCAAAGCGGCTGTGTAGAACGTATTGTGGTCGCGGGGATCGAATGAAACTGCGAAGATGCTCGGGTCGTTGATCCCGACATGGACCCATTGTTTGTCGGCTTCGCGCAGGTGTAGCCCGCTGGTTGTCGTAATTTTCGATCCGATAACATAATTGCGATTTACCGCGGCGCAAACGTAAAGGTCGTGCTTCGGGTTCTGACCGACCGCCGTCAGAGATAGAATGAGCGAAAGGAAGGCTAGAGTGATTGTTGAGGGGCGGTGCATGGTAGCTCGTTCAAATCCAATTGCGAAAAGGAAAGGCCTCTGGAAGAGATTAAATGGGTAAAGTAGTTTGGCTATTGTCCGGATCAGGTAAAGAGAGTCCTCCAGTTTACGATACACTTGGCAAATCCCTTTGTCCCGGAGATAGGCGCGTTAGTGGTTGTCGAGTCCAGTCACAGGCAGCTTACAAGAATGAAGTCGAACGCGGTAGTTTTCAAGGATCGGAATCAGGTGGTATTCGAATCAGTCGAAAGCCCGGATCCCGGTCCAGATCAGGTGGTCGTCAATGTCACCCACTCGTGGATTAGCAACGGAACGGAAGGCTCGTATTTGCGAGGCGAACGTATCGAGGGGGATACACCTTGGCGCCCGGGGGATCCGCATCCCTTTCCGGTTATCGCGGGTTATCAAAAGGTAGGTGTCGTGGATTGGGTGGGATCGGATGTCGATGGTTTTTCGAAGGGCGATTCGGTCTTTGTATCGGTTAGCGCAGTAACCGAAATGTTCGAGCCTCGTGGCGGCCACATATCGCCATCCGTGTCGGGAGCCGGGGCCGTGATAAAGCTGCCGCCGGGATTAGACCCGGTAGCCTATTCGGGCTTGGTCCTGACTCAGGTGGGCTTCAATTGCGGCGATCGTCCGAGGTTAGAGCCAGGGGACGTAGCCGTCGTGGTGGGCGACGGTTTGGTGGGCCAATGGGCGGCTCAGATGCTGGCCTCGCGAGGGGCGAAAACCCTGCTGATTGGGAGGCATCCGGATCGTCTCGAGAAATTCAAGAGTGGGGAGACCCTCCTCGAAAGCGGCGGGGCTTGGGTGGACGTAGTCAAAACGCGCTTTCCCGATGGCGTTCAAGTTGGGGTGGACACGGTTGGATCGCTGGGCGTTATGGGTCAGCTAGAAAGTTTGATGAAGCGATTCGGCCACCTGGTTTCCGCCGGTTTCTACGGCCCGGATGATCGCCTTCCCTTGCAGCCGCCACGTTATAAGGAGCTTTCGATCGATTTGGTGTCGGGAGCGACAAGACAGCGCCTCGAGCAAACCATGGAGTTGGTTGATCAAGGAAAATTGGATACGCTTTCTTTGATTACGCATCGGTTTCCCGTGGAGCAGGCAGCCCGGGCTTGGGAACTGATCGAGTCGAAAAGAGAACCAGTGCTAGGAGTTATTTTGGAGTGGGCGTAATGATGAAAGCTATACAATATAAAGAGAAGGGGCGGCCGGAACTTGTTGAACTGCCGGTGCCCCAACCCGGTCAGGGTCAAGTATTAGTTAAGATTTCCGGCGTGGCTACTTGCCCGCAATGGGATTTGCATATCATGGATGGCGTTCCCATGGCTCCGGGCGGCAAATTGGAGTATCCCTACACGCCCGGTCAACCGGGACACGAAGCTACCGGCGAAGTGGTAGAAGTCGGTCCTGGAGTGGAGGGATTCCCAGTTGGCGCTCGGGTGGCCTTTTGGCAAGATCAGGCGGGAGCCAAGCAAGGCTGCTATGCTGAATATGTAATCGCCGAAGTAGGCAATTTACTCGAGGTCCCCGCTTCATTGCGTCCGCAGGAGATTGCTTCTTTGGAATTGGCCATGTGCGTGCAGGTCTCTTTCGACCAAATTCAGAATGTCTCCCCGATCGAGGGCAAGCGATTCGCCGTTAGCGGCCTAGGGCCCGCGGGCTTGGTGGCTATTCAGCTGGCCAAGGCTCATGGGGCTGAGGAAGTGATCGCTTTTGATCCGGTGGAAAGCCGTCGGCGTCTAGCGTCAGAATTGGGGGCCGACCGCGTGCTCGATCCGACAGACGAAGAGGCCTTTCCTTATGACCGATTTAGCGCGGAAGCTATCGATCTCGCCATCGATTGTGTGGGTTTTCCGGTGTCCATCGAGTATTTGATGGGGAAGACGCGGGATGTCGTAGCTCTATTTGGGGTGCTCCGGGAAGACGTAAGCTTCGGCTTCAAGCATTGGTGCCGCGGCTTGCACTTGGTTGGGTATGGGGCTCACAATCGAGGCGCTGCAGAGAGGGCCCTCGACTTCATTGTTTCCGGCAAACTCAAGCTGGAGCCATTAATTTCCAAGACGCTACCTCTCGAATCCTATGCCGAAGGCGTGGCCCTCTTGCAAAGGCGAGAAGCGATCAAGGTGTGCTTTGTTCCCTCTGGATAGATAGGGTAGCGGGCGCTCGGAGATCGCCCGCTACCTAAGCTGGAGCAGCTCTTGGTCCAAGGCCTATCATCATCCAGAACACCCTTGTGTTTTACCTTACACCGCAAAAATATTGGTTAACTCGGGATCCCTCTTTAACAAATCGTTTACCTTAACCGTTTCCAAGACGCCAATGATCAACCTCTACAGCCAAATACGTTCTCAGCGTGGCTTCGCTGTCGTGGCCCTATTCGCTACCGCACTCGCTTTTGGAGAGGTCGCTCCACCCGCAGCCGAAATCAGCGAGGCCGATCTGGTTCGCCAATATCGGGAACGCTGCGAATACGTCATCGATCAGACCGTGGCCAACACGGACCCGAGCGACGTGACCCGGGGAAGCAGCTTCACAATCGCGGCCAATCTATTCAGAGGAGAGAATTTGGACTGGGCTCGGGAGCGACTTCGCCTTTCCAACGATCCTCCAACGGGAGCCATGTTTTGGATGCACCCTATGGCTCTTCTGATGCATGCCGGGCGCGACCAACTCAACGACGACGACTGGGCCTTCATCCGCGAGCTTTGGCGAACTTACTTTCCCTATCGAGGCGATACCGAAAACCATTGGGTGATGTACTATGTGAGCCTATATTTGGTGGCGGAAATGTTTCCGGATGCCGGGCCCGCCGATTGGTACAATGGGAAGTCCTCAAAGGAAATCATGGCAGATGCCAAGGAATTCATCCTCGATTGGATGCGGATCACAACCTCCTACGGGCAAGGGGAGTATGACTCTCCCAACTACATCGAGGAATACACGCGGCCTATGGCCCTGCTAGTCGGCTGGGCTCGCGATCCGGAACTGCAGCAGATGGGAAAGATGATGATGGATTACATCCTGCTCGACTATGCTGTGGAAAATCTGGGTGGCCTCTATGGGGGCGCTCATAGCCGACTCTACCCGCGCTACTTGCTGCAGCCGGGAATGGCGCACTCGGCAGCCCATGCCTGGCTGCTTTGGGGGCAGGGCGAGTACAGCTCCAATGGAGGAACGCTGATGATAGCGATGAGTGGGTACACGCCGCCGTCGATCCTATTCTGGATCGCATCCGATCGTGACCAAGCCTACGTTCATAAGGAACTCAAGCGAACCCGCTGGCGATTTCGGCATGCCGGACCCAATGCGTTCGAGGTTGATGGCAAGAAAACCATTCCTGTTTACAAGTACAGCTACGTGCACCCAGATTTCATACTCGGATCCTCCCAAGGAGGTTTGTTGCAACCGATCCAGCAGCAAACCTGGAGTCTCGTTTGGCGGGAAGAGAATTTGGTGGGCAAGTCCAATACCCTATTCGGTTTGCAGCCCTATTCGTCGCCAATCGAAGGGACGATGTACTTCAACTCGGACTGGGATACCGTCACCGATCTAATCGCCAGATCTAAGGTCGATTACGATTCGCCTGACAAATTGGAAGGGGGATCGCCTTACGAACAGGTTTTCCAGCATGAATCCAGTTTGATCGCCCTTTACGATATCCCGGAAGGCACGCGTTTTCCACTTATCAGCACGCTGTTCTCCAGAGATGTGAATCGCCGAATCGAGGATGATTCGGGCTGGATTTTCGGACAGGGCGGACCGATTTATATAGCCTATCGTCCCTTTGCTCCAGGAGAATGGAAGCCAGTTGACTGGACGGGTCTGCTCAAAGGCGGGGCGGGAGCTTGGTTCAGCACGGGTTTTAAGGAGTTGTCCGAAGGCAGCGAATGCCTAGTAAGCTACTCATTAAAAAATGGATACATCGTAGAAGTCGCTCCTGTGAGTGCGTACGCTACCTATCAGGAATTCCAAGAGGCGGTAAGGGCCCTCCCGGTCGAGATTCGCCTCAAGCCAACTCCTAAGGTCCGCTACACCAATCTGGACGGAGTAGAACTAGAGGCGACTTATGGAGGAGCGCCCTCCGTCGATGGCCAGAAGGTGGATTACGCCAGCTGGAAACTTTTCGATGGGCCTTTTGCCCAGGCGGAACGGGAGAGCCAGTCCTTGGAAATGATATACGGGTCTGAGCGCTATGTCTTGGACTTCAAGAATCGGAGCGTGGAACCTTCAGTGTTAGAGAGCCAATGAAGCAGAGGATTTTACGATATTTCACCTTGGGTTTGGCGTTCGTCTTTCCTCCGCTCGAGGCTGATGAGGAACGGACCCTTTTTGTCGCCTTTGCCATGACCAAGGCTCAAGAAGCGAGTTCGATTCCCACCGATTCGGGCATATTCCTCAGGAACGAAGAGGATGACTCCTGGCGACGCATTGGGCCGGTCATTCAATCCATGAATAGCTTGGCTGTGGATCCCGCTGCTCCGGCGACGATGTTCATGGCCTGCGGCAACGGGATTGTCCGCTCGAAAAATGGTGGGGAAACCTGGCGAATGGTCACGGGATGGCGGGAAAGCGACTTTATCAAAATCGCCATAGATCCAAAAAATGGAGACAATATCTACGCTACATCGGTTTGGGGCTTTCATCTGAGTAGAGATGGCGGGGATTCCTGGACTGCGGCTAATAAAGGGCTCGAGGAAACTTACTGTCGGCCCATCATTGTAGATCATCGCAAACCAAAACGGTTGTTGCTTGGAACGGGAAATGGCATCTATGAGAGCCGCAATGCGGGCGACTCTTGGACTCGGGCCCGGAATTCTCCACAATCGGCGATTTTGCGAATGGATCGCAGCCGTAAAAATCCCGATTTGTGGATTGCTGGATCCGAAGGCGAGGGCGTGTATTTATCGACCAATGACGGGAAGTCATGGCAATCCGTCGCTGAAGCTTTGAGCGAAACCAACGTCTACGGCGTCTCCCTTCATCCTGAGAACGAATCGCGCATGGCGGCGGGCGGTTGGAGCCAGGGCGTTTGGGTATCAAACAATGGTGGGGAATCTTGGGAATACAGGAACTCGGGACTGCCCTCCAAAAACGTTACCGCAGTCGTTTTCGACGAAAACCACTCCGATCGACTGTGGGTGTCCACCTTTGAAGAGGGGACGTACTACACGGATGATGATGGAAAGACCTGGAAGGATGGCGATTTATATGGGGCTTATGTTTTCGATTTGGACTTCGTTGCCAGGGCGAAAGAATGATGCCATGCCGATTTTCCGGATTATTCGATCGGGGCGGTATCTGAGGATTGAGTATCTGCTGCTATTCGCCTTATATGCTGCTCTTTCAGGATGTATGCAAAATAGCGTTACCGACGAACTCCCCGACGAGGCCCAACGCCAAAACGTGAATGCCTTGCTTTTGAGCGCAACGACAAACCCGGGGCAGAAATCCCTAGAGCACGCAAAAGCTGATATCGCTAGCACCTTTGGCCCGTCTAAGCGGATACTGCTGATCAATTACGCCAGCCTCCCCGACAAGCGCGATGCCTACGCGGAGAGGATGAAACGCGAGTTCGCCCAGATTGGACCCGGTTACGCCATTGAATCTCTCCACGCCACCCCCGCGGACCAACGCTTAGCCGCAGTTCAAAACGCGGAGGGATTTTACGTTAGTGGAGGCAACACTTTCTTGCTTCTCAGAGAGCTCTACGAGGACGGACTAGTTGTGGCCGTCCGCGATCGAGTACTCCAAGGAACGCCCTATATAGGATCCAGCGCCGGGTCCAACATAGCCGGCCAGTTCATTGGCACCACTAACGACTTTCCCATAACTGATGTGCCGACCCGCAGAGCGTTGGGATTGATGGACGCCAATTTCAACCCGCATCACCCAGATCGAGAATCCGAAGAGACGGAATTCGGTTCCCGGCAATATAAGATCGGAGAATACGTGGCCTATAACCATGACGAGGTCGTCATCGGCGTCACCAATCCAGGCATGCTGCGGATCCAGGGGAATACTTTGTCCCTTCGGGGAACGGGCGCTGCCGCTTATATTGCCTACAGGGGGAAAATTGAAACCACTCCATCGGTGGTAGATGGAGAGATCTCCCGGGCGATCGAGTCTATCCGACAAAAAAGTCAATCTGTCCACGGGCCCTAGTGTGCTGTCAGTGATGTATCGCGCAGAATTCCTCTCCGGGATCGCGCCCGGCTCACTCGTTTTTTTAAGAGCCCGGCCTTGTGTTAAAATTGTGTTAACGGGTTCAAAAAGATATTGACCCGTTTTTGCAAACGAGTCTCAATGTCGCCGTTATTGAGATTCATTATCTTTAAGCGATGATTTCTTGTCCCTTCCAGAAACCCGAAGAATCGATTGCCCGCGTGGGTGAAGTTACGGCTTGGCAGCGGCAATTTGCCCATCGCGACGGACTGTCTTTCGCTGTTTATAGGATTCCAAATGAGTCGACGACCTTCTCGTGGCCGTTCAACTCGTTCTTGCAAATCGTTTTCGTGGCCAAGGGTCGGATCTCTATTTCGCTCCCCGACGTGGGAACCCGTTCCGCTGTCGCGGGTGATTGGTTTGTCATCTCGCTGGGAGGATGGACGGGCGCGACCTCACTGGAGGGCGACGTGGAGATTGGCGTCATCGAATGTTCGAAAGAGATTTGGCAGGGATTGGTGACCGAGCAGGATGCTCTCTTTCACGCTCGCAAAGCTTGTTTCGCGTGTTCGCAGCGTCAGGAAGCAATATTGACCAAGGGGCCTCAGGATGCTCGTATGCAGAGTTTGGCCGAAGATCTTCTCAGTAGTGAAGGTAGATCTCCTTGCGACTGTCTTTTGGTAGATTCCATGACCTTGGAGTTCTTGGCTCGGGTTTGCGATTCTAGCGTGCTCAGCGGTTCCGCCAAGCCGGAGCCTTGCGATCGAGATGAAGATCAGGATTCTCTTGCGGCAGCGGCCACCTACCTGGAGCAGAATCTGGCTGAGGATCATTCTATCGCAGCGTTGAGCAGGAAGTTCGCCTTGAACGAGTTCAAACTAAAGCGGGGTTTTAGGGAACGTTACGGAAGCACGGTATTCGGCTACTTGCGACAACGACGCATGGACCGGGCTCGGCAGCTACTGGCTAGTCGCAGGTGTTCGGTTTTGGAAGCGGCTAACGCCGTGGGCTACTCCAATCCCAGCCACTTTGCCCGGGCCTTCCGGGAATCCTTTGGCATCAACCCCAAATCCTTCGTCGTGGAACGCGCCCGATGAGTCTCGCTGCTAAAAGCCTTTGCGGCATGAAGCGTTCCACGATCCGCGAGCACTTCAAGGAAGTCCAAAAAATCGTCAGCTGCCCCAAGTTCGTCTGCGGCAAATGCGCCCGAGTGGCCAGCCAAAGCTGCTTCCTCTGCAAAGCCCGAAGACTAGGGAAGCACTAGACCCCAGCAGAATCTATCCGTGTAGGCCGACCCTTCAGTCCGGCCCAGACGCCGCTCAAGCGATACTGCTTGTGCATTCAAAGTGATCACGTGATCAACTTCAGTGCACAATGAACAATGGTTTATTTCAGGGACGTACGGTTTTCAAGCGCTCGAACCGCTGGAAGTCGCCGTCGAAGGAAACTAGCTTCGCGCCGTTCTCAATGGCCAAGGCGGCCAGGTGGGCGTCCGTCGTTAGATTGCCCGCGGTTCCCGATTCCTCTAGCAGCTCTTTCAAGGTACGCCAGTGTTCGGGCCCGGGTTCAAGTACTTCTGCAACTGGCTGTTTGAGCCAGCCATCGATCACAACCATCGCTTGCGATGCCGAAAGCGGTTTTGGGAAGATCCTAGGGTTGGTAGCGATACGCATGAAACCGAGAATTACCACCCAGGCAAAAGCAACGGGCTCCTCGCTGTTCAATGCGTCCTCGAGGTAGCGTTTGGCTACTTTGTGTAGAACGCTATCCTTGTTAATGGCATACAGACAGACATTCAGGTCGATTACTTGCATGCTACTTACGCGATTCCAGTTTCGCCGAAACCGCTTCGTCCTCTAGTTCATCGGCAAGAGACAGGGCTTTTTCCAAGTTGACGCGTGGCCCGCCTAGTGACCGCGAAGGACAGCGGTAGGGTTTTGGAGTCGAAGGGGCCCGCTTGGAGCCTAAGTCCTTTGCGAGCGCTTCATTTATGATCGCTTTGATAGACTTCTGCTCGTCGAGCGCTTTGCGCTTTATCTGTCGCATGATTTTATCGTCTATGTCTAACGTTGTACGCATATTCGCATACTTTATTTGTATGCGAATATGTCAAGATGCACCACATTTATCCCTCATCCTAGCCCCTTCATCCTCCCAAAAAGCTCCGTTTCGGAGCTTTTTTTATCCCTCTCGGGGCGGACACTCGTCTTCGAGTCTGCTATGGTTTGGGCCAGAGGATGAAAACCTATCGCATTCTAGAAGTAATGAAATCCGTGCCGACCCGCCTGTTCGGGGTCGCGGCGATTTCCCTGTCTTTTGCCGCCCCTGCGGTTTTAGCCCAGACGTCTGAAAGTGGCATTGCGGGTACAGTCGCCCTCGAAGATCTCGAGGTGGTTGGACGATATCTCTATTCGGATAAGATCAACGCCTTGAGAACGCCCACACCCGTTATCGATGTGCCTCAGAGCCTTTCGATTATTACGGCGGACACGATCGCTTTGCAGGGCTTCGATAGTATTGGCGACATCATCAGCTATACGCCGGGTGTCAGTACATCCCAGGGTGAAGGCCACCGGGACGCGGTGGTGTTTCGAGGCGTCCGTTCCACGGCTGATTTCTTTATCGATGGCGTTCGCGACGACGTTCAATACTACCGGCCCCTTTACAATCTGGAGCAGGTAGAAATTCTCCGCGGCCCCAACGCCCTCCTCTTTGGTCGTGGTGGTACGGGCGGGATATTGAATCGGGTTACCAAAAAGGGTGTAGTTGGTTCGGAATTCACGAACTACCAAGCGAGTATGGATAGCTTTGGAGCATTTGGCGTCCAGATCGACAGCAACTTCGCGTTTGATCGCAATGCGGCAGTCCGGGTGAACGCGATGTTCGAGAGCCTGGACAATCACCGTGATTTTTATGACGGCGAACGGATCGGCATAAACCCGACCGGCAGAGTCCAGCTAAGTGAAGGGTCTGCGCTCGATTTGTCTTACGAGTACTTGGATCATGAACGCTTCATCGACCGCGGAATTCCTACGGGCTCAGATGGACGTCCTGTGGAGGCTTTCGAAAAAACTGTTTTCGGTGATCCCGACCTGAACAAAACCGAACTGGAAGCGCATTTGCTTCGAGCTGCAGTCCAGCAAGAGTTTTCGGACAATCTGAAAGGCAACTTTACCGCTTTCTACGGCGACTACGATAAGTTGTATGAGAATTTCTACGTATCGAGTTACGATCAGGCTGCTACTCCTAAAGAGGTGACACTCGACGGATACGTCGACACCACTCGACGCGAAAATTTTATCCTGTCAGGAAACTTGATCGGGGAATTCCTCACCGATAGCATTAGTCATACGGTTATCTTCGGGGCTGAATATATCGACACTTCGTCAAATCAGGATCGCTACAACTCTATCTGGGATGCTACCTCAGACGATAACGAGGTATTCGCGGCCACCCGTCCCCTCAACTTGCGCGGAGGCGTTGGCGTCAATGCTTCAGGCGAGACGACTCGGAACGATTATACGACGGACCTCGATGACGATACGCGAGTGGGCATAAACGTCTTTTCAGCCTACATTCAAGATGAGATCGAGCTCAATAATCAGTGGGATGTGGTACTGGGAGCTCGATTCGACAGCTTCGAAATCGATGTTTTCAACGTTCCGGCTAACGAAAACCGTAGCCGTACCGATGACGAGATATTGCCTCGCCTTGGCTTGGTGTTCAAGCCCCAAGAAAACGTTTCCCTCTACGGAAGCTACAGCGAGTCCTTCTTGCCACGCAGTGGCGAGCAATTTGCCGATATCAACGGCAGCGCCAATCAACTGGATCCGAACACCTACTCCAATCTCGAGGCGGGCATAAAGTGGGATATTAACCAAAGCGTTAACTTGACCTTTTCCCTTTTCGAAGTTGAGCAAAGCTCGCCGCAGGTCGCCGATAGCGATCCGTCGACTTTGGATGTTATCGACTCGGAAATCACGGGCTACGAATTGCAGCTTCAGGGTAGGATTACGGATACTTGGTATGTATCGGCCGGATACAGCAATCTAGATGGCGAGCAAGTTAGCCGTTCAGGGCCTACCGGATTGCGTCCGCGCGAATTACCGGAGAACATGTTCTCTCTCTGGAACAATTTGCAAGTGACAGATGAGTTCGCTCTGGGTCTGGGCCTGACTCACCAGGGCAGCAGTTACATAAACAACAACAACAGCGCCATACTGCCGAGCTACACTCGTATCGATGCGGCAGCGTATTACGATCTCTCCGACGACCTGCGCCTTCAGATAAACGTCGAGAATCTGACGGACGAGCTCTACTTCCCAAACTCCCACAGTACTCATCAGGCGTCTGTTGGGGCGCCCCTCGGCGCTCGAATCACCGTGATCGGGCGATTCTAGTCTGTTTTATGATTTAGGTCGGCAAGCGAGCGATCTCACGCCTGCGCGCTGCTTCGCTTCTGCGGCCCAAGCCCAGCGCCAACCAACTGTAGAATAGGCTTCTGGCCTGCTGCTTCTTTCGATGGATACAGGCAGGATACCTGTGCTACTTCTAAAATCGGCGCTCGGAGATCGCCGCTTGTATGCATTGGTCGTCGGGCATATCACCCGCGAAAGGAAGGGCACATTTTTCCCAGTACCCATTCTCCCGGTACCAGTATCGAGATAGGCTTATCTGGCTTGCCGTATTCGTTCTGGTACATTAGCCGGGCCAGTAGATCAACACAGCTACGTCCAACTTCCTTGGACATGAGATCGATCCCGCTGAAGCCTTTGTTCCGATCGTTAATATTGATTTTCGCCACTTCGATGTTGTCGGGGATCTTTAATCCCGCATTTTCGAAGAATCGTTCGTCGAAAAGCTCCTGACTCGTGACGATGAGAATGTCGGGCTTGTGCCGACCGAGCCTCGCAGGAATACCGGCCACTCCTTTGGCGTGATATCGACGCTTAATCAAGCGTTAGCCCTTACCGAGCGCGAATTCCTCAAGGATGCGAAGATTCGTCTGCCTCAACAGGAAAAAGGCGGGCACCAGCAAAACTTTATTGATGCGGTTATATCTCGAGGAAAGCCGGTCGCTCACATTGACGCCGGTTCCCGCACCGCCATATGCTGTCATCTCATGAATCTCGCCTACTACAAGCAGCAGGATATCAATTGGAATCCCGAGAAACTGAAATTTACTGGCGAGAGCAAGCGCAGCTGGCTGAAGGGCTCTCGTCGCAGTTATTTTAGAAAGGTACAAATAGGGCCAGGCTAATTATGCTCATTTGAGCAGCGAACAGAGGGCGCTGATATACACTGCGCTGTTGACAGAAGTAAGAAATTCTCATGGTCAAAGGGCAGTTAGTTTTTCCCAGCAAAATCAGGCGGAAGTACGGAATAACGGCTGTTTGTCCTGTCAATATTTTCGATAGAGGCCATGGGATTCTGATTGAGCCATTGAAGGCTGGATCTTCTGGAAAACGCGATTTGCTCAAGCGTAGTAAAATCGATGGAGGACCGGCGCTTTCATTCAAACGCAAGCAGATTCTGACAACCAAGCAAGTATCCAAAATTCTAGAGGAAACGGAATGAGTTTCCTTCTTGATGTAAACGCCCTAATCGCGGGCGTACATCAAGATCACGAGCACCATGCTGTAATGCCGGCTTGGATGATGGATAACAAGGGGCAGTCGTTCCATGTTGCTCCATTGGTCACGACGGGATGCTTGCGTGTGCTGATGGCCGTATCGGGTGAGAAGAAGATAGCTCGGTTAGTGGCCGCGATTCGCACGTTCAAGGATTTTTACGAAGTGCGTACTGTCGAGGACGATATAGAACTAGATGAACTAGGGGACTGGTTTGCCGGGCCTAAGCGGGTAAAGGATGCCCATTTGTTGGCCATAGCGAATAAGAAAAGCCTGAAGTTGGTGACTTTTGACAAGCGTCTGCCTCGAAAGGGCGTTTTGAGATTGGGTTGAGCTGGGACGGCGATACTTGGGTGAGCTACCGCGGCAAACTCAACAATAAGATCGATTATCGTTTGCAGCTGAACATCCGAAATCTGATCGGAGAAGATGATTACATTCTGATAGCAACGAACCCTGACGGTAGCCCGGCTGTAGTCCGGAATCCCAATCCGACAGAAGTCTTTCTGACCAGTACTTTTAGCTTTTAGCTTGGTTCGGGCAGCCCTTTCGGTTCAGCTAAAAGGGCTGCTTTTCTCCCGATTTTGGGGCATCTCAAAGCCTCAATTGAAAATCATTTCTCTAAAAGCGGCGGTCCCATTGGTATAGTATCCAATATATGAATTCATTGAATACGCTTTTCATCCTCTCAGACGAGCATCGACGGGATGCCAGTGGCTGCTATGGTCACCCGCTGGTCAAGACGCCGAACATCGATAATCTAGCTTCGGAGGGTACGCTCTTCGAGAGCGCTTATACGAATTCCCCGATTTGCATTCCCGCTCGGGCGGCCCTGCAAACGGGACGGTACGTGCATCGAACCAGAAATTGGTGCAATGGAAATTCCTATTGCGGACAGATCGAAGGTTGGGGGCACCATCTGAAATCAGCGGGTCACGAAGTCGTATCGATTGGAAAACTACATTTTCGATCGTCCGATGACGACAACGGCTTCACCGAAGAAATATTGCCACTCCATGTCGTCGACGGGGTGGGGGATCTTTTGAGCTGCTTGAGAAAGGTCCGTCCTCCTAGGCACTGCGAGCATCTGATGTCCGAGAACATTGGACCCGGGGAAACCGATTACCAAAGATACGATCGCAGCATCGCCAATGCGGCCTGCGAGTGGATTCGAAAGAAGGCCGATGCCGCTTCGGGTAAGCCGTGGACGCTCTTTGTCTCTTTTGTTTGTCCGCACTTTCCGCTCATTGCTCCGGAGGAGTTTTATCAAATGTACGATCCGGATGAAGTGGAGCTTCCCAAGCGCTATGGAGACGATGGCGGGTATCGAAACCCAGCCATGAAAGGTCTGCATGAGTATCAGAATTTCGATGAATATTTCGATGAGCGTTCCACGCGTATCGCTATAGCCAGCTACTATGGCCTGGTTAGTTTCGTGGATAGTTTGATCGGGCAGGTTCGAGAGGCTCTGGAAGAGGCGGGGCTGGCAGATTCAACGCGAATCATCTACACTAGCGATCACGGTGACAATCTTGGAGATAACGGTTTTTGGGGGAAGTCGACGCTATACGAGGAATCCGCGGGGGTACCCTTAGTTATGGCCGGACCGGATATTCCTGTTGGCAAACGTGTATCCACGCCCGCTACACTGGTGGATCTGGCCCCGACCTTTCTGGAATTCAATGGAGAGTCTCTGACCGAGGAGGAGAAGAACGAGCTGCCAGGAACGAATCTGCTAGACTTGGCCAATGGGGCGGATCCCGCTCGCGTAGCCTTTTCCGAATACCACGCCATCGGATCTATCACGGGCGCTTTTATGATTCGGTACCGTAATTGGAAATACATCTACCACGTGGACTACTCGTGTCAGCTTTTCGACTTGGAAGCGGATCCGCAAGAGCTGAACGATCTGGGAGAAGATCCCAGTTATGAAGAAACGCGTACCATGCTGCATTCCAAGCTCCTGGAGATCTGCGATCCGGAAGAAGTGAATCGCCAAGCCTTTGCCGATCAAGCGGCCCGGGTGGAAGCCAATGGTGGCGTAGATGCCGTGCTCCAGCGCTCGTCGATTCCTTATACACCGGCCCCGGTGGAGTAGAGGGAGTAGGGAGCCAAAGGCATAATATGGCTCTCCAATGACTCTCGGATGACCGAGCCGAGCGCCCATTCTTCAAAGTAGCGCAGGCATCTTGCCTGTAGGCAGCGTCAGAAGTGACAGGCTAGAAGCCTGTTCTACCATTTTTGGCCTCTCGGCATGCGCCATGTCGGGACGAAGGCGTGAGATAGGCCGCTACCTGTCACACCTTGCAACTCCCGGGAGCCCATCCTCCCGAAAGGCCGTGTTTTAAATTCTGTGTCGATTTTGTTCGCCAAGGCTGTAATGTACACGATCGCTTTCCCCTTATGATCTCGTTTCTAAAGACAGACGACTGGTCGTGTGGCCTTCCGCGACTGCGCCCGCGAATAGGTGCGCCCCTGATTTTCTTGGCCGTTTCGTCGGGTTTCGCGGATGTTCCAGAAAGCGATGCCGAGTACGCGGCTCTGCAAGCCGATGCGAAGCGGATATTCGAGGAAGAGGTCAGGCCGTGGGCCAAGAAATACTGCGTCGAATGCCACGGCCCTCGGGGCGAGGCGGGGTTCAACATAGATGCTGCTCTCAAAGCTCTTGGCGAAACCTCTTCGACTCAGCAGTTGAAGCTCTCAGTGGCCCGGGTGAAGGCCCACGACATGCCGCCAATTGACGGAGACAAGATACCGACCGACGAGGAGCGTGAACAGTTTCTCGAGTGGATGGGAAAGCTCAAGTATGTCAGTCCGAAAGATCCGGGTCCGTTTGTGATTCGTCGCCTGTCCAAAGTTGAGTACGGGAACACGCTGCAAGCCTTGTACGGGGTCGAGTCCAGTATTGCGGAGGATTTGCCGGAGGAAGTGTTTGGAGCCGGTTACCTCAATTCCGTTTCCCCGATGCAGTCGGAGCTGTTTCTTGGAATTGCCAGTGAAGTTGTGGATCGTATATCGAAAAAGCGAGGCCAGGCGGCAACGGCCCTGCGGAAGCGACTCTTCGGGGAAATGCCGGGAGATGGAACGGATCTTCGCCGAGCTGCCCGACAAGTGGCTCGCTCGCTAACACGCGATGCTTATCGTCGGCCGGCTTCGGAGGCTGAATTGGATTTGCTAGTTCGGATCTTCGATCTGGGCCGGGGCAACGGGTTGAATTATCAGGATTCTCTGGGATTCATGCTCAAGGCGATTCTTGTGTCGCCTCAGTTCCTCTTCATCACTCCGGTAGGTCCGGTTTATTCAGAGGAGGCCATTGTGCCCTTGGACGATTTTCAATTGGCTTCTCGACTCTCCTATCTCATTTGGATGTCCCCGCCCGACGCTGAGTTAGCTGCCTTGGCGGATGAAGGCCGAATCCAAGATCCGGATACATTGAGAAGTCAAGTGACGCGCATGTTGAAGGATCCAAGGTCGACCGCATTATTTGACGGCTTCGGCGCTCAATGGCTGGGCATAGACAAATTGGAGAACCAGACTTTCGATCCGGATCGATTTCCGCTGATGACACCAGAGATGCGGACGGCCATGATCGAGGAGGCCCGTTTATTTTTCCAAAGTATAGTAAGTGAAAACCAAAGCGTAGTTCGTTTTGTGGACAGCGATTATACGTTTCTGAATGGCGGTCTAGCTAAGCTGTACGGATTGGAGAAATCCGTCAAAGGAGGCAAGATGCGCAGAGTCGAGTTGGCGAATCCCAATCGCGGCGGCATCCTAGGAATGCCTGCTACTCTGGCGGCGACCTCGTTCCCCAATCGGACGAGTCCGGTCAATCGAGGCGTTTGGGTGCTAGAGAAAGTTCTGGGCGAGCATGTGCCGCCGCCACCTCCTGATGTGCCCGATTTGGAAGAGACGAGCAGCCCGACAACGGAGGAGATGTCGCTGCGCGAGCTAACGGAGCTGCACCAGAGCGATATGATTTGCGCGACCTGTCACAAAGTGCTGGATCCGATAGGATTTGGCTTGGAGAATTATGACGCCATTGGTCGTTGGCGAGAGCGGGATGATAAGGGAGGGCTCATTGATGCCTCAGGGGCGCTGATGAGCGGGGAGACTTTCGATAATCCGGTCGAATTAAAGCAAATTATCGCGGGAAAGGAAATTCGGCTGGCTAGAAATTTTACTGAAAGGCTCATGTCCTACGCATTGGTCCGGCAGCTCAAAGGATATGATGAGGTGGTGGTAGACCAATTGATGGAAAAGATCGCCAAAGATGATTTTCGTGTCCAAACTATCATTTCTGAAATAGTAACCAGCTACCTTTTCACTCAGCGGAGGGTCAAAAGCGAATCCGAAGTCAAAACAATCCAGGCAGCCCTATGAACAAGAAATACCTCATCGACCGTCGTACTTGCTTAAAAGGAATCGGAGCTTCTCTCGCCCTGCCGCTGCTGGATTCCATGGGTTGGGCGGAGACGGTCCCGAATCGTCGAACTCCCAAACCGCCGGTTCGCATGGGCTTCATGTACATGCCTCATGGTGTGATTATGGAACAGTTTTGGCCGACGAGCCCGGAAGATTATCGGTCGAACACGCCGTCATCTCTCAAGTCGCTCAAACCTGTGTTGGACCAGTGCCTTGTGATGAAGGGGATATCGGGCGTGCCCATCATGCCCTACTACAAAGGGGCTCCTCATGCCCTCGAGCTGTCAACATGGCTGACCGCCACATTGCCGAATCCGGATACCAGGAGCAGCGTTGATATTTCTATTTCGGCCGACCAGGTGATGGCTAACTACGTTGGAGCCCACACTCCGCTCCCTTCGCTGGAGCTCGCCACTATGCCGCAAACGCATATGGAGAATCAGGCGGGATTGAACGAAGCGTATTACTCGCACTGTAGTTATCGCTCGCCTACGCAAGCGGTCCCGGCGGAGATCAATCCTCGAGCCGTCTTAAATCGGCTCTTCGGTCAGAAGGACAAGGCGAACCAGTCAGGGAAAGTGAATCCCATGGATCGGCAGATGCTAGATTTGGTGATCGGCGGGGCCAAGGAACTGCGCCGAACCTTGCCGCAGGTCGATCAATACAAATTGGACGAGTACCTGGATAGCGTCCGGGCAGTTGAGCGGCGTATAGCAGCCATCGAGTACCGACAGAAGGAGGCCGCTTTGGAAAAGGCGGGCATGAGCTCGAGCAAGCGTAATGATAAGGATTCTCCCCCGATCGAAATCAAGATCCCGGAAGGCGATAAGCGAAGCGAATACATGCAAGTCATGTGCGATCTTAATATTCTGGCTTTCCAAATCGACGCGACGCGAGTTAGTACCTACATCGGATCTACGCCGAATGGAGTTTCGTATCCAGAACTTGGTTTCACAGACAAACACCACTCGACCACGCACCACCGCCAGGATCCGGAGAAGATTCGAAAAGTTGCGGCAATCAACGAATTTAATATTTCCCAGTTTGCCTATATGGTGAAAAAGATGGCCAATCTCAGCGAAGGCGACGGAACCCTGCTCGATAATTGCATTATGATGTGGGGATCGGGTCTAGAGGATGGAGACCAGCACAAGCGCGAGAATCTTCCGTTCGTTATCGCTGGTAGTGGAGGCGGATCGATCAAGACGGGGCGTTTTCTTCCCAATACGAAAGGCAATCAGGGCGACCTGCTCACCACTTTGCTCAGCTGCGCCGGTGTGCCGCTGGATCGACCGATTGGCATCGCCACCAAGGAGATCAAGGAAATCAAAGCCTAATAGAGCGTTTGGCAAGAAGAGATCATAGGGTCGCCGCTTGCGGCGACCGCGTACCCAAGAATCTAGCCGCTTCTGCGGCGTAACGCCATACGACAAGCTAATGGCCTTTAGGCTATCGCCAGGGCAAGCGGTAGCCCAACGGAATCAAGCCATCGTTTTGCTAGGCTAAGTCGATGTGGGCGTTTGTAGATCGATCGCTAACTTAGAATGGCCATGGGCTCGCCCGGGGATTATTATTTGAATAGCTGTGTCCCCTCTCTTTTTTCTTTTTACCCCAGCTGCGTAGGGGACAACACTCCTGGAATGAAGTTCTCAAAACAGGGAACGGGTTTATTGATGTCTGCCCGCCTCTCGGCTTTAACGGGATGCGGGGCAACGAGAGCAGCGAAATGATTCGGTACCTAGCGGTCAAGCGATTGCTGCGGGAGGCCCGACGGAGCCAGCTGGATCTTTTGGCAGATTTGAACCGCGAACATTTGCAGCGGACCGGAGGCGACTCCGCCCTCGAGGGCATGATCGAGGCCAACGAACTCGCCTCTCGCATGCAGACAGAAGTGCCCTAAGTGCTGGACATCAATAACGAATCCGAAAAACCGCCGGGACGAGGACACAATCTTTTTGGCTGGAGGAGGCGTCAAAGGCGGCCATGTTCACGGGCGGACCGACGATTTTGGATACAATGCCGTACGAGACCGCTTCCACGTTCATGATTTGCATGCCACCAATCTACATCTGCTGGGTCTGGACCATGGACGGCTTACCTACACGCGCAGTGGTCGACCCTATCGCCTGACTGACGTTTACGGCAATGTCGTGGACGAAATCTTTGCCTGAGCTCAGGTAAACCTGTCGCATTTGCAGAAAAGAATCTGGCCATGAGCATTTTGTGGCATTCCATATGTCTTCAGCGGATGGCCAAACCGAAACTTGACCTATGGATCATCAGCCAAGATCCTGTGAACATGAAAAACACCACAGTAAGTGTGGATGATGATGTGTATCACAGGGCCCATTTCAGGGCCGCCGAGCTGTGCACATCCGTTTCTGCGCTTGTGAGAAAGGCGTTGCAAGATCTAGCGGGTCAAGAGACGGAGGCCGATCGATTGAGACGTCTTGAAGCCGATACGATTGAGCGCATCCGCAAGCGGGCGGGATCGTTTTCAGCCTCGAACCGTTTGACTCGCGAGGAGTTGCACGACCGAGATGGACCTCGTTGACACGAACGTATTGCTGTACCGAGTCAGCTTTGCCGAAAGCGAGCGGGCGAAGCAGCAAACGGCTGCGAGAATAATGGAGC
>CAYOLG010000001.1:86990-93928 GCA_964404745.1 uncultured Opitutaceae bacterium
AGCTTTGCCGAAAGCGAGCGGGCGAAGCAGCAAACGGCTGCGAGAATAATGGAGCGAGACGACCTGTGTCTCTCCGTGCAGGTACTGCAGGAATTTTACGTCCGAGCAACGCGTTCTTCGCGAGATGACGCTTTGGAGCACGAAGAAGCCTGCGATCTCATCGCCAGTTGTAAGCGTTCCCGTCTCCAGGAAACTACCAAACAAGCGCTCGATGCGGCCCTTGCTGCCCGAAAGCGGTGGAAGTTGTCCTACTGGGATGCTGCGATCATCGAGGCCGCCAGTCTTTCGGGCTGCTCATTAGTGCTTACGGAGGATTTGACCGACGGCCAAGAGTTCGATGGCGTGAATGTGAAGAATCCATTTGCGACTCTTTGAACCCTATTGGTGAGGGAGCTTGTCTGAAGAAATATGAAGGTGAAAATAAGAGCTGCATTTTTGGCGATTGGGTTGCCGTGCTTGGTGGCGCAAGCTTCGGAAAAGCGGGAGATCTCTTTCAATCGGGACATTCGGCCGATATTCTCGGAAACCTGCTTCAATTGCCACGGGCCGGACGAGGAGTCCCGGGAAGCGGATCTGCGTTTCGATTTGCCCGAGTCTGCCTTCGCCGAGCGGGATGGCTACCACGCCTTGGTTCCGGGCGATTTGGATACCAGCGAGGCTTGGCTGCTGATCAATGATCCGGATCCCGAATACCGGATGCCCCCGCCCGAATCAAATCTTTCTCTGACCGATGAACAGAAATCCATCATCGAGCAATGGATACGGGAAGGCGCTGCGTACGAGTCCCATTGGGCTTTCGAGACACCCAAGAAAGCGGACCTTCCCGATCCCGCCTTCGATGGGTGGGCCGAAAGCCCTATCGATCGTTTCGTCGGCGAGAGGTTGCAAGCGGAGGCGCTTTACCCCAACGGCGAAGCGGACCGCCGGACCTTGATCCGGCGCCTCTCTTTCGACCTGACCGGCTTGCCGCCGTCCCTGGAGGAAATTGCGTTGTTTTTGGGCGACGAGTCGCCGACCGCGTACGAGGACCTCGTCGATCGGCTGCTTTCGTCGGATCGCTTCGGAGAGCGCATGGCCCTGTATTGGATGGACCAGGCCCGTTACGCAGACACCAATGGTTATTCGCGGGACGGCGGCCGAACCATGTGGCTCTGGCGCGACTGGGTCATTCAGGCTTATAATGACGACAAGCCGTTCAGCGAATTTCTGCGCGAGCAGCTCGCTGGCGACTTGCTCCCCAATGCGACCATAGATCAGATCGTCGCTACGGGATTTAGCCGCAACCACATGATCACTGCCGAAGGCGGGACGATTCCTTTGGAGAATTTGACCAACTACGCGATCGATCGGGTCAAGACGACGAGCGAGGCCTTTCTTGGCCTGACCATGGCCTGCGCCCAGTGCCATGACCACAAGTTCGATCCTATTTCCATGGAGGACTTCTATCGGTTCTTCGCGTATTTCAACACGCTCGATGACAAAGGCCTAGACGGAGCCAGCGGGAAAAATGCCCAGCCAGTCATCCACGCCAGGACCTCGATCCGGCACGATGACCACCAAGAGATTGAAGACCGCATCGAAAAGCTTTCCGCCCAACTGGAGATAGAGCGCGACCTCCGGCAACCTTCCTGGGAAGAGGAGGCCCGGGGCGAACTGGCCAGACTGGGGGAGGGGTTTAGTCTGCGCCCGCTGCGACCGGAGAAGATCAATTCGCCTAATGTATCCCAGCGCGACGTGATGCAGGTGCAGCCTGACGGATCCATGCTCTCGCTCCAGACGATCCGCAACTTCTACTCCATGGTGTTCGAGATTCCGGATACCTTGGTGGAACCCATCACTGGGGTGAGGGTGGAGTTCTACCCTCATGAAGCCGTCAATGATGGCGCTATCGGCTACGGCGAGAAAGCAGAGCTCGGGGCTTTTGCTGTCACCGCGGTCTCGGTTTCCACAGGGCATCTGCCAGTGGCGGATATCGATCTCAATCGCATGGTTCCCTTGGCGAACGCGACGGCTTCCTACTCCCACCCCGATTATCCAGTAGAGAACGTCCTGGACCCGCGGTCGGCCAGCGCCTGGTCGCCACTAGGCCGCGTTCGCGAACAGCAGCACCTTACGGTTATGCTAGGCGAATCGGTCAGCAGATCGGACGCCTCTCATTTGACGGTAATGGTCAATTTCCAGCAAATCGGAGGCCCCGGCCATTTTCGAGTGTTGGCGATTACTGGCCGTAATGACGAAACCAATGTTCCCGAGAGTATCCAAAGAATTTTGACGACCCCGAGAAACAAGCGAAGTCCGGAATCGGTAGCCCGTCTGGCGGCCTACCAGAGAAGCCATGACCCGAAACTGGCCAGGACCCGCAACGAGCTGGAGATCACCCAGAACCGCCTACGGGAGATGACGGAAGCGTTCTCTACCCAGGTGATGAATACGGCGGCCGAGCCTCGCAAGACTTTCGTCCTCGAGCGCGGCAGCTATGAGAACCCTCGCGAAGAAGTGTTTCCAGGCGTGCCCGAATTTCTGTTACCGATTTCCGACGACGCTCCGCGGAACCGCTTGGCCCTGGCGGACTGGTTTCTACATGAGGATCACCCCTTGACGGCTCGCGTTGCCGTAAATCGCATCTGGCAGATGCTCTTCGGGACAGGTATCGTAGTGACCTCGGCGGATTTCGGCTCTCAGGGAACCTGGCCCAGCCATCCGGAGTTGCTGGATTGGCTAGCTGTGGACTTCAGGGAGAACGGCTGGCGAGTGAAGCGATTGATCAAGCAAATCGTCATGTCTGCGACCTACCGGCAGGATTCCCGGATCGACTCCGACAGACTGGAGAAGGATCCCGAAAACCGATTGCTGGCCCGAGGCCCGCGCATGCGCCTACAAGCCGAATTCATTCGCGACGCCTCCTTGGCCCAGAGCGGCTTGCTCAACGACTGGATAGGGGGCTCGAGCGTCAAGCCTTATCAGCCGGCTTTCATCTGGCGGGAGATCAGCCACTATGGATCGGTGAGAGACACGACTCAGGCCTTTGTCCAGGACGAAGGATCTAATTTGTATCGCCGGAGCATGTACACGCTTTGGAAGCGGACTAATCCACCGCCGGCCATGGCTACCTTCGACGCTCCCAATCGGGAGTTGTGTGTCATGAATCGCGAATCAACCAATACCCCTCTGCAGGCCTTGGTCTTGCTCAACGATGTCCAGTTCATGGAAGCCAGCCGGCACTTCGCCCAGCGCTTGCTGCAGGACGCCTCGATGTCCGATGCCCCCTCTCGCCTAGTCGCCGCCTTCGAGGCTTTCACCTCTCGACTCCCCACAGATGAAGAGCTGGATACGCTCCTGGCTGCGTTGCAAGATCAGCGCCGTCAGTTTGAAGCTAGTCCGGAAGCGGCTCAGGAGCTGTTGGCATTCGGGGAGCGCCAGCGAGACCCGAGTCTAGATCTGGTTGAGCACGCGGCCTACACCCAAGTCGTTAATCTCGTCATGAATCTCAGCGAAACCATTACCAAACCATAGTCATGGATCCATTAATCGACTTTCACCGCAGAATGACCCGCCGCTCCCTCTTCGGCGCCTTGGGCCGAGGTATCGGCCAAGCGGCCTTGGGGTCCTTGTTGATTCCTCGCCTTGCAAGTAGCGCTCTAGGTAGTAGTTCATCCAATACAGACACAATCAAAAGCCTGCTGCCCCATTTCGCTCCCAAAGCCAAGCGGGTGATCTACCTTTTCCAGTCGGGTGGGCCATCGCACCTCGACTTGTTCGACTACAAGCCGCAGATGCGCGAACTGCATGGCCAGGAGCTTCCGGATTCGGTTAGGGGGAATCAACGCGTGACGGGTATGACGGCCAATCAATCGTCCTTCCCCTTTGCCGCTCCCTTTTGGGACTTCAAGCGTTGCGGCGAGCGGGGAACCTGGATCAGCGACTTGCTTCCTTGCACTCAAGGCATTGCCGACGACATTACAATTTTGCGGGGCATGCATACGGAAGCCATTAACCACGACCCCGCGGTCACCT
Source organism: uncultured Opitutaceae bacterium (assembly GCA_964404745.1). GTDB lineage: Bacteria > Verrucomicrobiota > Verrucomicrobiia > Opitutales > Opitutaceae > Pelagisphaera. Next base: position 91,005 of record CAYOLG010000001.1, read on the forward strand.
ACGTATTAACGGGATCGCAGCAGATGGGGCACGCAAGCATGGGTTCGTGGATCAGCTATGGCTTGGGAAACGAGAATGAGAATCTACCTGCGTTCATGGTTCTGCTTTCCCAAGGTTCGGGTAAGAATCCGGGCCAGCCGCTCTTCTCCCGCCTTTGGGGAAGCGGCTACCTGCCATCGAGTCATCAGGGAGTAAAGCTGGGATCCGGAAGCGAGCCGGTCTACTTCCTCAAGAACCCTCCTGGCGTTAGCGCGACTGGCCGTCGAAAAGCCCTCGATCGATTGGTGGAACTCAACCAGATCCACGCTGATGCCGTCGGCGACCCGGAAGTGCATGCCCGCATCGATGCCTACGAAATGGCCTACCGCATGCAAACCTCCGTCCCTGATCTCATGGACCTGAGCGACGAGCCCCAATCCACCTTTGATCTCTACGGTCCCGAATCGCGCCGCTCTGGCAGCTTTGCCGCCAATTGTCTGCTAGCCCGTCGCATGGCGGAGCGCGACGTCCGATTTATTCAGCTTTTCCATCGGGGTTGGGACCAGCATCGGCGTATTAGCGAGGCTTTGCCAGCCCAGTGTTACGATGTCGACCAGGCGTCGGCGGCTCTGGTGACCGACCTGAAGAAACGCGGTTTGCTGGACGAAACGCTGGTCGTTTGGGGCGGCGAGTTCGGGCGTACCGCCTATTCTCAAGGGAAGATCGGAACCAACAGCGCCGGTCGGGACCACCATGGGCGTTGCTTTACCATATGGATGGCAGGCGGCGGCATCAAAGCTGGCTTCGATTGGGGACAAACAGATCTATGGGCCTACAACATCGAGGACCAGGGTACGCATATCCGCGACATCAACGCCACCATCCTCCATTGTCTGGGAATCGATCACGAGCGCTTCACCTTTAAATTCCGCGGTCTCAATCAACGTCTGACCGGCGTCGAGCATTCCCGAGTCGTCAAAGAAATCCTGGCCTAATTGAAATCCAGCCACGGGGCGGAAAAACGGGTGGCCCAGAATCTTGACGTTAGGTGAAGTAGTCGGCAGTGCGGAACATTGCGGTTGCCAGGAGCCCGCGAAATTCGACAGTCTGTATCCCTTATGTTCCGAACTAGTTTTTTCTTCTGCTTACTCGCGGCTTTCACCCTCCAGTCGTTGACCGCTGACAAAATAAAAGTCATGCACCTCACCGGCCAGTCCAACAAGTATCACAGTTGGAAGGGTACGGGAGATGCCATCAACGAACACCTGAAGAGCGCAGGTATCTTCGATGTCGACGTGATAACTTCCCCTGCTGGCGGTGAAGACATGAGCGGCTTCTCTCCTAATTTCGATAATTACGATGTCATTGTTCTTAACTACGATGGGGCAGAGTGGTCCGAGAAGACCAAGGCCGCTTTCGTGGAGTACGTTCGTGATGGCGGGGGTATCGTTACCGTTCATGGAGCTAATAACTCGTTCGCCTACTGGCCGGAGTATAACGAGATCATTGGCCTCGGAGGTTGGGGTGGCCCGGGGCTTTACGATCCGCCACTCAACCAGGTAGATGCTAGCCGCCATAAAAGCCGCAACGAAGACTGGGGGCCTCGCGTGTATTGGTTTAATTGCCGTTTGGTCCACGATCACTCCCCTGGAAGCACATCGCACCCCGCCAAGCACGATTTCATCATCACCAACCGGAATCCGGATCACCCCATCATGCGAGGCCTGCCGGAAATGTGGCTGCAATCTCATGACGAAGTTTATTCGAACCTTCGGGGCCCAGCGAAGAACTTGACGATTTTGGCGACGGCCTATGCCGACCAGAAGCTAAAAAATGCCTCGCCCCACAACGAACCCATGCTGTTCACCGTGAATTACGGGAAAGGCCGGGTATTCCAAACGACCTTGGGTCACGTGGGGGCAAAGGATGATGCCAGTGTTCCTTCCGTTCGTAACGTTGGGTTTTTAACGACCCTTCAGCGAGGCGTCGAATGGGCCGCGACTGGCGAAGTAACCTTGCCTGTCCCGGCAGACTTTCCTACCGCTTACGAAGCTACCATGAGATAGCGGAGTCGAATAGAAGTGCCGCTTCTTGCTTCCTCCCAGGAAGTGAAGAGACGCCCGAATAGTGATTGTCAGAATAGTTTTTCGAGGATGGATGGTTTTCAAGGACGACGCTCTGAAGTTGACTTTTCAATTGTGAGGCGCAGTTTAAGTCATTATGAATCAACTGACGATTCGCAATTTTCCGAAAGAGTTGGAGCGTAGAATTAGGGCCTTGGCGAAGGCTCGGGGATGGTCGATGAATAAAGCGGCTGTTCAATTGATGAAGCAGGGGGCCGGTCTCGGCGATGAATCGGAGCCAAAGGGGATCGGAGATGGCTTGGATTCCTTCGTTGGCTCTTGGGGTAAAAGCGAATCCGAGGAATTCGATAAGCGCATAGGAGAGGCATTCGAATCGGTAGATGAAGAGCTATGGCGTTGAAATTGGTTCTAGATACGAGCGCTTATTCAGCTCTGATGCGCGGAGATGCTGGCGTTGTCCATGCGGTGCGTTCATCAGAGCATCTCGTAATTCCGGCTGTTGTTCTAGGTGAATTACTTTACGGCTTCAGAATGGGAAGCCGGGATCTTGAAAATCGCAGACAACTTCGAGAATTCCTAAACTCCCCGTATGTAACGTTCAAGTCGATTGATGAGCCGGTATGCGAGCGATACGCCTTGATAATGCAGCAGTTGCGTGAAAAGGGTCGCCCGATACCCTCGAACGATGTGTGGATCGCTGCCCACACATTGGCCGAAGGCGCGGACCTATTGACCCTCGATTCCCATTTTAAGTCGATTAAAGGACTTATCGTACTAGAAATATGAATACTGTAGACTAGAAACTTATGCGACCATTGGTGGGCGCTCGGAGATCGCCCGCTTCCTCTAAGAGATCGTCCG
>CAYOLG010000001.1:94028-110670 GCA_964404745.1 uncultured Opitutaceae bacterium
CCGCTTCCTCTAAGAGATCGTCCGATAAGTCCATGATAGGCCGCGACTACATGTCACGCCGTAGCATTTCAAGATGACAATGCAGTTCGATAGTTCCAGCGTAGGCGGAGCCCTAGTCAGCTGCATTCGGTCGACCTTTCTACGGCTGTTTAAGGCTTCGACCGTGAGCTCAGCCGTATGGATAAGCAGCCCTACCTTTGATGTTGAAAAAGTCGGCCTGTTTTTGTTATGTCAGCACTCCCTCGATCAAGTGCCCGTGGACGTCGGTAAGGCGGAAGTCGCGGCCTTGGAAGCGGTAGGTGAGGCGCTCGTGATCGATACCTAGCAGGTGCAGCATGGTAGCGTGCAGATCGTGGACTGCGGTCGGATTTTCCTGGGCTGCGTATCCAAATTCGTCAGTCGCCCCGTAGACGGTGCCACCTTGGATGCCCCCTCCGGCAAGAAAGATGGAGAAACCTTTGATGTGATGATCGCGTCCATCGGCGCTGGCCCCTTGGCTCATGGGAGTACGGCCGAATTCGCCGCCCCATATGATGAGGGTTTCGTCGAGTAGCCCGCGCATTTTTAGGTCCTTTATCAAGGCGGCGGTCGGTTTGTCGACGAGTTCGGAAACGGCGGTGAAATTCTTCTTGAGCCCGCCATGGTGGTCCCATCCGCGATGGTAGAGTTGGATGAAGCGCACGCCTCGCTCGGCCAAGCGTCGGGCCATGAGGCAGTTGGAAGCATAGGTGCCATCGCCCGGCTCGCAGCCATAGAGCTCTAGGATGTTTTCCGGCTCATCGGAAAAGTTGGCCAATTCCGGCACGGAGGCCTGCATTTGATAAGCGAGCTCGTATTGAGCGATGCGGGTAGCGATCTCAGGATCGTGCTGGCGGGATGAAAGCTGCGTATTCAAGGAATTGATCGTTTCTACAAGATCGCCTTGAGATTCGCGGCTGATACCATCGGGATTGCCAACGTAGTAGACCGGATCGCCTTGGGAGCGCAACTCAACGCCTTGGTGCTTGCTGGGGAGGAATCCATTGTGCCATTGACGGGCGGAGATAGGTTGGGCTTGGCCGCCCCCTTCGGAGGTGAGGACCACGTATCCAGGAAGGTTGTCCGAGAGGCTTCCCAATCCGTAGTTGGTCCAGGCCCCCATACTCGGCCGGCCGGGAATAATGGAGCCCGTATTCATAAAGGTATGAGCGGGATCGTGATTGATCTGCTCGGTGTACATCGAACGAATGACAGCGATTTCATCGGCCAGGGCGGCGATGTGGGGAAAGCGGTCGCTAATCATCATACCGCTTTTGCCATGGCGGGAGAACGGGAAGGTAGGGCCTTTAACTTTGAGTTCCGCTCCCTGTAGCTGGGCAATTTGCTCGCCCTTAGTGAAGGACTCCGGCATAGCCTTTCCATCATTCTTCTCGAGAGCAGGCTTGTAGTCGAAAGTCTCCAGGTGGGAGGGTCCGCCGGCCATGCACAGATGTATGACTCGCTTAACTTTGGCCGGATGATGGAGGCCTTCGAATGTTCTCGTCCCGGGACCATTGCCGACATTGTCGCTCGCCATCAGATCGCCGAGGGCGAATACGCCTAGGCTGGACAGCGATTGCTTGAGAAATGAGCGGCGATTGATGTCTCTTATGTAGTTATAAATTGGATGCATCTTGGAAAAGGATGAAATATGAAGGATGAAAGTGGAGAGTATCTGCTGTTCTTGTAGGAGCGGGTTTCCCCCGCGATTGAGTTGATTAGTGATCGCGGGGTAAACCCGCTCCTACGCTTTTCAGGATTCAGTATCTCGTGATGGTTTCGTGCAAATTGAGGACGGCTCGGCTGAGGCTAGTGAGGGCGGCTAGTTCTGTCGAATTGAGTTCTTCGCCGGGGGAGTGGAGGCCGATCTCTAAAAACGGGTCTGCTCGGTTGGACTCGGTACGGAATCGCTTTCGTTCCCGCTGCAGGAAGGCTTTTAAGGTTCGGCGTTCTCGAGCGGTGGGTTTGCGGGCCAAGGCTCGCTCATAAGCGGTTTCCACACGGGCGTTATCATTTATCTCGGCCATGAGAATTTCCGCTAAAGCTCGGGCGGCTTCCACCTGGGTAGGATCATTTAGTAAAGTGAGCGCTTGCAGGGGCGAGTTGGACAACTCCCGCTTGATGATGCATTCGTCCCGTCCTCCGGCATCGAAGGTGGTCAGCATGGGATGAAGAAATGTCCGCTGCCAATGCATGTATACACCACGTCGATACTGGCTCTCATCGGTATCGTGGGCGTATTCCACCTTGGGGAAGTTCAAGTTCCGGTAGTGTCCCTTGGGCTGGTAGGGACGGACGCTAGGGCCGCCCATTCTGGGATTGAGCAGGCCGCTTACCGAAAGAGCATTGTCGCGAATCAGCTCGGCGGGAAGCCGGACGGCGCTTTGACGGGCTAGTAGGCGATTGTAGGGATCGATCTCGAAAAGCTTTTCGGAGGCATTGCTAGTTTGCCGATAGGTTCGGGACAGAACAATCTCGCGAACGACATGCTTGATGTCCCAGCCGGAATCGATGAACTCGGCAGCTAGCCAGTCCAAAAGTTCCGGATAGGGCGGGTATTCCCCTTGGAGCCCCAGGTCTTCTGGGGCGCTGGAGAGAGGCGTGCCAAAGTACATGGCCCAGAGCCGGTTGGTGTAAGCCCGGGCCGTGAGCGGATTTTCCGGATGGACAATCCATTCTGCCAGATCGAGCCGATTTAGGCGTCTCGAATCGCCGGAGGCGATGGCCTGAGGCAGGAAGGTAGGGGTTGCTGGCAAAACGGTCTCTCCGCTGTCGTCCATCCAGTTGCCGCGAGGCAGGACTTTGACTTCACGCGGGGCAGCGCTTACCGTCAGGGGAGTGTAGCGGTTGCCGTACAATTCATCCTTAAGTGCGTCGATCTGCTCTCGCTCCGATGCGAAGGTCTTGGCGTGGTCGACATAGAAAGCGCGTTGCAATAGACGCGCGTCCTCTGGCGTATCCGTTCCCTTGATAACGCGCTCAAGCGCCTTTTGCTGATCCTTGTCTAGCTGTTTATAGGGTGAGCCGCCCCCCATCGTGCGGAACCGAAATGACCGAAAGCCGCCACGGTTGCCTTTGAGGGGGAGAATGGATACAAGCTTGGCATTATTTGGCAGGTCCAGTTGCGCCATGGTGATGCTGATGGGGTGCCAGACGCCTTGGTAGAGCAGGGGGGTCAGCTGTACGGCTGGAGCCTTGGATTTGCTGTTGAGCTCCTTTTCGTAATTGTCGCCAAGATGATAGGCCTTCTTTTTTTCTTCGCCATCAACTTCGTAAGTCAGCTCTATGCCGAGGCTTCTGCGCCCGCCGCCGCCGTCGATGCGGGCTTCGAACTCCAGGGCGGCGGTGTGGGCTAGCGAATAGTGGTAATGGCTGATATCGATAGAGTCCGCTGACGTCTTGTCGTGATGCTCATTCGTGTATTGGAGAGGAAAATACGCTGGGATATTCGCTTTGGTCAATTCCTCTTGCAGAGCTATCCATTTGGCTAGTTCCTCATCTGCCGCAGGGGATCCTTTGGCTAGAACCGCCTCTCGCTGGTGAATCTCATCCTTAACGGCTTTCGGATTCTCGTGAAAGATAGTGTTCGGCACGGCGAGCTCGGGCCCGAACCAGCCGGTGAACATGGGGCCGTCGTTGGCAACGTATTGGGAGGGATCCTCTTGGTAGTCCCCGTCGTCAGTGTAGGCTCCTTTCTCCAGAATATCGGCGAAAAAGGCGGCCATGCTGTAGAAGTCTTTGGTTGTGAAAGGGTCGAACTTGTGGTCGTGGCATTCGGCGCAAGCCATGGTAGAGCCAAGCCAATTGGTGGCGGTGGTACGGACGCGTTCGGATTGGTATTTCTTGATATATTCCCTGTCCTGAATACCACCTTCGCGGCTGATTTGATTCAGTCGGTTGTAACTGGCGGCGACGAGCTGTTTGACGGAAGGATTGGGCAAGAGGTCCCCGGCGATCTGTTCGATGGTAAACTGGTCGAAAGGCTTGTTGTCGTTGAAGGCCTCAATGACGTAGTCGCGGAAAGGAGTGGCGTCCCGTTGCTGGTCACCGTGGTAGCCAACGGTGTCCGCATAGCGCACGGCGTCGAGCCAATGGATCGCCATCTTCTCACCGTAGTGTTTGGATGCCAAAAGTTCGTCGACTAGTCGCTCGTAGGCCTTGGGATCCTTGTCATTGACGAAGGCTTGAACCGCTTCCGGTCTGGGCGGCAGGCCCGTGAGATCGAAAGACAGGCGTCGGATCAGGGTGGTTTTCGAGGCTTCTGGCGAGAAGCCCAAGCCCTTCGTTTCCAGCCGCTTGGCGACGATGGAGTCTATGCTGTCAAAGGCGGGGCGCTCGATTGGCGTGTAGGCCCAATGGCTTTCGTACTCGGCTCCCTCGGCTATCCAACGTTGCAACAACGCTTTTTCCTGGTCGCTCAGCGAATGGTTGGATTTAGGCGGAGGCATCACTTCATCGCTGTCGTCGCTGAGAATGCGATAGACCAATTCGCTTTCTTCGGGATCGCCCGGAACAAAGGCGAAGGCCTCGATGGCATCCTCTCGAATATCCAGCCGTAGGTCGGCTTCCCGGGTTTCGCCGTCAGGCCCGTGGCAGAAGAAGCAATTGTTGGAGAGGATGGGCCGAATGTCCCGATTGAAGTCGACGGCTTCGGAGGCGTCGGATTGGGCTCCTGTGGCCTGTTGGATAAGCAGCGTTGCTCCTAGGGCTAGGATGTATTTCGTTATGGGCTTCGAGCCTTGTGTCGTTGTCGGGGTGATTCGCATCCGGTTTTCGGTTATAGGCAGAGATGGTTGGCTTTTTAACCGACGGCCATTGGGAATCAACCAAATCCGGATTGTATGGGATTTGAGTAGTAATTGAGTAAGAGAGGGTCCGATAAGTCGGAGATATTGGACTTATTGGTGCAGGGGCGTCGCTCGCGGCGTCCGCAGAAGCAGTTGATACTCTATTCACTCGGTCGCCGCAAGCAGCGACCCTACAAACTTTGGATTTATCGGACACTATCTAAGAAGGACATCGCTGCGCTGGATCCCTTCGCTGGCGCTGCGGGCCAGGATCGACCGCAGAGCGGTCGGTAGGTTAGAGTTAATTCAACGAATCGGTGAAGATGATATTTTATAATTCGAATGAGTCGGTTGGGGCCTCTTAGAGGCAATCCAGGCTACATAGAATAAGCTTTAGGCTGAGCGAGAACATGCCGCAGCGATCCTGGCCTCGACGGAGTCGAGGATCCAGCGAGTCCGCACCACGGGCGAGCGATGTTAATCACCTAAACTTTAACAGGTTTTCGTATCCTGATGCTGTTGGGCCACTTTCGAAAACGTGATTGCGGTTGCTCGGTTGGGCACGCTTAATGACGCTATGAATCGTTCCCCGCTGCTCCTTTTTTCTATCGCTCTTTCTCTGGCCATATTCTCGCAGAGCCTTGCTCTAGCGGAAGAGCGCGTTGAATGGGTGGACTCGAAGACTCGGGGTACACCTGAACCCATTCCCGCGTTCCGAGCCGAACCCATTTGGCCGCACATCAGTTTCACAAACGCTTTGGCTATAACCGTTCTCGAGTCGCGCGATCGGATGTTTATCGCCGAGCAAGGCGGAAAAATTTGGATACTGCCGTCTGATTTGAATGCGAAGCCAAAGAGTCCGGAGTTGTCGGCGGATTTGAGCAAGTTCATCCAGGGATTTCGCAACACTTACGGACTAGCGTTTCATCCGAAATTTGAAGACAACCAACTTTGCTATATTTTTCATACCGCAATTCAGCCAACGGGCACTCATCGCTCGACGGTCAGTTCTTTTCGGCTTGATGATTCACTGAGAATCGTGCCGGAAAGCCGCGAGGATATCATTTCCTGTGGAGCAGGCGGTCACAATGGCGGCGATATTCAATTCGGTCCCGATGGGTTGCTCTACATACCAGTCGGGGATTTGGCTCCGCCTGACCCGCCGGACCCGAATAACGATGGCCAGAACCTGGCGACTCTGGCTGGAGCGATTTCCCGCATCGATGTGGACAGACGAGATCCGGGCCTACCTTATGGTATCCCCAAGGATAATCCTTTTGTGGACATGGAAGGCGCGCGCCCAGAAATTTGGGCCTTCGGCTTTCGCAACCCCTGGAAGATGGATTTCCACCCGGAGACTAGCAATGTTTGGCTCGGCGATGTGGGCTGGGAGCTCTACGAGATGGTGCATCGAGTGGAGAAAGGCGGTAACCATGGTTGGTCTGTAGTGGAGGGGCCGATACCGGCAAAGCCGGACCAAAAGCGTGGGCCCGGCCCGATCGTCGCCCCCATTGTAAGCTACTCGCATCATACGGATGGAGCCTCGGTAACAGGCGGGTATTTCAATTCTGGAGCGCGATTCCCTGAGCTTAAAGGGGCTTACATCTACGGTGATTGGGCCACTGGAAAAATTTGGGCCCTAAAGTTGAATGGCGAAAAGATGACTAGCAATGATCTCATAGCCGAGACCCGCAAGCAGGTGGTCGCTTTCGGTAGAGCAGCCGGCGGCGATATTCTATTCATCGACTGGCCGACCGACCAGCGGCTACACCGACTCGTTCCCAACCCAAGGGCAGGGGAAGTGAGTGAGTTTCCCAGCAAATTGAGCCTTACCGGTCTTTTTGAAGACACGGAGAAGGCCACCCCCTCCGCTGGCGTTTATGGGTTCTCCATTAATTCGCCCATGTGGCAGGATGGGGCTGAATCCGATTATTGGGTGGCGATTCCTGGCGATGATGGATTTGAAACGGATATTGCCAGCGCAGGGCCCTTTAAGCTCACGCGTCATTCGCCAGTCAAGGATTCCGTATTGGCAAAGACTATACGCTTGAATGGCAAACGTGTAGAGACGCAAATTCTGCATTGGGATGGCTATTGGAACGGTTACACCTACCGTTGGAACGATGAACAGACTGACGCGTCCTTGGTGGGGCGGGAAGGGGAGACCGCAACGGTCGATGGTAAGCCTTGGCGATTCTACGCGAGAGGAGAGTGTCTCCGCTGTCACGGAAGCAATTTTTACAAGCCACTGGCCTTTTTCCCGGGCCAGATGAATCGCGATGGGCAGCTGGAACGATTTTTCAATCTCGGTTTGATCGATCAGACTTTTAAAGAGGCGGCGGATATACAGCCATTAGGGAATCCCTATGATGAATCGCTTGCCCTGGAAACGAGAGCCCGTTCCTGGATCCATAGCAATTGCGCGGGATGCCATCGGCGATCCGGCGGGGCGGGGATCGTTTCCATGATGAATATCACTACCAGCAACGAGGACATGCGGATGCTGGGCCACGAGCACAGCCGGGGAGACTTTGGGCTGAAAGGAGCGCCCTTGATCGAGCCCGGAAATCCCTATCGGTCTATTCTCTATTATCGTATCGCCACCAAAGGGGCGGGGCACATGCCCATGATCGGCTTGCCAACGATTGACAAGGAAGGCGTTCGAGTCGTGCACGAATGGATACGGTCTTTGCACCCTGACGCGCCTATTGCTGAAGCTACGCTCGATCCAAAAAATGTCGAGGAAGCGCTAGCCTTGTATCATCAGATCCAGACGGGGGCTCTCTCCGATTCGGATCGGAAAAAGGCCCTGGCGAATTGCCTGTCTCACGAGGATCCCTTTGTCTTGAACTTGTTTCTGGGCATGTAGGCTACTAGGGGTTGATCCATATGTTGATAAGATGTCTTTAGGAAGTAGCGAGCTAGACTTACCTTGTCCCGCTGAAGAAGTGGATACCTTCCTTTCCCGGCCGAGCGAGAAAGCGATAGAGGTCCTTCGAAGCTCGGAAGGCGACATCATCGTTTTGGGAGCGGGCGGAAAAATGGGTTTGCACCTTTGCGCGTTGCTAAAGCGGGCGCTATCCGAGTTGGGGCGGACCGAAACCGTTTATGCCGCCTCGCGTTTTCAGAGCCTTCGGGATGCATCGGCTTTCGAACAATTGGGGGTAAAGGTCTTGAAGGGCGATTTTCGGGATGTGGAGTTCGTAAAAAATCTACCCAATTGCCCAACGGTGTTTTATTTGGTCGGAGCGAAGTTTGGGACTTCAGAAAACGGCCAACTTTTGCGCGAGATCAACGTGGAGGTGGCCCGAGAACTGGCCTTTCGCTACCGAAGCTCGAAGATCGTGGCCCTGTCCACAGGCTGCGTTTATTCCTATGTTTCACCTGGATCTGGGGGATCGACAGAGAACTCGGATATGAATCCAATTGGCGAATACGCTCAATCGTGTGTGGAGCGGGAAAAACGCTTTCAAGAGGTATCCGAGCAATTCCATACGCCGGTAGTCCTCATTCGTTTAAACTATTCGGTCGAGTTCCGCTACGGAGCGCTGTTGGACATTGGACAAAAGGTGTTCGGGGGCGAGCCGATCAATTTAACCATGAGCCACGTAAACGTGATTTGGCAGAACGATGCCTTGAACCATACCGTCCAAGCGTTGGAGATCGCGGATTCGCCCGCCGTGCCGATCAATATTACGGGTCCGGATACGCTCAGCGTGCGAGAATTGGCGGACGCTTTCGGGAGGCGGTTTCACAAGCGGCCACGGTTTACGGGAGCAGGGGCGGAATCCATGTGGTTGAGCAACGCCTCCAAGTCGCATCAGCTGTTTGGTTTTCCAGAGGTGGGAATCGAGAAAATGCTAGACTGGACCGCGGCTTGGATTTTGGAAGAGGGCGAAACCCATGGAAAGCCAACCGGTTTTGAAACGCGAGACGGGAAGTTTTGAGAAACTTTGAAAATGTATAATAATTTGGTATTTTGTTGTCTCTCACGTAGGGCCTTCGCTTGCGAAGCGCCGCTTAGGTTAGAGCTTGAGATATCCTCGCGGCACGGCGCAAGCGCCAGCCCTTCGGCTAAACATTCTGGGATACTTTATTTCGATTGTCATCAGCTCCACAGTTAGATCCTCGTGTTCGAGAACTCCTTTTTCAGGGAATCGTTATTCCTGCCCATCCGCTAGCCTTGGATCGGAATCGGCGGTTCGATGAGCGGCGTCAACGGGCCTTGACCCGCTACTATCTAGATGCCGGAGCACAGGGAGTTGCAGTTGGCGTGCACACGACGCAGTTCGAGATCCGGAAGCCGGAGATTGGGCTCTTCGAGCCGGTTTTACGCTTGGGGGCTGAAACGATCCGCGATCATGAAAAGACCATCGGCGACCGAATTGTTAAAGTTGCTGGAGTTGTGGGAAGGACGAGCCAGGCGGTTGCGGAAGCGGAGTTGGCAAGAGAAATTGGATACGATCTCGCTTTGGTTAGCCTGGCTGCATATGCGAACGCCAGCAATGAAGAGATGATCGAACATCTGCGAATAGTGTCGTCGATTTTGCCCGTATTTGGGTTCTATTTGCAACCGGCGGTTGGTGGGCGGCGTTTGGACTATGGCTTTTGGAAAGCGGCCATGGAAATCGAAAATCTGGTCGCCGTAAAAGTGGCGCCATTTAACCGATACGGTTCCTTGGATGTCGCTCGGGCGGTTGTTGATTCTGGTCGCATCGATTCGGTGGCTCTGTATACAGGAAATGATGACAACATTCTTCTAGATCTCTTAACATCTGCGCGATTCGAAGAAGGGGGTGCCAATGCTGATTTGCGTTTTCGCGGAGGCCTGCTGGGCCAGTGGGCGGTTTGGACGCGGCGCGCGGTGGAGGACTTGCGAGCGATTAAGCTGCAGCAATTAGAGGGAGCGGATATCCCTTCCGCGTGGTTGACTCGGGCCCAACAATTAACGGATGCCAATGCCGCTATTTTCGATGTGGCGAACTGTTTTGCTGGATGTATCACCGGGATACACGAAGTGTTGCGGCGTCAAGGATTGCTCGAGGGCATTTGGACGCTGAACGAAAACGAAGGTTTGTCTCGGGGACAATTGGAAGCGATCGATCGCGTTTGCTCGAGCTACCCGAGTCTGACGGACGACGCGTTTGTTGCTGAGAACTTGGACCGCTGGTTGAGTTAAGTTGGTATTAATCGTATCCGGCTGACCACGCGTAGTAGGAATCACCTTGAAAAAGCGGTCTGGTTTCCGATATATTGCCATCTCTTTCCCGGCATCCATGATTCGGTTGCCTCATATCCCGGTTTCCCAGGCTACGCTAGCCGTGGCGATCTCGCTGATCGCCTTGGCGTTCAAGATGCAGACCGAAGCTCCGGAGGCGCTCGATTTGTCTAAGGAGTCGCAGGATACCCTAGACTTGTATGGTATCGGAAATGAGCTTACAAACGATTATGGCCGTAGTTGTCTGATGGCTCGCAAACTGGTGGAGAACGGCGTACGTTTCATCACAGTTGTATCCGGTGGCGGCACGGGAGACCTCATGTGGGATGCCCATAAGGATATCGAGGAGAACCACGCGCGCGTGGCCCAGCATACGGATCAGCCAGTTGCGGCTCTGATCAAGGATCTCAAGAGGCGAGGGTTGCTCGACAGTACCTTAGTGCTCTGGGGAGGCGAGTTTGTGAGATCACCCGAAGCCCAAGGTGGGATCGGACGCGACCACCACAACTTGGGATTCACCATGTGGATGGCCGGTGGCGGAATTAAGGGAGGTCAAGTTGTGGGAGCAACGGATGAAATTGGGCTTCATGCAGTTGAGCGGCCTTATCATTTCCGCGATATTCACAACACCATTCTTCATCAGCTCGGCCTCGATCAAAACAAGCTGACCTATCCGCACATGGGTCGTGACGAACGCTTGACCTTCCTGGAAGGGAAACTGGTTCGCGAAACAATATAGCGCGATTAGCTTTTGGAGTATCGAATCGGCCTGTCTTACTATCGGGATCGCTCTCGCCAGTCGCGCGAGCGCGCGTTGCGTCCGGTCTCTATGCAGTGAGCTTCTTTAAGCCCCGATTGACCATTTCCGATCCCGAAACCAAAAAAACTCGTACCGGTTTGAGAGGATTATCCAATTGACCGGTCCTCTTGGCAGAAACACGCTTATTCCATGAATACCCCAAGCCTGCGCAATCTCGGGTTTATCGTTTTCCTATCAACCGCTTTTACCTTCTCCAGCGTCCATGGGCAGGGGCGGTATGCGGGAGCAGCGCCTGCAGTGGTACCCGATGAGGATTTGCTGGCCAAGAAAGCCGCCCTGCTGGATCAAATTGAACCAGTGACCGGAAAAAACGATCGTCCCCCGAATATCGTTTTGCTCTTCGCTGATGACCTGGGCTATGCTGACACCGCAGTCTACGGGTCAAAGACGATTCCCACGCCCCATATTGATCGCTTGGCGAAGGGCGGAATCCGATTCACCGATGCCTACGTGACCGCTGCTACCTGCAGTCCCTCGCGAGCGGGGCTCATGTCCGGCAGCTACCAACAGCGCTTTGGATTTGAATTCAACACCTCCGGCGCAGCGGAGACGCACGCCAAGCACCGGGGTCTTCGGCCCTCGGCCATTACGGTGGCTGAGGTGCTGCAGAAAGCCGGATACGCCACTGGCATCTTTGGCAAATGGCACCTTGGAACACGGGACATGTTTAATCCGCTTAATCGGGGATTCGACGAGTTCTATGGCTTCCTAGCCGGTGCCCACTCATTTTTTGAGGCGAAGGAACCTCAGCCCGTTTACCAATCCATCCTCCGTGGAAGCGAGATCATCAGCGAGCCGGAATACCTTACTGATGCAATTGCCCGGGAAACGGTCGCTTTCATCGAGCGCAACAAGGAAAAGCCATTCTTCGCCTACGTACCCTTCAACGCGGTCCACACGCCCATCGAGGCCAGAGAGAAATACCAGCAGCGCTTTCCTGACGAGATGGACGAGACCCAGCGCGACTACAATGCCATGACCTCAGCTTTGGATGATGCGGTTGGCACCATCGTCAAAGCGCTCGAGGAGGCGGGGCTTACCCAAAATACCCTGATCATATTCCTGAACGACAATGGTGGACCCATGTATACTGGTGTGCAAAGCAATGGCGAGTTGCGTCTCGGTAAGCTGTTTCTATTCGAGGGAGGTGTGCGCGTACCGATGATCGTGAGCTGGCCGGGGCAATTGGGTTCAGGAAAAGTGTTTAAGGGGATCACGAGCTCACTGGATATATTCCCGACGCTGTCTGCCGCTGCTGGCATCGATCTGCCTGATGCATTGGCCCTCGATGGTGTGAATATTCTGCCCTTCCTGAAGGGAGAAAAAAAAGGCAATCCACACCGCACTCTGTTCTGGAGCAATGGTCCCAACAAGGCCATGCGCATGGGTAAGTGGAAATTGGTGAAATCAGGTGCCTACGCATGGCTGTTTGACCTTTCCAAAGACCTCGGGGAAACCAACAACCTTGCCGATGAAAAGCCCGAAGTCCTCGATATCCTGCAGGGCGCTCTCGAGGAGTGGCTTGGTGAGATGGCGCCACCGGCTTGGCCCTCAAAGGATCGCCGGCGTGAAGTCGAGATTGATGGAGCGATCTACCAATTGAATATCTGAAGTCCGATTCCTGCCGCGTAATTTCCGTAATACCACATGCTAAAAGAATCGCAATGTGACTGCGGGCGCGTCGCTAGTACGGTATCCCTGCTATCACAATAAAGGGTATGGAGGACTGGCTCAGTCCTCCGTTTTAGGTTAACCAGAGCGTGAAGCCTGCGCTACTTTATTACCCGGCCGCGGTCGCCCGGATCTTTATATTCACGGGATCCCCTACTTTTTGCATGGAGAAACCCGTTCGATAGTGGCTGTCCACGGTGACCACCATGGGGTTTTCGGGTACGCCGGTGTGATTAAGGCTCAATTCCGAAAGGGCTAATCGCGTGGCTTCCTGACCGACCAAATCATGGCGATGATCAACTCCAGAGGCATCTGTGGGCTCATAGGAAAGGTCCAAACTGGCAAAACCGATTTCGTTTGGGGCCGTGTATCCAATTTTTTGGAGCGTTTGGTAAATTGCTCCAGAGCTAATAACCGCTTCCGGCTGGTGTGCCTCCATCCACTTTCGGATATTCATTTCGCTGATGTCCCGGCGCGCCAGGATGGGAATACGTTCCTCCTCGTCTAACTGGCTGGAATAGTAGAGGTAGGAAGAGGCGAAGAGCTTGTGCCCAGTGCCGCCGCTTTTGTAGGCCATGATGAATCCAATTCTACGATAGCCCAGGGCGAGCGCTTGCTCGAGCAGCTCGTCCATCATCTGCAAATAGTTAGGGCAAGCGCGGTTCACATTGGGTTCGATGATACTGTACCCGGAAGAGGCGGCGCACAATCCATTGAGATCCAGGTCGATGGTGCCCACGCCATTAAGATAGGGCAGCAATATGGCCACCCGGATTCCTCGAGAAACGAGAATGCTCTTCAATCGCTTCGGACTGACCTTCATGTCGCTGAGGTAGAAATAGTCAGTTCCATAGCCGCTAGCCAAGCACTGAGCTTCAATTCCTGAAAGGAGTTTTTCGAACCGCTGGTATTCTTTGAGATCCTGCTCTCTTAGGTCGGGGATAACGACTGCCAGTTTCGACATCTGCCGGTTCGAGCGTTTGGAGCGCATGTGCTCCATCAGTTCGGAAATGCGACCGTCTTTGACATAGCCCATTCGCTCGGCGATTCGCTCGATTTCCTGGCGGCGCTTTTGAGAAACTTTTGGGCTGTTGCGCAAGGCTAGGGAAACCGCGGATACGGATACTCCCGCTTCTTGAGCGATTTCTTTCATACTGACGGTGTAGGTGAGGTCGGGCATTTAGCTATGTTAAGAATTGGGAAAGAAATCTATGAATGGAGAGGACTGAGGTTATAAGTTTGGTGGAGGCGACCAAGCCGGTAGGGGGTCGAATGGACGCGAGAGCGAGACGGTGTTTTCTGATAAGAAAGAATGGATAGTTGTATTTGAGTCAACGGTTAACCACTTTTGCTATGGCAATATCGTCAAGGGATAATACTGCTAGAAGAATGGAAGTCACACCAGGTTCCGGCACTCGAACAAACCCTAGATTTACCTGCTTTGCTTTTTGTCTAGGGCTAATTTGTTCAGGAGTTGCTGATGATAGGCCGAACGTGGTTATCATACTAGCGGATGATCTGGGGATAGGCGATGTTTCCGCCTACAACGAGAATGCTGCCTGGGAGACCCCGCATATCGATCGCATCGCTTCTCGCGGGATGCTGTTTACCGATGCCCATACCAGCGCGGCGATCTGCACGCCGACCCGGTACAGTATTATGACAGGCCGGTATAATTGGCGTTCGACTCGAAAAAGCGGGGGAGGCGATGGTTATTCGCCGCCGCTCATCGAGCAGGAACGTATGACGATCGCCGAATTGTTTAAAGATAATGGATACGCGACGGCTTGGATTGGCAAGTGGCATCTAGGTTGGAATTGGAAATTGAAAAGCGATCGTATGATAACCTACGATACAAAGATTCGCCCCGATATCGATTTTAGCCAGCCGGTGACGGAAGGTCCTAGATCTCAAGGATTCGATTATACCTATGGAATAGCGGCTTCTCTTTCCTCGCCCCCGTTTGTTTACGTCGAGAATAGCCAGCCAACTGCGATTCCTGAAGAAATTTCCGTGAACTATGACGAAAAGGCCTTTTGGAGAAAGGGGCCGATTGCGGATAATTTCCGACATGTGGAAACGCTCGAGCATTTCACCGATCGATCTGTTGAATACATCAAAAAGCAGGCTGGCAAAGACGAGCCGTTTTTCCTCTACTGCGCCTTGACGGCCCCGCACGCGCCGATCATCCCCACCTCGGAATTCATTGGCAGTAGCAATTCGACCGCCTACGGGGACTTCGTTTTGCTCGTCGACCATGTGGTGGGCCAGATCACGGAGGCTATTGAGTCGGACAAGCGATTGGAGAACACGCTGATCATCTTCACCAGTGACAATGGCCAATCCCCTCGAGCGGATTTTGACGACGATGAGCTCCCGCTGGCGGGGCATTCAGGCAGCTACATCTACCGCGGCAAGAAGTTCGACATCTTCGAGGGTGGGCATCGTGTGCCATTCATCGCTAGCTGGCCTGGAAAGATCCAGGCGGGCTCACACAGCAATGAGATTATTTGCACGACGGATTTCATGTCGACGGCGGCGGACCTCGTAGGTGTCGATTTGCCGAGCGATGCGGGCGAAGATAGCTACAGTATACTCCCCGTCTTGTTGGGTAAAAGGTATAATAAGCCCTTACGGGAAGCGACCGTGCATCATTCCAGCAACGGCCGTTTTGCCATTCGTCAGGGAGATTGGAAATTGATCCTGTGGCCAGGGTCTGGAGGATGGGCTTTTCCGGCTACTGAAGAGGATATGAGAGGATTGCCCCCATTTCAGTTATACAATTTGGCCAAGGATCCCGGAGAGACAACCAACGTGATGGCAAATTTCCCGGATCGCGTGAGGGCGTTAAAGGATCTTTTGGAGCGGTATGTCCGTGAAGGCCGTAGCTCGCCGGGAAAGCGCCAGCAAAACGATGGCCCGGAATCGTGGCCGCAATTGGGCTGGATCGAGTCCGACTGGAGGGGTCGAATTGAAATCCAATGATTGGCGAGTGACCAGAGTCGTCAAAAACCCGACCACCTTGCTGAAGAGCATCCCTCTTTCAATGGCCAAAGAGCCATGAACGAGAAGTAGGAGAACGCCCATTGATAGAGGCCTTTGTATATTGACTGGTAGGGCTGACTACCCCCAGTCAGCCTAGTTGAAAAGTTCACCCTGCGGCTCTAGGGATAGTCAGCCCTACCTTAGCTCGCGGATATTATTAGAGGAACACAGATTTCCAGTCGTACCGGGCATAGCTCGGAGAGCGACGACTGGCCTGTGTTCTGACATAGGCTAGAAGCCTGCACTACCCTTCACGATCGCGGCCTAAAGGCAGCGACTACTTTTGTGTCGCGAAACGGTTTTGTTAGGCTAGTCCTTTTCCATGGTAAGCTCCAAGAAACCAAATGTAATCTTAATCGTGGTTGATGATATGGGTTATGGCGACTTTGGGGCTTTCAATCCCGGAGTCGTGGATACGCCCAATCTGGATGCTTTGATCGACCAAGGAACTTGCTTTCGTCAGCATTATTCCGCGTCGCCTATCTGTTCGCCGGCTCGAGCGTCTCTGATAACGGGTCGAGTTCCCCATCGCACAGGGGCGATTACCCAGCACGAGTTGCACGGCTTGGATCGCATAGCCCTAAGGGAAGTAACGATTGCCGACATGTTTCAAAACTCCGGATACAAGACGGGGCTGGTGGGCAAGTGGCACAATGGGGCCTTCGATAAGCGATTCGAACCCAATGCCCGTGGCTTCAACGAATTCATCGGGTTTTGCGGGGGATGGGCTGACTACTACGATTATACTTTGCAACGGAATGGTGTCTTCGAGGATTCCGACGGCACGTATTTGACGGACCGTTTAACCGATGAAGCGATTGGATTCTTGGAAAGGAATCAAGACGCGCCTTTCTTTCTGCAACTGGCCTACAATGCTCCGCACGCGCCTCTGCAGGCTCCGGATAAATTGATCGGGAAATATAAAGCTAAAGGTTTCGATCGTATCACCGCGACCACTTACGCCATGATCGAGGTTATGGATACGGGGGTGGGGCGAATCTTGCAACGCTTGCAAGATCTCGGTCTCGAGGAGGATACTATCGTCATGTTTACCAGCGATAATGGACCGGCATTTTTCAATCC
>CAYOLG010000001.1:110770-143579 GCA_964404745.1 uncultured Opitutaceae bacterium
GATATAGGAACGAATGCAGCCATGCGCGATGGCGATTGGAAGCTCGTCCGTCCCATGATTTCGGGTACGCGGTATTTCAGTAAGGAGCTTTACGTCTCCGAGGAAGACGAGCTACGCACGAAGGCGTTTACCGACGCGGATACCCAACACAAGAAAGACCCGCGATCCGTTGCCGAATTGCTGCCAATCCCCAGGGTAAGACTGCCAAATCCAGAACCGCCTGAGCTCTATAATCTAGCCGAAGATCCGGGAGAGCAGCGAGACTTGGCAAGCGAACATCCTGACAGAGTTAGGAGGATGCTAGGAGAGTTGGAAACTTGGTTCGAGGATGTGGAAGCAGAACGACGGACCATATCGGGAGCGTATGTGGGATAAGGTTGAAGGCGTAAGTCTGGATGAGTGTAGTAAGTACATCGATATATTGGTAGCGGCCGATCTCCGAGCGGCCACTAGTGTCTGCTCGGAGATCAGACGCTACCTTTGGAATACTCAGATCTTGCTTGTTATTCTTTTAACATCGCTTCGCTGGATCCCTGTCTGCGTCAGGGCCAGGATTGATTCGCGAGCGAATCGGCAGGTCTATTTAAGAGAGAGGCCGAAGGTAATATTTGTAGGAGCGGCCTTATGCCGCGATGCCATCGATGCAAACTGTATGATGATCGCGGGATAAACCCGGTCCTAAACTAGATTCCTGTATAATTTGACGCGGCGGATGCGCAATTGCCGGAGAGCGATGTTGAAAATCAACTACTTCGACTGGAAGATATTGCTTTGGGTGACCTCGTGGACGAGCGATCGGAATCCGTAGTCGTCCTCACCGAGACGGGCGACGATTTCATCGATTTCGCGTCGGTCAGCGAACTGGGCTTCGGCTCCAGTCGCGAAAGTGATAACCTGCTTGACAACGTTGCGGGCGATTTTGTCGGGCTTTTCCAATGCCAGTTGCTTAAACCCTTTGACGTCCTGGAACGAGCGCCCGTCGGGCATATGGTAGCTCGCGTCCACATGCGGTCCATCTGTCCATTTTTTGCCGTCATTGACGGCCCGATAGCGGTCCCGCCAACCGCCAATAACATCATAGTTCTCCAACGCGAAGCCTGGCGGATCGATCTTCTGGTGGCAGGCCATGCAGGATTCGATATTCCGGTGCTTGTCGAGCTGGTCGCGAATGGAAATAGCGCCCCGAATATCCGGCTCGACCGCGGGAACTTGATCGGGCGGAGGAGCCACGTGTTCGCCTAGGATACGCTCGAGGAGCCAGACGCCGCGGAGGATGGGCGAGGTGGTCGTTCCATTGGCCGTAACTTTGAGTATGCTGGCGTGAGTGAGAATGCCGCCGCGGTGGTCTTCTTCGCTCAATGCGATTTTCCTCATTCCCGTTTCTGTACCAAAATCGAGGCCGTAGTGCTTGGCGATGCGCTCGTTGACGATGGTGAAATCCGAATCGATGACATTGGTGACGCTGAGATTCTCGTCTACCATGTGCTTCAAGAATGCCCTAGTTTCATCCAGCATGGAATGAAGCAGTATGTTGTCGAATTCCGGATACAACGTAGCATCGGGAGAGGTGAAATTGATATCCTTCAGCTCGAGCCAACTATCCGTGAAATTCTTCACAAAGGCCTCCGCTCTAGGATCGTCGAGCATTCGTTCGACTTGGGCTTTCAAATATTTGGGTTCCGACAGGCGATCGTATTTCGCTTCCTGGTACAAAATATCATCAGGTGGAGCGCTCCAAAGGAAATAGCTTAGGCGAGAGGCGAGGGCGTAGTCATCGAGCTTACCGTTTTCCTCTTCGAAAAAGATGAATCGATGGGATGAAAGTATGGCCCGGTAGCCGGCTTTAACTGCTTTAAGCAAGGATCCACTTCGATCCAGCTCCTCCTTGGCGAAATCGTAGTAGGGCTCGATATCGTAGTCAGTTACTGGGCGCCGGAAAGCTCGCTCGGCAAATCTGTTTAGCAGATGGCTCAGGTCGCGCTCGGGTTGATTGCTAGACAGGTCTCCGTCTTTGATTTTGAGCTTCCCGAAAAGGTGTTCCCTCAATTCCGGCGTATCGAGACCCGGATGGATCCGTTCGATTTCCAGGCCCTTCACAGCGATTCCGGTAGCGCCATCCTCGAAGATGGCCAAATCGACAAAGCGCTGAGACGATACCCAGGGAATCGTTTTATCGACGGGGGCTATTCCGATGATGTGATCCTTGCGAATCCAGGCATCGAATACGAACTCTTGTAGCTCTCGAGTGGCTTCGAATTTGCCCACCCAGTAAGTAGCGGGGGCTTTGGCTCTAAGAATGCCCGTGTAGATGCGTCCCCATACATTGCGACCTTCTGGAGGGTTGTAGGCTTTCGCCCGCACTTTTATGCGATACCATCCGGTGGAGGGCACCTCTGTGCCTGCCATCCGACCGTGAAATCCATGGGTCGTGGGAAAACTGTAAACGTAGCCATCGTGATAGATTCCCTGGCGCTCGTTGTGTATCCGCTCTTTCCCGGCCCCCAGCTCTCTCGGGCCGTAGACGCGTTTGAAGGGCCCGTTGGTTAGGCTCTCCATGATCTCGGCGTTCTTCGCTTGGGTCGCTTTAAGATCAAGCGGGGAATTCATGTCTATCCACTCGCCGTTGGTGTGACGATAGGTCTTGTTTTCCTTGGTATGGTAGAGCTTTTTGCCCTCCCAGTGAAAAATGGTGCCGAACCCGTTTTCGATCACCGTAGGCTGCATCTCCATCGGGAGGGGCTCTTTGGCGACAGGAGGCGGGGCGATAGCTCTGCCGAAGGCTTCGTCCAGCATAACGTCGACGACTTCGAGATACTTTTGCAGGACGTGATAAGAGAGTTGCTGGCTTTCGGCAATGTTGATGAATCCATGCGTGGCCTGGTCTTCGGGGAGTAGCTCGATCAAGGGGATATTGACTCCCAGTAATTCATGAAGCGTATTTTCATATTCGATACGATTCAGTCGACGAGAGCGGACGCGTCCTTCCTTGGCGATATATTCGCGGGAAACGCCGTGCAGGAGATTCTCAAATTCCTCGACGAAGTCTGCCCGTTCATCCGCTTCAACGAGTGAATCCTCAGGAGGCGGCATTTCATGATCGCGAACGCGATCATGGAGGTAGGCCCAAAGATCCATATTGGCGTGATTCTCCGGATCGAAAGCCAGGGATTCCAGGTTGAGCTCGCCCTTGGTATCCACGTCGTTGTGGCACTCGTAGCAATTTAGGTCCAAGAATTCAGTGATGGATTCGGTTAGCTCGTAAGCGGTCTCCGTTTTCGCGAAGCAGGAGAATGTGGATGCGATTAAAAATAAAGGAAGTTTTCGAAGCATTCTAATGGATAAGGCGACCCTCGGATTTGAAGGGATGAGTCATACTAGTTTCGGCAAAACGATGAGATCTTTTTCTAACCACGGATGAACACTGACATAAACTGATGATTTGGAAATTCTGTAGTGAAATGTCAGTGTTCATCGGAGTTCATCAGTGGTTCCAATGTAATTGAGCCTTTCAGCTTTGACTGCGGCTTCGCTGCCATAGGCAATTAGCTGGCGGGACGATACCGGGTCTTGCTAGGCCATTTCCAAGCCGGTCATGGTGCCGGTGCTGGTGGCGAAGCCATCGTCTTCGATACCGTGACGATGAAGAATGCTTAGGAAGAGGTTCGGCAACGGATAGTTGTTTTCCTTATCGAAGGCCAAGTGTTGGCCGTGCTTGAATCCGCCGCCCGCCAAAAGAACGGGCATGTTCCGGTTATCGTGGGAACTGCCATTGCCGAGGTTGGATGTCATGAGAACGCTAGTGGTATCGAGCATGGTACCGTTGGCTTCCTCGGCTCCCTTCAAGTTACGCAAGAAATCCCCCCAGCGGCGAACGAGGCCGGTTTCTACGAGAGTGAGCTGCCTCAACTTGTCTTCGTCGAGTCCATGGTGACTAAGCGTATGGTAGCCTTCATCCACGCCATCGATGGGTACGGCCCCACCTTCTCCAACTAGGTGGAGGGTGATGAATCGAGTCGAGTCGGTCTGTAGAGCTAGGAACATGACATCGAGCATCAGCTTCTTGCGGTCGATGATAGCATCGGTGTTTTCGATGTCCACGGGTGGCTCGGCGTTCACCTCAGGCTTGGGACGAGTGGCCCAATCTTGGGCCGCTCCCAAGCGCTTTTCAAAATTGCGAACGGAAGTGAAATACTGGTCCATCTTTTCGCGATCGCCTTTGCCCAATTTGCGTTCGATGCGTTTGGCGTCCGAAGCCACGACATCCATGATGCTACGGCCCTGTTTGAGGCGCTCTACTTGACGCGCTTGCTCTTCGGGCGTATCCGGAATGAACAGCTGATTGAAAACGCGAGAGGGAGATATCTCCGCCGGGATCATGCTGCCTGAATCCGTGTAGGACGAACTGGTCGTGCCATTGACATCGAGGACCAGTGAAGGGAAACGGGTGTGGTGGCCTTGATGCTTGGCCAAGTACTGGTCTATCGAAATCGAGTTCTTAAAGGCCGCGCTCCGCGAATAGGGAGCTGCCGTCAGGATGCTTCCCTCTGCTTGGTGCCCGCCGCTCACGCCGGGGTGGGAGGAACCCGTTACAACTGTCATATCGTCGAGCAGATCATTGACTTCGGAGAGATACAGTGACGGCGTGTAGTTGCGACCCGGTTCAGTAGGGTTCAGATTTGGCCCATGAAGTCCGAGGGCCAGAGTAACGGCTACGAAGCGTCGAGGGGGCTGCTGGGCCACCGACGAGGCGAAAGCCGGGTTCATGGCTTCCAGCCAAGGCAATGCCATGGCAGCTCCGGCTCCTTTGATAAATGTGCGTCGCGACAGCGACTTAGAGAAATTGAAATTAACGCCCTTCTTCATCACCTGGTAACTGTTCGAGGGAGACTATCCATACTGGACACTCGACGTTCAAGGAAAACTGGAGTCAACTGTTGACACGCATGGAGAATGTTTGGGCGGAGATCGCTGCTGCCGAGTTGGCGCGAACGGTCGGTAGAGTTATCCTGTTTTTGATATTCTTGCAATCCTCATGGTATCGATCAGCCTGCGGGTGATGTTTGCAGGTTCTCCCCAAAACCTTGCGCCTATCTGAACGAGACTATATCCTGTTGTCGCAATTCGCGGCAAAAATTTGATTTCATGGATCTGTGAGGCGAATGGTGCTTTGACGCCTCGTCGCTGCAGCGTTACAATTTCAGAATGAGTAAGTCCGCGCTAGGTCTAGACGAATCAGTTCGTAGGGCGTTGAAATTCCGAGCGAGCCTCGCTACCGACTCAAGTGAGCAAATGAACTTTCTATCAGGCAAAACTGAGAACACAATAGCTCTGCTCGACAAATTGCGGCTCTGGAAAATCCGAATTCACCAGGAAAGGACAAAACGAAATGCCCGAATCTACCTGACCAGATGCCGTGACCTTTTGGATGCTGTTCCCGTTTCTCGTGATTACGTTTGGAATCGCTTGGGGAATTGTCGGGCTTTACCTCTTTCTGCCGGATGGAATGAACGGAATGTTTAGCCCGCTAAGCGGGACTCATCCACTGTTCTTTGTAGCTGTCTACACCCCCGCAGTTTCAGCGTTGCTCCTCATTTTTGGATTGGAGGGTAACTAAGGAATAAAGAAATTCCTGACCCGAGCCCTGATTTGGCGAACGACGTTTAATTGGTACCTGTTTCTGCTGATCGGCGTTCCATTGATTTTTACCGTAGGGGCAGCGTTTAGCGGAACGCTTAGCAGACAAGCCTTTATTTTTGAGAGCTTCTCCGCCCTGCTGGTGGCCACGGCTTTAGCAGCGATCAAAGGCCCGATCGAAGAATTCGGATGGAGAGGCTTTGCCGCGCCTCTGCTGCAGAGAAAGTTCGCCCCATTTTGGTCGGCCCAAGTCTTCGGGTTTATTTGGGGATTTTGGCATTTGCCGGCCTTCTCGTTGAGCGGCACTCAGCAGAGCGAATGGTCGTTTACGGCTTTCTTCTTTGGATGTTTAGCTATTAGCGTGATCGCGACAGCCCTGTTCAATAAAACGGGAGGCAGCATCCTCTTGTAAGCATTTTTCACTTCACACTCATGAATTGTGTATTTCCTGATGCCCAGCCCTACGATACCTATTTCCTAACAGCGTTCGCCGGATTGCTCGTTTGGATAAAGAAAAAGGATATGTTTTCTTCAATCGATTCGATCGTGAATGTCATCCCGCAACGAAGGCTCCAATGAATGTAGCGTAGGGATATATATCGAATCGCTTTTCAGTATCCTAGAAGGGATTCGCTGCGGGGAGTGATATTTCGACGAACTTAACGCCTCAGTCCTTCTCTTAAGCATTACGATCTTGGGGTAGAGGTCTCTGTTTCGCGACTGCGGGGTTGCGGCGGACCAAAGTACTCTGAAATATGAATCATAGTCGATCAAACTAGATCTATGACACCTTGCTCGATGGAAAGGCCTCTTTGCAGTATTCCCAAATGTATTTACTGACCGATTGTAGCGTATCTAGCCAAGCTGGCTTTGGGATAGGCGGGTATCTTTTTCTTCAGAATGTCGATCGGTCGATAGAAAGTTTGCCGGAAACGATTCGTCTAAAGCGATTCGAGGGGGCAACCTCCACAGAGCTGGAGTTGAAGACGTTGTTGTGGGCTTTGGATGAATGTAAGCGAGCGGCTAGGAAGGCGACGGTTTTCACTGATTCGCAAAATATCGTCGGCCTACAGGAACGCAGAGATCGGTTGGAGAAGGCGAGTTTCCAGAATGGAAAGGGAGAGCGGTTGAAGCTGGTGCAGCTTTACCAGCAGTATTTCCAATCCGTAGACGAGTACGGGTTCGATGTATTCAAAGTTAAAGGCCATACCCGTAAATCTGAGCAAAGCGAAATAGAGCAATGCTTCAGCTACCTAGATAGATGCGTCCGTAAGGAGCTGCGGAGTCGGATGAAGGAATAGATCCAAGTGGGGGGTGTCTCGGGGCTCTTTCGCGGAAGTATTGCGCAGATTATCCCGGGATCGCGCGCGGCTCGCGCGCTGGATGGAGCGCCTTGCCCAATCCCTAGCTTTGTTTGGGTCGGGCCGGATAGTTCTAAGATTGATTCGTTACTGAATTGGGCAGCATTCACTATCCGAGCGACGGATAGCTATGCCGGTTTGAAGGCGAATTGGGATCACGCTTGGGAGATTTTGTTCGCGACCCTGTCCGAGTTGGAGCCGGGAGATTTATCGCGGACAGTGACCATTCGAGGAGAAGGGCTGTCGGTGTTGCAGGCAATTACGGGTCAGTTGACGCACTATGCGTATCACGTTGGACAAATCGTCTATCTAGCTCAGCGCATCGCGGGCCCGAAATGGAATAGTTTGAGCATCCCGTTGGGAAAGTCGGCAGATTTCAATCGGAAGCCGGAGAGGTATTTGTGAGGGATGGCTGTGCACTACCCACAAATTTCACGAATTGGCTCGAATCGAGATTTTTTCATTGGAGCTGATTCCTAATACCATTTCCCGAAAACAATGAACAATTGGCGGAGGCTTTGTAGAAACTGAGAGGGCTGTCCGTAGTCAGCCATGCAGGCAAACAGCTCCTAACTCGGCTGACTAGGGATAGTCAGCCCTACCAACTAAAATATGGAGAGCGACAGATTAGACACTCTCCTAGCTCGCTTAACCCGGATTGAACGTTGCCGCGTTGATGATGGCTCATAGGTGGGCGATGAGAGCGAAGGGCAGCGTGATCAGCAAAAGCGGGCTGGAAAAGTAGAGGGCGGCGTTGGCTATGAAGAAGAAGGCTGCCCAGAGAAGCCGTCCTTGCACGAGTTGGCCGAGGCCGGGAATGAAGAAGCTGGCGAGGGCGGCGATAACATTGCCGGACTCGCCGCGGCGATTGGACTTTTTGCTTTTTGCCATGGATTCGATGTAATTCGCGGCATGGAAGGGGATCGGAGGAGAATTGCAATTCCGCTCCGGAGGAGTTTTCTGATTGGGTGAAAATGGAATTAGTGAAAGGAGTTGCGATTTTTTGGCTAGGTCTCGTTTGGGGATCGTCACTATCGGGAGCGGAGTATCGTTCGCAATTGAACGAGGGCTTTTTCGAGGGTTCCTTGCGCTATGTGGTGTCGCGCTATTCACCACGTTCAGGGAAGGCTATTGAACGCGAGCAAGTGGATATTGTGGCGACGGCAGAGCGGCTCAGTATTCCCTCTTTGGATATGGCCGATGTGTTTGCTAACAATGCCCCGCCAGGAGTGAGTTCAGCCCTCTTCCGGCATGACAGCGACGACTTCATCATCTATGGGAATGATCTCGATGCGTACCAGTTTAAAGGATACGACCGTATTTTGCTGGGAATGGCGTTTCGAGCCTTGGCTCTGTCCGGGGCGCCAGTGGATTTGCAGAAGCCAGTCGTCGATGGCCCTTTCGCCCTGCGAAATTTCCGGGCGATGCGGAGCCGTTATTACGGCGAAGAAGGCATGCGCTACGACATGTATTTCAGCAAGGACTACTGCGTGAACTGGGGAGCATTGGGAGAATCTTGGCTTTTTGGCTCTGGCGGATTGCGCGTGCCTGAGCTCGACAGCGTTTTGAAGCGAGGCGAGGTACCGGTCAGGGTCGAGGTTTACAAGGGCCCATCGAAACTACTGTCCGTCAATTTGATGGCCGCTGAGGAATATCGGGTTGCGGAGTCTTTGGTTGATTTGCCGGCTCAAAAGATTTTGCGATCGTCGACAACGTTGCTTAAGCAGCTCGCCGCCGAAGCCATGGGATTCGAGTAGCGGGCGGTAAAATCCTCCGACCATTTGTTGTAGGAAGCTCCTAAGTTGACACCGATGCGGCATGGGGTAAGCGCCAGCCCTCCGCGTCGGATTCAATGGGTGGGGCCTCCTTGAGTTTACGGGATTGACGGAGGAGCGATGTCAGCTAGCGTGAAATTGGAATCCAACACTCCATGGCTCGATCTACCCCGATAGTATGGCCTCGTAGCCGAGGTCCTGGCGTAAAAAAGGGAACGCTTTTCTTCGCCCTGATTGTCCAGTGCATCCTGCTGACTTTGACGGTATTCGTGATTGTATTGGACGAGCCAGAGAAGGAACCGCCGAAGTTCGAAGGAAACGCTAGCGTCTCGGTCAGGAAAGACGATTTCAAAGCGGTGGAACGAAGAGATCGATTCATGAAGCGGATGCAACGCTTGCGACCAATGCAGCGATTGTCGGTTGAGTCCGCGGTCCGTGGCGATATGCCCCCGATGCCTGATCTCCCGATCGACGCCTTTTCTTTGGATGCGGGCGATTTGGACATCGTTGAGGATGCGGGAGCTCTTCTAGAGCAATCCGGTTTACTGGGCGGAAGCCTGCAGGGGAAGGGCGCTTCCTCCGCGGCCGCCTTTTTCGGCGTGCAGGATACCGGTCGACGGATCGTTATTGTGGTCAATACATCCGCGTCAGTGGTCCGAAAAGCGAGAAATCAAGGTGTATCGATTGAAAAGATACACGAAGAGGTAGTTTCTCTGATTGAAGGCCTGGATGGGGGCACGCTATTCGGAATCGTCCAGTTCAGCCAAGGAGCCCGTCGCTTCGCTCCCTACCTGGCTCCAGCTATCAAGCCAAACAAGGAAGCGGCTACTGATTGGACGCGCAAGGAGATGCGTGGCAATCCCGAAGTCACGGACGAATCGCAACTCGGTCATGAAGGCGGTTTACAGCTATCCGTAGACATGGAGCCGGATCTAATTTTCTTGGTGACGGATGGGGTGCTCAACAAGCGGGTGAAAGTGGATGGCTCCTACAAATATCCGGAAATTCCCTACGAAGTTCTAATTGGCTCAATTGATCGAAATCTGCGGCGGTTAGGGGCGAGAACTCGCATTCATGTCATTGGCTTTGAGCTCAGGGATAAGGATCGTCGCGGTTTAGAGCGGCTGACCCGAAGATTTGGCGGAACGCTGAGGGAGTTTTAGAGAATAGCGATTCGCGAGTAGTGAATGGTGAATATGCGGGCGGGCCGCCCGCGATCCTGGTTGGGAAATCTGGGCGATAATTGTCGAGCAGAGCGCTAGTATTGCGGGAGGTTGTTGCGGCGGGGTTGGATTTGCCTGAGGACGGTTTGCCACAAAGCGGCTTCGCCGGGGTGGCCATGGTTTTCGAGTTGTCTTTCGATTGTTTCCAGGGAGGGCAACTCGACTTGGTGTTTGGGGTCTCCCGGAAAGTCGGGAAGGGCTAGACAGGAAAGGGCCCAGCAGGCCCAGGAGCGCCACCTGCGCTGCGGTTCGCGTGGCGGGCCCAGTCGATCGGCATAGTGTTGGAAGTGGACACGCGGGTTGCCCAGGAAGCATTCCTCGGGAGCCTTTCTGAGAATGTCGACGAGGGCTTGGTAGGGAAGGGGCCAGGTTTTTAAAATGGGTTCGGAGCCTTGGAGGTCAGCCCCCCAAGCCCGGTCGAGGCATAGGATAGCTCGAGCGGGCAAGCGTTGTCGCCAAAGGCATTGAGCGTACTCGAGGCAGGTAGCGTAAAAATCTGAACTGCGGTTATCGGCCTTAAAGCGATTAAGATCACGCCAATCCATTGGCCTTTCTGGTGAAGGAAGTTGCGGGATGTCGTCGATGGCAATGGGTGAGTCCACGATTCCACGATGGGCCAGTAGTCGGATTGGGGAAGCATTTTTAATAGGAGCGAGCTCGATTTCGCGTCTTTGCAGGGCCAAGAAGGTTGTTTGGCGAATTCAATTGAAAAAAGGGCAATGATTTGTTGCCAGAGGCTCAGAAATTCCCGTAGGGATGTTGTGCTAAACAAACATCACATGCACAAAGGTTTGATTAAAATGGTGCAGGCATTAGCGGGAGCAGCACTAGGCGGCGTGTCGCTTGCGACACAGGTGTCCTATGCGAATCGCCAACGCCGTGAACTCCCGCCAGAGCCGCATCCTTGGACGGGTTCGGTAGGGGCTTGGGCTGCGTTATTTGTTCCCACCGTGCTACAAGCACGCTTGGGAACAAGCCGCCTGGCCCAGACCCCTCTCGATTCCCGCCATCTTATCAAACCTTTTTGCATTTGGTATAACACATCGATCTGAGGCGTCTACGTGAACATCTTCTCACTCGAATCAATCACCCATCAATATTCATTGGCACCGGGCCTGACGCAGGGCCAGCCGCTAAAAGTGGGGGGAGAAAGCTCTCGAATCGCGACGAAAACCGCCAGCTAGTTGTGGCGGTTTATCTATTTCTAGCGAGCAATGGATAACGGTTTGATTATAGTGGGGATCGGGCAAGACTTACAGCGGATCAGAACCATCGGTTGAGGTAGAGCAGATGAGTGAGCTGATTAAACACGAATGCGGCGTCGCCCAAGTCCGGCTGAAAAAGCCTTTGGAGTACTTTTCCGAGAAGTACGGAACGGCGTTATATGGCTTCTATAAGCTGTTCCTCCTGATGGAAAAACAGCGGAACCGCGGCCAGGATGGGGCTGGGGTGGCATCCATCAAGTTCGACATGCCGCCGGGCGAGCCCTACATGTTCCGCGAACGGAGCGTCAAAAGCAATGCCTTGGATCGGATTTTCAAGAACACGCTCAAGCAGTACAAGAAACTGCAGCGTAACGGAGACATCCTGCCAGACTATGTGCCCTCGATTAAGTCCAAATTCGATTTTTGCGCCGAGTATTACATGGGGCATTTGCGCTATGGCACCTCGGGAGGCTATTCCTTAAGCGTTTGCCACCCGTTTTTCCGTCGTAGCAGCTGGCCTACGAAAAACCTGATGTTGGCGGGCAACTTTAACATGACCAACACCCAGGAGTTGAATGAGAGCCTGATTTCCATGGGGCAGCATCCGATATTCGCTACCGATACGCAGGCGCTTTTGGAGAAAGTCGGCTTTCATTTGGACGAGGCTCATGATAACTTGTATCGCTACCTTCGGGATGAGAGCTACGATACAGCGGATATCTCCGAACGGATTCTCAAGGATATCGATCTGGTGAAAGTGTTCCGCCGGGCTGCGGAAAACTGGGATGGCGGCTATGCTCTGATCGGTGCTATCGGGAATGGAGACAATTTCGCCCTGAGGGATCCGTCAGGGATTCGCCCGCTTTTCTATTTCGAGGACGACGAGGTCTTCGCGGCGGCGTCAGAAAGGGCTCCGCTTATGACGATTTTCAATAAGAAGATCGAGGATATCGAAGAGGTGCTGCCTGGCCACATCGTGGTGGTGAAAAAGAGTGGGGAGGTCATTCGCGAACAGTTTGTCGAACCTGCCAAGAAACGGGCTCAGTGTTCATTCGAGCGGATATACTTTTCTCGAGGGAACGACGCGGATATCTACAGGGAACGGAAAGCTTTAGGAGCCCAGTTAACCAAACAGGTAATGAAGGAAATCGATGACGATCTGGAAAGGACGGTAATCAGCTTCATTCCCAACACTGCGGAAGTGGGCTATTTCGGACTTTTGGAGCAGTTGCGCCTGGAACGCCGTGAACGCGTGAAGCGAACGATCTTTGAGGCTCAGGAGAATGGGGAGCTTGGCGAGGAATTGCTGGACGACCTGATAATGAGCAATTGGCCGCGAGGCGAAAAGATCGCCCACAAGGACCAAAAGCTGCGCACCTTCATTTCCACGGAAGATTCGCGTAATGAAATGGCGACGCACGTTTACGACGTTACTTATGGGCTAGTCCGAAGCGACGACAATCTGGTTTGTATTGACGATTCTATTGTTCGCGGGACGACGTTGAGAAAATCGATTCTCAAAATTCTCGCCAGCCTCAATCCGAAGAAAATCGTCATCGCATCCACCGCGCCTCAGATCAGGTATCCGGATTGCTATGGCATCGACATGTCGCAATTGGGGAAATTTATCGCCTTCGAGGCGGCGGTCGCCTTGCTAAAGGAAGTGGGCAAAAGCGACACGCTACGAGAAGTGTATCGAAAGTGCGTGGACAGCCTAAGGTCGGGAAGCGTCGGAAAGATCAACTATGTGAAAGAGATCTATGCCCCATTTACCGACGAGCAGATATCGCGAAAGATATCCGAAATCGTCTATCCCCACGATCAGGGATGGGAAGGCGAGGTTTCCGTTATCTATCAAACAGTAGAAGGGTTGCGTAAAGCTCTGCCGGACCATCAAGGCGATTGGTATTTCACTGGAGACTTTCCCACCCCTGGAGGCTATCGCGTGGTCAATCAAGCGTTCGTCAACTACTACCAGAACTCGGATGGACGCAGCTACTAGTGAGGCCGGTTCGCAAATACGAAAGAGCCGCTAGCTCGAACATTCGCAACACTATAGCGAATATCCACCTTCAGACTATTCTACCGAAAATCAATGCCAGCTAAAAAGAAGACCAAAGCCTATGCCCAAGCGGGCGTGGATATCGATTTAGGCGATCGCGTTAAAGGCGATTTGAAAAAATCGTTGCGAGGGGCCTCTCGGCCTGAAGTACTCGGAGCCGTCGGCGGTTTCGGAGGCCTGTTCGACCTGTCCAAGTCGAAGTACAAGGAACCCGTGCTGGTGAGCAGTATTGACGGAGTGGGGACAAAGCTCAAGTTAGCTTTCGATTCGGGGCAGCACAAGAGCGTGGGCATGGATATTGTTAATCACTGCATTGACGATATTTCGGTGATAGGGGCAGAGCCGCTCTTCTTCCTCGACTACCTGGGAATGGACAAGCTGGAACCCAAGGTCTTCAAGCAATTGCTCTCCGGAATGAAGGACGCCTGCGCGGCGGCTAACTGCGCGTTGATCGGTGGGGAGACCGCCCAGCTGCCAGGATTTTATCAGCCGGGCGAATACGATATTGCGGGGGTGATTGTCGGCATCGTGGAAAAGAAGCGAATGCTCTCGGGCTCTACCATTCGCGCGGGCGATGTGGTGATCGGCTTGCCCTCCAATGGCTTGCATACCAATGGCTACACGCTAGCCCGGAAAGTGGTCTTCGATAAAGCCAAGCTGAAAGGTTTAGATAAGGTTCCCGGATCGCGGCAAAGCGTTTTCAAAGCCTTGCAGGCCCCGCATACGAACTACGCGCCGTTGATTCAGGCTCTTATCAATAAATTCAATACGGGCCGATCATCGAAATTCCGCAAAGGCAATGCTTTGTTCGGCATAGCCCATATCACCGGTGGGGGTTTTTGCGGCAATATCCCGCGTATCCTTCCCGATTCCGTGGATGTCGAAATTAATACGGGCGCTTGGACCCCGCTTCCCATATTCAAATTGATAGAGGAAGCTGGCAGGATCGATTTCGAAGAAATGTACGAAGTGTTCAATATGGGAATTGGGATGACGCTTTGCGTCGATGCGGAAAAGGCTGAGGCCATTCTTGAAGAGAGCCGTTCCCATGGCTGCCGGGCGATGAGGATAGGAAGCGTTGTCAAGGGGAGCGGCAAGGTTCATCTGCTGCGATGAGCGTCCGGCGCCGGTTTTGGACGTTTTGGCTGGCGGTCGGATGGGCAGTGTCTACGGTTTTGTTTGGCGCGAGCGCCAGCGCGGAATCGATTGCCGGCGAGTCCTTGATAGAGCAGGCTGGAGCCGTCGAGGAAGTCATCGAGGCTTTGATGCAGCAGCCAGTCAGTCGATCAGAGGTCTATCGGTTTGTTTCCGAAGCTGAAGTGGTCCTGGAATGGACGCTATCCAACGTGGATCAATGGGTAGCGGCTGATGAAAGCGATAGCCCTCTGCCGGCAATTCGGGCCTTTGAGGTTTGGAGCCGTATCGACTCTCCGGCAGCGGCCTTTGTGGCGACTTTGGTCAAGCTCATGCTCGCCAGAGATTTTTCCAATGAGGAGGTGAGCGCTGCCAGTCTGGAAAAAGAGATTGCCGAGATGGAGCGAATCGTGAAGTCCGGCAAATTATCGGGATACGTATTGGAGATGGCTCGAACCGAGATCGCTGAAAAGCGGGAAACGCTTCAATTTCTGCGTGGCGTGGCTCCACAAAACCAAAAGCTTTACAAGGCTAGCCGCGAGCGTATTGATCCTGTCCTCGATCGGTTCGAGCAAATCGGTAGGTAGATAGATGTCCTAACCAATCAAAGTAAATCCTATTTCCATGCTAGTACACACAGTATTTTTCAACTTCACGGAAGCGTCTTCAGAGGCGGACATCCAATCTTGCGCGGATGACGCTCGCAACTTGCTGGGCAAGATCGAAACGGTTAAGGCTCTCTATGTAGGGAGCCCTGCGGATACGGAGGTTCGCCCGGTAAGCGTCCGTGATTTCGATCTCTGCTTGACGGTCGTCTTTGACTCAATTGCGGATCACGATGTTTACCAGACCCATCCCTTGCACGACGATTTTATCGCCAACAACAAGGAGAATTGGGCGAAGGTCCAGGTTTACGATGCGGATTAAAAGGGTCCCGAGCAGCTGCGGCTGTCTGTCTACCCTCGGACCAGCCCAACGAGGTTGCCTAGAGAGTCTCTGATGAACAGATGATATCGGATTTCGATTTTGTGCGTGGGAGCGAGTTTGCTCCGCGATAGTTGTAGACCGGCCCGCATCGAAATAGCGGGATGAAACCGCTCCTACAGGCTACGACGAGCTGCTCATCCCTGGTTCGTATCGTCGAGCCGACGCCAACAGGCCGTTCGCGGAGAGGACTGCTGATCTTTGAGACTGTATCTGTTCCGTTGTTACAATTTCGTTGCAGGGAAACTCCGGATTTACAGGGGATTGATAGCGGTCCCGCTTGACAGGGGCGAGCGGGACCATAGAACGATGGAATCATGGAGGCTGCCCTTACAGAACCTGTACTCGTTCTGAATCGGCTCTGGCAGGCCGTGAATGTCATATCGGCCAAGCGGGCTTTCTCGCTTTTGGCGACGGGGCATGCGAGCGTGGTTTACGCCGAGGAAGAGGATTTCCGGATTTTCGATATGATGGATTGGGTAGACTTTTCCCGCTACAATCCGCCAGTCGCCGAAATGGAATTGGTGCGCACGGTCCGGCATCCGATTCGCGTGCCGAAGATCATCCTTCTATCCATATTCGACAAGATGCCGAAGAAAGAGCTCAAGCTGACCCGGAAGAACGTCTTCGATCGGGACAAGTATCGTTGCCAGTATTGCGACAAGAAGATGTCGTCGGAAGACTTGAATTTAGATCACGTGATTCCCCGGCACTATGGGGGAAAGACGACCTGGGAAAATATAGTTTGCTCGTGCATCAAGTGCAATTCCCGCAAGGCAAATCGGTTGCCCCATGAGGCTGGCATGCGATTGGCCCGCAAGCCGTCGAAGCCGCAGTGGCGACCGGTTATCAGCATCGCTGCCCGGGGGAAAAAGCACAAAGAGTGGCGGCATTTTATCGATGTGGCCTACTGGAACGTCGAACTCGAAAGCTAAGTCGGGCTGGACTCTTAGTTTAGGGAGGACTACCTAGGTCTTCCATCTGCGGAAATCGGAGGATCGAGCCGATCCTGCCTGCCTCTTAGAATGCCTCGGAGCTTGACCCGGGGGTTATTACTTATGGGCTCTACCTTATTTTTCACGGGGAGCTGAACTGGGTTCGGCTATGCCTTTGGCAGTCGGTATCCCTAGATTTCGTCGGTCTCGATTGGCAGTTCGATTCGGAGGGTAGTCCCCTGTTCGCTCGATTCTGCGACGGATATATCGCCTCGGTGGGAGCGCAGGATTCTTTTGACGATGGACAGTCCGAGGCCGGTGCCCTCTGGCTTGTCGGTAAGGAAGGAGTCGAAAATGCGGTCTTGGATTGATTCCGGTATGCCGGAACCGGTGTCTTTGAAGTAGATAGCCAGTCGCTGATTTTCGGATACGCCTTCAATTTTTGTTGAAATTGTCAAGGAGCCGCCGTTTGGCATTGCTTCTGAGGCGTTCAGAATGAGGTTGAGAAAAACCTGTTGAAGTTGGCCTTTATTGCCGTAGATCTCCAAGGGTTGCTCCAATTTTTGGTGGCGCAGTTCGATTCGCTGCTGGCTCATCTTCAGCCGAACCAGAAGCAAAGTATCGCCAATCAAGTCGTCGATGGAGCAGTTGGCGTACAAGTCTTCCCGGTTCTTGCCGAAAGTGAGGACGCGAGAAACGATTTCCTCTAGTTGATTTATTTTCTCTCCAATGATTTGCGTGTCCTTGTGGCGCGGATCCTTGCTGTCGTACTGCAAGCCAAGGGAGCCGAAGAGCAGCTTGATTACGGTGAGCGGGTTGCGAATTTCGTGGGCGATCTCTGCAGAGAGGAGCCCGAGAGTCGTTAACCGTTCGCTCTTCCGCAGCAGATCTTCGCTATTGAAAACCCGAGCGTAGAGGTTGGCATTTTGAGCGGCTGCTGCTGAAAGAGACGCAAAGGCTTGCAATAGCCGCTTTTCATCGTTGGGAAAACGGTGGCTAACGTGGGTGAAAATATTGATCACGCCGATGACGTCTCCTTCGTAAATCATGGGGGTCGAAAGGCAAGAGACGACATCCTCATGCTGGGGCGTATCCAGAAGGTCCAGATATTCGGGCGTAGTGATATTGGGGAATTCGATTTGCTTGCGCGTCTGAATGGCGGAGGCGCTCATGCTTTCCTCGATTCGCAAAGTTTCTACGCGCGACTGAAACTCCTGCAATGGGGGCCTCGCTGCCTCCATAGTGACGAGGCCCTGTTTTGGGTCGTAAAGCTGAAGGGTGGTCATCCGAGCCCCCGTCAAGTCGAGGGCCGCCTCCGTTATGCTATCCCAAAGGCTCTGTAATTCTAAATTAGATACTACTTTTTGCCCCACCTCGATTAAGGCGTTGAGTTGTTCAGATTGATTTTCAAGCCCCCTTTGGCGCCATACGCATTGGAGCGAGCGAACCGCTTCATCCGCTATGGTTCGCAGTCGTTCCATATCCCTCTTCTCGTATTGGCCAACCTCCTTGGATTCGACACTGATTACCCCAATTATTTGCCCTTCAGAAAAAAGAGGCACGGCCATTTTGCAGCGCACCTCATCTAGTAGCTTAACATAGTAGGGACTCGTCTTGACGTCCTTTACGAGCATGGGTTTGCCTCTGAAGGCTACCCGTCCCGATATGCCCTTACCCAGATGTAGCGCGTAATCGTCCAAGTTCGATGGATACCCAAGAGCGTACTCGACTTCCAAGAGACCCGTGTCCGGGCTGATCAAAGCAATGGAAGCTGAAGACGGCTGAAACAGGCGCTGAATGGCTTCCATGACCGCCTTATAGGCTTCGCGGACATTGAAGGCAGTGCTGCCTGCCTGGCTGATTCGATAGAGGCTGAGAAGAAGAGCGGGATCTTCGAAGCCGTTACTCTCGCGTTCCTGTTTCATCGCGATTCGATGGCGACTTTCGAGTCGACACGGGAGTAGATTCCCCCTCCGAGCAAACGTTCGCCTTCGTAGAAAGCCAGTACTTGGCCCAGGGCGAGCGCTCTCTGCGGTTCCCGAAAAGAAATTTCCGCAGACTGATCACCGATTGGCTTGTAAGTTGCCGGTATCCTGGGATCGCGATAGCGCGTTTTAACTTCGATGGTTCTCTCCTCTTTGATTGGATCCGCGATAAAACTTAAATTGGAAACCTGACAACTTGCGGCGTAAAGGCCTGGGGCGTTGAGGGATTCGAAAGCGACTATGAGAGCTTTGCGGCTGGGATCTTTCCCGACGACAACGTAATTCTGATGATCGCGGTTGGAGGGAACGCCGATCCCTTTCCGTTGACCGATAGTGAAGTAGTGAAGCCCTTGGTGCTTTCCGAGGATGGTCTCGTCATCGGCCTTGAGAATAGGGCCAGGGTCGTTGGGAACGTATTCGCGAAGGAAGTCCTGCATCTTGATGTTACCGATGAAGCAAATTCCCTGGCTATCTTTTTTGGATGCGTTGGGCAATTCCGCCTTACGAGCCAGGTACCGTAGTTCCGGCTTGGTGAGATCGCCTATGGGGAAACGCGCTCGTTGGACCTGATCCCGGCGCATCATGGCCAGAAAATAAGTTTGGTCTTTGTTCTTGTCTTTCCCTTCGAGGAGAACGGGCTCTCCAGACGAACGTTCGAGGCGAGCGTAGTGTCCGGTGGCGACCGAGTCGAAGGCATGATCGATCGCATAGTCGAGAAAGACGCCAAATTTAATTTCCCGGTTGCACATAACGTCCGGGTTGGGGGTGATTCCAGATTGGTAGCCAGCTAGGAGGTAGTCAACGATCCTCGAGCGGTAGTCGTCCATAAGGTTGACGACGCGAAATGGGATTCCGAGTTTTGCCGCGACGGCGCTGGCGTCCTCGATGTCCTGTTGCCAGGGGCAGTCGCCGAGGATTTCCTCTTCGTTGATCCAGTTCTTCATGTAGGCTCCCTCGATTTGGTAGCCCTGCTGTTGCAAGCGAAGCGCGGCCACGCTGCTATCTACGCCGCCTGACATCGCCAATAGGATCTTCTCGCCCATATGCTGCCAATCTGGATATACTCTGGCCGGAGTCGCAAGCTTGGATGTTTTTCGGCGAAACCTGGAGTTTAGCGTGCGGCCTGGAGGGACAGGAGCCGAGCTGACAGGATTCGCGTATCTTGGCTTTCGCCGGCTAGGGCGGGAACGAAGTAGCGATCGCAGCGGAGGACAACGGTAATTTCTGCAGAATCGGTTGATCGGAGGGGAGCTGCGATTCGCATGGTTGCCCCGTCGGAGCTCCAGTCGGAAAAGGTTGAGCCTTGGAAGCTCAGACTGATGTGGACTCCCCGCTGATTTAGCGATTCCGGTAGTTCGATCGTCGCCCGAATCCATTTGCTAGCTGGGGAAACATTTAGGCGCGTTTCGTAGTAGGGGCCTATCCATCGGTTTGGACAGAGAGTTTCTGGATCATTCTCTTTGATACTGAATTTTCGGGCCAAGGATTTCCATCCCCTTGTTGCCGCGAGAGGAAAGAGCAAACGCGATCCTACCCTAGTCGGCGCTTTGCAAATGGCGATGATGCCTCTCAGCCATGCCGCGCTGTAGCGCCTGTTCATCAATGCGGATTCGGCCCGGCGAAGTGAATCCAACGATTCAGGCCGGCTGCTGCGGTGGTGAAGCCAATGGGAGGTCTGGCAGCGCCAGCGTAGGGGAGATGCCCAGGAGCCCCAGTAGCGTCGGCTGATCTCTTCGCAATCCCGCATCAAAGAAGAATGGCTTTTGATTACGGATTTGGATTCGCTGTGCAGTCGATAGTGACTCCAAATTTCTGGAATCGGATGAAAGCGATATCGTGCACTGAATCGGCAAAAGAGGTCATAGTCGACCGCGTGCTCGATTGTCGTATCCAATTCTCCGCAGGTTTCCCAAACGCTTCGATGCCAAAACGTGGAAGGCTGAGGAATCTGGTTGTATCCGCGTTTCCAAAAGGCGAGCTGATCGAAATGGCTTCGGTAGACCCAGGCATGCTCTTCGCCTTGCTTCGATGCGTCGCTTCCAAAAAAGCAACTGCGGCCGAACACGATGTAGCGCTGCCGATCCGGATTGATTTCCAAAGCCACTCGCTTCAGGCAACCTTTCTCCAGCAAGTCATCGGAATTGAGGAAGCCCATTATTTCCCCGGAGGATCTTCGAAAGCCTCGATTGATGGCGTCGGCTTGGCCTTGGTCGTCCTCAATATGGAGCTTAAAAATATTTGAATGGTCGTTGACGAATTGTCTGGCGGTTTCTTGGGAGGCGTCCGTTGAGCCGCCATCTTGAATAATCACCTCGAGATTCGGGTATTCCTGATCTACGAGACTCTGCAGAGTAGCCGCCAGATACCTTCCCTGGTTGTATGAAGGAGTGACGATGGAGATTCTCGGTAGACCGTTCATTCGCGACACGCCATGGTCTGAGCGAGCCCAGAATGGCGAAACAGATTGATGAGGGTTGCGACTAGTCGTCACTGAGGCAAGTGCTATGAATAGCCTGATGGATGTTCCGGTCTTTTTTCAGCCCTGCCTGATGACTGTCGAGAAAATTGTCGATTTGATGGACGAGAAGGCTAATCTCCGAGTTTGGCGATTTCAGCAAGTCTCCGGGATATCTGACTCCATTTATGAGCGAAAGGCCGCTTCCGTTCTAGCTTGTAAAGGCAGGCAATTTGACATTGTGGTGTCGTCGGAATCATGACCACTCACGAGTCGCATCGCATCGCCAAAGCCTTCATGGATTCGCCTAATGGGGGGGTAATAGAGCTCAACTATGATTGGAAGGCCGGGCAGCTTCCGAGGATTAGCCTGGAAACGAAATCTGTCCGGGATCTGGATATCCAGCGCCTTCCAGCGATCGATTTCGCCCTGGAGAGCCGCTATCATATCGACGATGCCGGTAATGCGGTTTTCGTTTTATCTCGGGAGGAGTACCCGGATTTTAGATACGGTCAAAACGACGTATTCCTAGTGGGTCCCTTCAATGGCTGGCAGGAAGGCGTTGGCAAGCGGGAGTGGCGCTTAGAGCCGGTTCGGACTGGCTCAAGGTCGATTCTGTCGCTTCAAATCCCTTTAGAGAAGATGGGGTCGTCAGACGATCTTGCATTCAAGTTCGTGACGGGAAATTATCGATGGCTGGTGGTCGATGATGAGGCTCCCAACATTGCCGACGATGGGATGGGGAACAGCAACTACGTGTTCTCGAAAAAGCAAAGTGGACGACACCGCTTCCGTTTCGAGATCGAAAAGCGGTTCGATCTATCGGAGACGCATACTCTGATCTACCATGGCAGGACAAAGTTGCGTCGAGCGCGACTGGATCCAGGCCCCTATTTGCTGAGCTTGCAATCCGATAAAGCCTTAGGGGCGATCGTGGAGAACGGCGTGACCACATTTAGGCTATTTGCTCCGAGGGCGAAGTGGGTTAAGCTTGGATTGGCGAAGGGTGGCTCCAGGGAAAATATTGATTGGATACTGATGAGTCCATCGGAGGATTACGTATGGGAAACGACGATACGAGAAAATCTGGAAGGGGCGTACTATTGGTTCAGGCTGGACGGGCCCGACGGCGAATCCAGCGCATTCGATAAGGACTTCCGCATTTTGGATCCCTATGCGAAGGCC
This sequence comes from uncultured Opitutaceae bacterium, assembly GCA_964404745.1. GTDB lineage: Bacteria > Verrucomicrobiota > Verrucomicrobiia > Opitutales > Opitutaceae > Pelagisphaera. Next base: position 132,709 of record CAYOLG010000001.1, read on the forward strand.
TGTCTTGGGCGTGAGGGGCCGGGGGTCGTAGTCAATGACAAGCGCTTCCCGCCGATCAAGCCCTTCAAACCCCCAGCATGGCAAGATTTGGTTATTCTGGAAGCCCACACGCGCGACCTCGTGGCTGGGGCGAGGGATATACAAGGCCCCCTGGGGTTCAAGGATTTGCGAGAATCGGTTGATTCCCGGGATTTCTATCCAGCGACCTTGGGAATCAACGCTCTAGAGCTTCAGCCAATCCAAGAAAATGATAGTCAATCTCCAGAGGAATACCATTGGGGGTACATGACGGCCAACTATTTCTCCCCGGCTTCCTCCTACGCTTCCGATCCTGCCTCGGTAACGCAGATTCAAGAATTTCGCGACTTGGTTGCTAGTATCCACAAGCGCAATATGGCGGTGATCATCGATGTGGTTTACAACCATGTGGGAAAGCCGGCTCATCTGCTCTTTGTCGATAAACGCTACTACTTTCACTTGGAGCCCAATGGAGGATTGACGAATTGGAGCGGTTGCGGGAACGATTTTCGATGCGACACCCCTATGGGTAGGAGACTCATTATCGACAGTTTGAAACGATTTGTCGAATTCTATGGAGTGGATGGTTTTCGTTTCGATCTAGCGGACTTGGTCGGAAAAGACACGCTCGTCGAGATTGAGAAGGCATTAAAGGCAATTCGTCCGGACATTATACTGATTGCCGAGCCCTGGAGCTTTAGAGGCCATATTGGTAGAGAGCTAAAGGATACGGGATACGCGTCTTGGAATGATGGATACCGCGAGTCGGTCAAGTCCTATGTTCTAGGCAATTTGGGGTCCGACGATCTGTTCCATTTCCTTTCCGGGTCGCCGGACGACTATGCCAGTTGGCCTGCCCAAACGGTCAACTACACGGAGTCGCACGACGACAGGGCCTGTATTGACGTGATAACCGAAAGAGCGCATTTCAATGGCTCCCACCCGACGCTAGTCGATATCCGTCGCGCGCACATGATTTTCGCGATCATGATGGTTTCCATAGGCATACCCATGCTTCACGCGGGTCAGGACTTCTTGCATTCCAAAGGAGGGGTTAACAACACCTATCAACGTGGCGATCTCAATGCCCTGAATTTTCGTCGCCGAGCGGAGTTTGGGACCTCCAGCCATTATGTTGCTTCGTGGATCGCCTTTCGGCGCTCGGAACTGGGACAATTGCTCAGGCACTACAATCGAGCGACGGGGGGATTTTTCGCTCGTCTAAAAGTCGCTGGGGGGAATGCGTTGGTAGTAGTCTTCAACGCGGACAATAGTTTGGGTCCAAGCCAATTACTATTTGCCGTCAATCCAGGGTTTGAGGAGCTGGGGCTTCCCTTAGGCAATTGGCAGGGAAGCTGGAGACAGTTGGCGGACCATGACCGTTTTTGGGGTTTCGATGAGGTTTCTTTTCGTAACGATTTGCATTCCGAGCTGCGATTGCCGCCGCTAGCATCCGGCTTCTGGATGAGGACGGCGTCCTAGCGAGCGGAGATTTGCTCATCCCTCCTTGGTTTGGCGAATTGGAGGACCCAGCTCCTCGACAAAGCTCAGAGCAGGCCGGTCTGCCCCAACTTTAGCCGTGTTGCGTTGTTCAAGTTGGGAATCCCCATTTCGCTGAAGAGTTACAGGTGACGAGAGTGGTTGAAATGGGTTCGTAGAAGCTCGGCCAATTGTCACGTTTTAAACCCTTGATTTTATGCTGAGGGCGCCATCTACTCCCGATTCGCCTGGCTTTTGGGGATAATCCGGGAGCCCAGGGTCCTTCTAAACTAAGACGAGAATCAGCAATAATTAAGAAAGATGGCTGTAAAAGTAGCTATTAATGGATTCGGCCGGATTGGCCGACTCGTATTCCGGGCAATTGTCGACCAGGGTCTCCTGGGCTCCGACGTAGAAGTTGTAGCGGTGAACGATTTGGTTCCTGCCGACAACTTGGCCTACCTGCTCAAGTACGACACAACCCAAGGTCGTTTCAACGGTACCGTGGAAGCGGAAGGCGACGATACGCTCGTTGTCAATGGCCAGAAGATCAAGTGTCTCGCTTTGCGCGAGGTTCCGGCCAACTTGCCTTGGGGCGAATTGGGCGTGGACATCGTGATCGAGTCGACCGGCCTGTTCGTTCAAGACGAGAAGGCCCAAGGGCACATCGATGCTGGGGCCAAGAAGGTGATCATTTCCGCTCCGGGCAAGGGTCCCAATGTTAAGACTGTAGTTCTAGGCGTAAACGACGACACCTTGACAGCGGATGACACGCTGATTTCCAACGCGTCCTGCACGACGAACTGCTTGGCTCCCATTACTAAGGTGGTCCTCGACAATTTCGGTATCGAGGAAGGCTTGATGACGACAGTTCACAGCTATACCGCGACGCAAAAGACCGTCGATGGACCTTCTCCGAAAGACATGAAGGGCGGTAGGGCTGCAGCGATGAATATCATTCCTTCCTCCACGGGAGCAGCCAAGGCCGTGGGACTGGTGATTCCTGAAGTTCAAGGCAAGCTGACTGGTATGGCGTTCCGTGTTCCGACTCCGACCGTTTCTGTCGTAGACTTGACGGTTCGCACGACGAAATCGACTTCTTACGAGGAGATTTGCCAAAAGATGAAGGAAGCGGCCGAGGGCTCTTTGAAGGGGATCTTGGAATACACCGAAGACGAAGTGGCGTCTTCGGACTTCATCCATTGCCCGGCTTCCTCGATTTTCGACGCGGGCTCAGGTATCGCTTTGACGGACACGTTCTTCAAGCTCGTCAGCTGGTACGACAATGAGTGGGGCTACAGCAACCGCGTTGTCGATCTGCTAAAGAAGATCTCGTAAAAACTTTTCAGTCCCTTGCCCGGCAAGCTGGGCAAGGAACTTGCTTTTTCAAAGTCTGCTCACGCGCTGTAGGGCTGGACCGTTCTGGATTTCAGCGTAGCGAGCCAAACGCTCATTTTACCAAGATTCCAACAATCAAGATTGGCCGGCTGGCCGATCGGATCGCTATGGCTAAGAAAACGATTCAAGATATAGACCTCGGCGGCAAGCGAGCTGTGATTCGCGTCGATTTTAATGTGCCCTTGCAAGATGGCAAAGTAACCGACAAAACGCGCATAGCAGGGGCGTTGCCGACGATCAAACGGGTTATTGAGCAAGGAGGCACAGCGGTATTGCTGAGCCACTTAGGACGTCCTAAAGGAGAGGTTAACCCAAAATTTTCATTGTCTCCCGTGGCGGAAGCCCTCTCGGTCGAGTTGGGTCAGCCCGTCGTCTTCGTGCCGGAGTCGGCCGGTGAAAAGGCGGTGAAAGCGGTTTCTGAATTGTCGCCCGGATCCGTGGCCCTTCTAGAGAATGTTCGCTTTCATCCAGGCGAGGAAAAGAACGATCCGGAATTAGCCCAGGCCTTTGCCCGTTTGGGCGACGTCTATATTAACGACGCGTTCGGCACAGCTCATCGAGCCCATGCGTCAACCGCGGGTATTGCTCAGTACCTTAAGCCGGCTGTCGCTGGATATTTGATACAGCGAGAATTAGAATATCTGGGCGAGAAGACCGAGAAGGCGGAAAGCCCTTTTGTGGTTATCCTAGGCGGGGCCAAGGTGAGCGACAAGATCACTGTCATCGATCGCCTGCTGGAAAAGGCGGATACGATTCTCATTGGTGGAGCGATGGCGTACACCTTTGCCCTCGCCAACGGGAAAACGGTAGGAGATAGCTTGTCAGAGCCCGACTTTGTGGATACGGCCCGATCGGCCATGAAGAAGGCCGAAGAGAAAGGGGTTAAGTTTCTGTTGCCTGTCGACAATATGATCGTCGACTCGCTTGATTTCGACACAATGACGGTTGGCAATATCGGCTCGACGGACGAAAACGGCAATATCCCCGATGGTTGGGAAGGCGTTGATATCGGACCGAAAACGATGGAACTTTACGCCCAGGAATTGGCAAGAGCGAGGACGATTTTGATGAATGGTCCCATGGGGATTTTCGAAATCGAGGCATGCAGCAAGGGGACCTTCGCTATCGCAGAGGCGGTGGCGAAGAACCGGGAAGCGATATCCATCATTGGAGGGGGCGATTCCGTGAAGGCGGTCAACCAGGCGGGCTTTGGCGGAGACGTCTCCTTTATCAGCACCGGGGGTGGAGCAAGCTTGGAATTTCTCGAAGGCAAAGCGCTGCCTGGGGTGGAAGCGCTGGAAGACAAGTAGGAACCCGCAGTCAAAACATCAGAAGAATTTTAGATGAGTAGAAAATACATAATCGCCGGCAACTGGAAGATGAACAAGACCCCTGAGGAGGGGAAGGAGCTCGCTTCTGAAATCGCTTCGATCGTTTCAAAGGACGCCACCGTAGAAGTCGTCGTTTGCCCTGCCTTCGTGGCCCTGGAAAGGGTATCCCAGGCGATCGAGAGCTCAGCCGTTAAATTGGGGGCTCAGAATCTCTATCCCAAGACGAGTGGAGCCTTCACCGGAGAAGTATCGCCGGAAATGCTGAGAGCGGTCTTTGCCAAATACGTGATTCTTGGTCACAGCGAGCGACGCGAATACTTCCGAGAAAGCGATGCCTTCATCAACGAAAAGGTGAAGTTCGCTTTGGAGAACCTTCTCAAGCCGATTCTTTGCATCGGGGAAACCTTGGAGCAGCGGGAAGCGGGGGAGACCTTGGATGTTGTGAAAACGCAGTTGCTGGGCGGATTGGACGGAGTCGACGCCTCCAGCATGGCCAGCCTGGTCATCGCCTACGAGCCTGTTTGGGCTATCGGAACCGGTAAGACGGCAACTCCGGAAATGGCTCAGGAAGTGCATGGGGCGATCCGATCATTGCTCAGGGAAGCTTATGGCAAAGCGGTAGCGGAGAAAACCCGCATAATCTACGGCGGTTCCATGAAACCGTCCAACGCGAACGATTTACTGGCCCAGCCTGATATTGATGGAGGGCTTATTGGAGGGGCTTCGCTCGATTCCAAGTCGTTTGGCGATTTGATCGAGGCCGCTCGCAAGCTCTCATAGCGCGTATTTTCCTCAAAACGGCGCTTGACTTGGCAAGGGCGGATTCTAACTTTTGCCCTCTCTTATCAATACGGGGTAGTAGCTCAGTTGGTTAGAGCGCCTGCCTGTCACGCAGGAGGCCGCGAGTTCAAGTCTCGTCTATCCCGCCACTTTTCCAAAAACCGCTTCCAATTTGGGAGCGGTTTTTTGGTAGACGGTAGCTGATGTCAGATTGACGGTATTCGAGCAGAGGCTGTCTGACGGTGAGTTTGGGGTAGCTGGGGACAAAAAGGCGATTTTCAGCCAACTCAGCGCCAATCCTAGGCAAATATCTGTGGAGAAATCGGTCCTTTGTTACGGGTGAGTTACGGGTAGGTTACGGATTAAAGACATGTGTGACGCCCGTGTGACAAAAGACGTGTAAGTCCGATTTCCTGTTGAAAACTGGGGTTTTCAGGCCGCGTTTAGTAGCCTCTAATCTATGAAAATCACTAGATTGACCCCCCGTAAATCACAGTCTCTCGGCGTCATAGCCAAGAGCCTTTTGTCAGTCGCTTTGGCGGCTGGCGCCTGGACGAATGCGTTTGCCCAGGACGAATCAGCTACCGGTATCATCTCAGGTTCTATTCAAGACGCTGACTATGGCGGGCTTCACCATCACCGGAACGAAAACTGTTCTCATTCGAGCGGTTGGACCTAAGCTTCAGGATTTCGGAGTTGCCAACTTCATGGCTGATCCGACCATGACCCTGAATAGGTCACGTTTCGACGGCAATCCCGATGACGTCATCGCGACGGTGGACAATTGGGACAGCGGGGGAGCGGAAAGTGCGGCCCAGGTTGTTGCGGCAGCGGCATTCGCCGGTCTTCCCCCATTCTTGGCTACCGATGACTTCCAAGGCAGTGCCCGTCCCACGGATGACATCACCAGTTCGGCTGCTCTCGTTACGCTCACTGAAGGTGTTTACACGGTCGTGGTTAGCGATGTTGCCGGCGTTGGCGGCGAGGTTCTCATCGATGTGACTATCGTTGAGTAAACCCAGCCCAACAGCCGAACAAATTTTCAAAGTCGCGAGGCTTTGTGATTACGGGGACCAGCCTCTCAATTACGGGAGGCTGGTTTTGCGTTTCATTGGCGCTTGAATCAAGCCGATATTGTTGATTGTAACGAACACCGATTGATTGGAGCTTATTATAGACCTGGAATGAACCACCCAAGGGGAAGACAAATTTCAATTGTTAAGGGGCTTTTGAGTTCATTTCTTTTTTTGGCTGCTACCCAATTGGTGTGGGCTCAGGAAATTCGTTCGCCGTTTGAGCGGGCCGAGGCCATCCCGGTGGAAAAGTCGGCTCCTGAGAAGGTGGCTCCTTCTCGTTTGGACCAAATGGAGTTCACGGGGCTGATGGCAATTGGGGCTGAGGTTACGATATCCTTGTACGATTCGAAAACCAAGGAGAGCGTTTGGGTGCCCCTGGATGGCTCGCAGGATGGATTTGCCGTCAGCGGTTGGGACGAGGCGGATGGAACGATATCCGTGTCTCTCAACGGCATTACCAAGCAGATCGCGATCAATGAGAATGAGATCATAACTTTGAAACAGGCCGCCCCCGTCCAAAATGTAGCTAGCGATACGGCAGCCCCGGAAAAACCCGTCAGAGTAAAGGATCCGGAGACGCTCAAGAAAGAAGAAGAGGCTAGGCAGTTTGTCAGCAACATCCTGGCCAACGGAATGAAGCAGCGGGAAGAGTTTCGCCGTTCCCGTGAAGCCCGGCTTTCAGGTTCAAGGCGCGACTAGCGCTGCTGTTGGCTTAATTGAACTCGTCCCCCGCTCAGCCAATGAGCGTTCGCTTGGTTAGCGGGAATTTTCTAGAACCCGCCCAGAGGCCGAGTTCCACCCATTAATCTACTGCAAAAGAGGTGGAGCTCGGCCTCAGGGCGAGCTTGGCTTGGCCAGTTCGACGGACGCCGATGCCCACAAAGCGATTGCGATGGCAAACCCAGTTTTTATCGTTGAGTCGGTTTTGGATTAGGTTCCGTTACTGATGGAGCCTTGATTTAGCTACAGTTCAGAGCGGGCGAATCGATTATGGGCTTGAATTCGCAAATAACATATCAATAAATTCGAATATGTTGATATTTTGAGTTAAGCGGCTCAACTAGCGTTCAAACCTCAAATCGAATATGGTCAAAAAATACGTATTTTCCTCGGAATCGGTTGCCGAAGGGCATCCGGACAAAGTGTCGGACTACATTTCCGACAGCGTCTTGGACGCTTGCCTCGCTCAGGATCCGCAGAGTCGGGTTGCCTGCGAAACGCTGGTTAAGAGCAATCAGGTGGTCTTAGCTGGTGAAATAACGACTAGGGCGAAATTGAATTACGAGGAAATTGTTCGCCAAGCTATCCGAGAAATTGGCTACGTGAATGACGACGACGTATTTCACGCTGATAAAGTATTTATTACCAACGTCATTACTAGCCAATCGCCGGATATAGCTCAGGGTGTCGACGCTCGCAAAGCCAAGGATAAGGACACGGCTGAACAGGGGGCGGGCGACCAAGGGATTATGTTTGGCTACGCGTCGAACGAAACTAAAGAGCTGATGCCGGCCGCTGTCATGTTCGCTCACCACATTGGCCGGGAGATCGCCAAGATTCGGCACGCGGGTCGGCAGGCCAAGTGGTTGCGGCCCGATTGCAAGTCTCAGGTTTCTATTCGGTACGAAGGCGACAAAGCTGTCGAGATTACTGCAGTTGTCATTTCGACGCAGCATACGGAAGACGTGCGACGCAGGGACATCGAGAAGTTTATGATCGAGAAAGTGATCAAGCGGTGTTTGCCAAAGCGATTGCTGACTGAGAACACGGAATTCCTAATCAACCCGACGGGCCGATTCGTTGTTGGCGGGCCTCAGGGCGATGCTGGCTTAACGGGCCGTAAAATCATTGTGGATACTTACGGGGGAGCTGGTCGCCATGGTGGCGGAGCGTTTTCAGGCAAGGATCCGTCAAAAGTGGATCGTTCGGCTGCCTACATGTGTCGCTGGGTGGCCAAGAATATCGTGGCAGCCGGGTTGGCTGATCGAGCGGAATTGCAGGTCGCCTACGCTATTGGTCATCCAGAGCCTGTATCCATATCGGTGGAAACATTTGGTACGGGCAAGGTTGATGAAGAAGCGATCGAAGCGGCTGTCGCCCAGGTTTTTGATTTCAAGCCGGCAGCAATCGTTAAGCAGCTTAAGCTCAAGCGGCCGATCTACCGGTCGACGACGAACTACGGTCACTTTGGAAAGGACGAGCTGGCTTGGGAGCAGACGAACAAGGCTGCGGCTTTGAAACGAGCCGTTAAGCAGTGGAGCAAATAATTTTGGAGGGAATGATATGAGTGATACGCAAACATTAGACTACAAAGTAGCGGATATTTCCTTGGCCGATTTTGGCCGCAAGGAGATCGAAATTGCGGAGCAGGAGATGCCAGGCTTGATGGCTATCCGGGAAAAGTATGCGGGCGAAAAGCCATTGCAGGGAGTCCGGATTATGGGCTCGTTGCACATGACGATTCAAACTGCCGTCTTGATCGAGACCTTGGTCGCGCTGGGGGCGGACGTGCGGTGGGTAAGCTGCAACATCTTTTCTACACAGGATCATGCCGCGGCCGCTATCGCCAAATCGGGAGTCCCTGTTTTCGCCTGGAAGGGCGAGACTTTGGAGGAGTACTGGTGGTGCACGGACCAGGCGCTTAACTTCCCGGGTGGATTGGGACCGCAACTGATCGTCGATGACGGTGGCGATGCCACGCTGCTCATTCACAAGGGCTACGAGCTAGAAAACGGCAGCGACTGGGTCAACTCGGCCTCCGGCTCTGAAGAGGAACAGGTTATCAAGAATCTGCTTAAGAAAATCCATGCCGAGAATCCCAATCGATGGCACGAGACAGTCGCGGAGTGGAAAGGCGTTTCCGAGGAGACGACTACCGGTGTGCACCGGCTTTATCAAATGATGGAAAGCGGCTCGCTGCTCGTGCCGGCTATTAACGTGAACGACTCGGTTACCAAATCCAAGTTCGACAATCTCTACGGCTGCCGCGAATCGCTGGTTGATGGAATCAAGCGGGCGACTGACGTCATGACTGGCGGCAAGGTAGCAGTCGTTTGTGGATACGGAGACGTGGGCAAGGGCTGTGCCCAGGCGCTTGTAGGCATGGGGGCTCGGGTGATCGTAACGGAGATAGATCCGATCTGCGCCCTGCAGGCTGCTATGGAAGGTTTCGAGGTGTGCCCGATCGAGGACACTCTAGGCCGGGCTGATATCTATGTGACCACTACAGGAAACAAGGACATCATCCGGGTAGAACACATGGAAAAGATGAAGGATCAGGCCATCGTTTGCAACATCGGCCACTTCGACAATGAGATCCAGGTCGACAAGCTGAACGCTTACCGAGGCATAGAGATCGACGTCATCAAGAACGAGTCGCAGGGCGCTGTTGACAAGTACACCTTCCCAAATGGAAACAGCATCTATATGCTGGCCAAGGGACGCCTGGTCAATCTCGGTTGCGCCACGGGGCACCCCTCGTTCGTTATGTCGAACTCCTTCGCTAACCAGACCTTGGCTCAAATCGATCTTTGGAAGAACAAGGAAATCTACAAGCCGGGCGTTTACTTGCTTTCCAAGGCCCTCGACGAGGAAGTGGCCCGATTGCACTTGGAGAAGATTGGGGTCAAATTGACCAAATTGACTCAAGAGCAGGCGGATTACATCGGGGTGAAGGTTGAAGGGCCTTACAAACCAGCTCATTACAGGTACTAGAGCTGGGGACGTTCCCGTGGGAAGATCGATGCTGAAGAAACTCGCCCGCTAGTATTTACGAGGCTCCGCTCGATTAGCGGGGCCTTTTTCTTCGGGAGACTCTCCCTTGTTGAAAAGGAGTAGAGAGGACCGTCTTCAGCCTTCGCCAAGGCTATGGCTAGACAAGCGCTCCGCCACTTTTTCGAATTTCGAAGGATCGAGCGCAGTCTTCGCGACAGCTTCGCCCGGCCTGCGATCCTCCCTACCTTTTGGCATTTGGCCTAAGCTGCCATTCGCATCCGATTGCGATTCACGCGGCCCGTGGATTCGGGCCAGCCCAGACAAAAAGCGGCAACGATCTTCTGCCGAGGCATGTCATAAGGCATTTTGCTCTTTTGTTTTTTACGGATAGCTGTCTAGTTTCCGCCTTTTGCAATTTGAAATGTCGACACAGTCTTTAGACGCATCCAACAGCCCGCTCGATCCGGCCCAAGTGACGCAAATCAATCAGCTTGCCTCGCAGTTGTCCCCTGCCCAATTGACCTGGGTTGCTGGGTATCTGACGGGGTTGAGCGCTTCGGGTCAGGGAGCGGCGGCTTCCGAGGCGGCGGGAGGCGAAAGCACGCTGACGATACTTTACGGGTCTCAGACGGGAAATGCCAAGGGCGTCGCGACGGCTCTATTTGAAGAGGCGAAACGGAAAAACGTTCCCGCCGAGCTATTCTCGATGGGCGACTTCAAGCCCAAGCAACTTAAGGCGACCACTCATTTGGCATTGTTGGCGAGCACTCACGGAGAAGGCGATCCGCCTGACGATGCGGAGATTCTGCACGAATTGCTCGGCAGCAAAAAGGCTCCAAAACTAGATGGGCTGAAGTATGCCGTCCTCGCTTTTGGGGACACGAGCTACGAGTTTTTCTGCCAGACCGGCAAGGATTTCGACGAGCGGCTAGCTAAGTGCGGAGCGGAACGGATGCTGGATCGGGTGGATCTGGATGTTGAGTTCGAAGCTCAAGCGAAGGACTGGAGCAGTCGAGTTTGCGATACCTTTGGCCCTTTGCTCGGACAGTCGCGGGTTCCTGCTTTCAGCCAAATG
>CAYOLG010000001.1:143679-146275 GCA_964404745.1 uncultured Opitutaceae bacterium
GATGAAAAACTGGGAGACGAGCATACGCCGAGAGAAGCCCTGCTTGAGGATTTCGAGCTGACTAAGCTGCACTCGAACTTCGTTAAGCAGTACGCGGAAGCGATCGATAGCGCGGCGCTCAAAGAGATCGCTGCGGACAAGGCTGCTTTGAAAGCCTATGCGGCAGATCGTCAGTTAGCCGACGTCGTGAAGCAGAATCCGTCCAAGCTGGAAGCGGAAACGTTTTTCTCTTTGCTGCGGAAACTGACCCCGCGCTTGTATTCGATCGCCTCGAGTCAGGCGGAAGTAGACGAGGAAGTGCATCTCACCGTGGCGGTGGTCGAATACGAGGCCCATGGCGAGACGCATTTGGGCGGAGCTTCGGGCTATCTCTGTCGACGCCTCCAAGAGGGCGATCCGGTCAAAGTCTTTTTAAAGGGCAATGATAATTTCCGCTTGCCGGCGGATCCGGGCGTTCCCGTCATCATGATCGGTCCTGGTACGGGGATCGCCCCATTTCGGGCGTTTTTGCAGGAGCGGGCGGCTAACGGCGCCGATGGCGATTCCTGGCTGTTTTTTGGGGCTCCGAATTTCACGGAGGACTTTCTTTATCAGACGGAGTTGCAGGACTATCTCAAGAAGGGACAGCTCAAGCGCCTCGATCTTGCCTTTTCCCGCGATCAGGACTATAAGATCTATGTTCAAGATCGTCTCCGCGAGCGAGCGGAAGAGCTTTGGCAATGGATCGAGCGCGGTGCCCATATTTATGTGTGCGGAGACGCAACGCGGATGGCCAAGGATGTGCAGGACGCATTGCTGGCCATTTTCGAAGAGCGAGGTAAGCTTTCCTCTGAGCAGGCGAGCGAATTTCTCAAACGATTGAGACGCGACAAGCGTTATCAGAGGGATGTTTACTGATGAGCGAGGCAAAGAAACTTAGCCCGAATGAGGGGATAAAAAGCCGCAGCAATTTCCTGCGGGGCACCATCCTGGAAGGCTTGGCTGACGCGACGACGGGTGGCTTGGCAGCCGACGATACGCAATTGACCAAGTTTCACGGCTTCTATCAGCAGGACGATCGCGATTTGCGTAGCGAGCGAAAGAAGCAAAAGCTGGAACCGCTGCACAGTTTTATGCTTCGAGCCCGCGTACCTGGAGGGGTGATACAACCGAAGCAATGGCTGGCTGTGGATGCGATCGCTCGCGAGCTCACCATGTTTCAATCGATACGCATCACCACGCGTCAGACATTTCAGTATCATGGCATCCTAAAGCGGAACATAAAGCATCTGATTCAAAGCCTAGGCAAGGAGATGCTGGACTCTATAGCGGCTTGTGGGGATGTGAATCGTAATGTGCTATCGAATACGAACCCTCTAGAGTCGGAGCTGCACGGGCAGGTGCACGAATATGCTGTTAAGATTAGCGAACACTTGCTGCCTCGGACTCGGGCTTATCAGGAGATTTGGCTCGATGAAGAAAAAGTCGCCAGCAACGAAGAGGAGGAAGGGGAACCCATATATGGACCGACCTATCTGCCCCGCAAGTTCAAGATAGCTCTAGCAATTCCGCCTCATAACGATGTGGATCTCTACGCTAATGACTTGGGTTTCGTGGCCATATCGGAGAACGGAAAACTAGTCGGCTTCAACGTATTTGTTGGCGGTGGCATGGGGAGCACTCACGGGGACAAGGCGACCTATCCTCAGATTGCTCGCGGCCTCGGATTTATATCCGCGGAGGATGCGATCGCCATATCGGAAGCGGTGGTTGCGACGCAACGCGATTTCGGCGACCGGGAGAACCGCAAGCATGCTCGTCTAAAATATACGGTTGATGACATGGGCGTAGATGCCTTCCGAGCCAAGGTGGAAAAGCTTTCTGGGGTTGAGTTCCAAGTGGAGCGCCCATTCGAATTTACGATGCACAGCGATCGGCTGGGCTGGGCGAAAGGGCTCAAGGACAAATGGAACTTAACGCTCTTCATCGAGAACGGCCGAATTTGGGATAGAGACGATAAGCGGTACATGACCGGGTTGCGGGAAATCGCCGAGGTCCATGAAGGCGAATTCAGAATGACGGCGACGCAAAACCTGATCATCGCCAATGTCCCCGAAGCCAAAAAAGAGCATATAGAGTCATTGGCTCGTGAATACGGATTATTTGGCCAAACTTTGAGTGGGCTTCGTCGCAATAGCATGGCTTGCGTTGCCTTGCCCACTTGTGGATTGGCGATGGCGGAAGCGGAACGCTACCTTCCAGATCTGGTTTCGAAGACAGACAAGGTCTTGGGGAAATACGATCTTACGGATGAACCCATTGTGATCCGCATGACGGGTTGTCCAAATGGTTGCGCAAGACCTTTCTTGGCGGAGATCGCATTTGTGGGCAAGGGTCCGGGCAAGTACAATTTCTACCTTGGTGGAGATGGGAAAGGCGCCCGCTTGAACAAGCTCTACATGGAAAATGTAGGGGAGGATGTCATCCTTGAAGAATTGGATCAGCTGTTATTGGCGTACGCCAAGGAACGCGAATCCGACGAGCGATTTGGCGACTTTGTGATTCGGCAAGGCGTTGTCAAAGCGACGGTCGAAGGGCGAGATTTCCACGATTAGAT
>CAYOLG010000001.1:146375-196414 GCA_964404745.1 uncultured Opitutaceae bacterium
ATATCTCTCGCAGTTAAGGAAATTTCGGCGAGCGGTGATTCTTCCAGAATCCTCATTCGCAATAAGTACGATTAGCTCCGTCTAGTCTAAAATCGGCTATGCCTTCTGATGCAGCATTTCTGGAAGCGTATTCTGCCGCCAGAATAAGGGCGGCTTCGGTATCGATTCCGGAATCGCTAATGGCGTGAAGATAAGTGGCGAAAAAAACGTCGCCGCATCCGATGGGGGAAACGCAGTACGTCTCCCTGGGTTGTATGCTGTGAATGGATCCCTCGCGGGACCGGCAGAAGACTGGGCCGGAGCCATCCGTAATAATCCAGGTATCTGAATGATAGGCTTGGGCAATCTGCTCAATAAGGATTGCCGTATCGCTCTTGGATTCATCGGTATCAAAAAGAGTGTTCAGTTCGTCGCGGTTGATCTTGACGATATCCGGCGACTGTTCGACGAACCAGCGCAATCCCTCCCCGTAAGTGTCGATGGCCAGTACGACTCCTGAAGGACGCTTGGCGATCCAGTTTCTCAAAGGCTGCCAACGGTCTGAAGCCCAGTTTGGTATGACGCCGCAAATTGCTAGCGCGTAGGGAGCTGGCAATCCTGAAAGGTATGCAACGCTCTGCTCCACGGCAATTCTAGAAACCTGGCAATCCAGCCCGAGAACGGATATTTCCTTGGTTTCGGGGGCTCGAATGATCGAGCCCGATCGAGTAATGCAGTCGCGGGTGAAAGCCTGGTAGGGGATGCCGTTTTCATCGAGCCACGATCGGCAGTAGTCGCCAAAATAGCCTCCGGGAAAGCAGACAGCGGTGGTTGGATGCTGCAGGCGTTTCAGCATTTTTGAAACGTTGATTCCCTTGCCCCCAACTTGAAAACGCTCGCGGGTGGCGCGGCTCGTTTGGCCCGGTCCCCAATCATCGACGTAATAGGTGGTCTCGGCGGCGAGATTGGCGGTAAAGGTAATGATCGGATGTTCTTGCGCAGAAGGCATGGATTTCGTTTTCGGATTTGCGCGGGCAAAAGGGATTCAAAGAATGGGCGGCGTGAGGAGGCTTGTCGAAAAGGATTTTCGATCGGAAGATACACCACGGCTCGCTCGGAACTTGCTGGGACAGATTTTGGCCCTAGAGACGGATAGTGGCGTACGAAGATACGCGATCACGGAAGTAGAAGCCTATGATGGCCCAGAGGACTTGGCCTGCCACGCCAGTCGTGGGCGTACCCAGCGAACCGAGCCCATGTTTGGTCCAGCGGCAGCCTGGCACGTGTATCTTTGCTATGGAATTCACGAGATGCTGAATTTGACCAAAGGTCCGATCGGCTATCCAGCGGCGATTCTGATTCGCGGATTGGACGGTATTGTTGGCCCGGGCAGACTGACCAAGCAGCTAGGCATTGATCGCCGCTTCAATAGCTTGTCTGCATTGCGGGAGAGCGGTTTGTGGGTAGAGGAAAGCGGGTGTCGTATTCCGGACGAGGAGGTGAAGACAACCCCTAGGATTGGAGTTGACTATTCGGAACCGGATTGGGCAAAACGCCCCTACCGATTTGTTTGGGATAAGGACTGACCAAGGGCGAGGCTAGCTAATCCGAGGCGGCGACCACTACATCTCCACTCAGATCGAAAGATTCCAGTCGCATAGAGGCGGTCCCAATGGACGTTCTGACATCGAGCCGTAGGGGAATTCGCCGGCTATCCTTGGAGATCCAAATAGCCATTTTCCCTCCTTCGCGGAAAATGCGGCTTTGAGGAAAGGCGGAAACTGGCTCCACTCGATAAGCCTCGATTTCTCCGAATTTCGTATTTAACGAGTCAACACCAGTAGCTTTCATCTCTATCAAGTAGAACTTCCCATTTGAAGCGATGAATAGCGGATATTCTTGATCAGGTTCTAAGTTCCATCCTCGAATCTGCAGAATGGCAGACGCATAGTCCAGGGGCGTGCCGTATGGAAGCGGCCGATCCTTGGTTCTATCTGGCCTGAGATTGTCGACGTGGCGCATTAATCCATTGTCGAAATCAAAACGGGTATTGGCGTCTCGCTCGTTCGATCGGCCCTCGTCGGTCACCCGGTTCTCTAAAATCCGGCCATTGGA
Source organism: uncultured Opitutaceae bacterium (assembly GCA_964404745.1). Classification (GTDB taxonomy): domain Bacteria; phylum Verrucomicrobiota; class Verrucomicrobiia; order Opitutales; family Opitutaceae; genus Pelagisphaera. The sequence continues at coordinate 148,470 of CAYOLG010000001.1, forward strand.
GATATCGAGCAGGGCACGGCCCTTGAGCAAAAGCGGAAATAAGGACTTTACGAAGCCGGCGGTGCGGGCTTCCGTTTTCACGAGAAGCTTGGATGGATCGCCGTTTTTCGCTGCTTCCGTAGCGATCGTAATTTGGCCGACCTTAGGAAAGATGCCCCATTGGCCTCGGAATTGAAAGCGCTCGCCCTCGTTGAAGCCGCCGATTATGGTATCCGGATCAGGGAACTCGCGATCTGGCCAATCGAGCTGTTCGGATTGTTCGGATTCGGTATCTTCGCTTATCTCGTTTGGATTGACCCCAAGGGATTGTGGACTGGCCAATCCAAGGGCCCAGAAAACGAAACAAAGCCCGAAGCCTGCCTCGGCTGAGGTTGGCAATCGCGGTACTGCAAATTGAAGGTAGCGGTCCATCGGCCTATATTTATCGACTACACTTGGCTTGAATGGAGCGGGCGTTCAATCCGGAAATCGGATTGGCCGCTCAGCAGAAAAGAAATCGGGAGTTATTCGATGACAGGGGATCGAAGGACCTAGTTTCATCTTTGACGATAATTCCTTTATGCCCCCGCTCCTTAGTTTTCGCCAGAAGGGTAGGCAGAGCCTCGGTTGAATCGAGTCGGGTCACGGGCGAAATTCTCAGCTTTGGATTCACGGAAAACGTGTCTAGCTCACTTTTCCGATAGTATAGCGGCTGGTCGATCAAGGGGTCTCCATTGAACCAAAATAAGTCGTTGAGCCACAGAAGGGTGCCAACGTCCTCTCCGATAAATAAGTCTGCAGCGGGTTTTTGGATTCGTTCTATCAGCTTGGAGATCGGAAGCGGTTTTTCCTTTTCCCAACCGACAAGATAGCCCTCGGCTATGAAGTCTTGGGGAATGTGCATACTCGATTCAACGATTTCGGGGAATTTGCGGGCCAAGCTCTTCCCGGATGCATCGAAAAGCTCTGCCCGGCTGCCGATTTTATGGATTTGGCAGCGCAATCCGTCGAAGAGGGTTTCCGACCAGATGGGAAGGGGCAAAGCGGAGAGAAATCCTAGATCCATTTGTCCGTTGGAGTCGGGCTCCATTGGCATCGGAAAGAAATGCTTTACTGGCACAAATTCGAGAAGCTGATCGATGGCCGCGTTGGCGGTCTGCTCTAAATCGGAGCAACGCAAATTGGCTCGTTTAACCGAGTCTTCCGAGGCTCGGGCTCGTTGGGCGAGAGCCTCTTCGATAATGCTTTCCTCGATATCTTCTAAGCCGCTGCCAGTTGCCAACCGCGTCAGAGCTAACGTTTCGGTGGGTCCCATGGTTTTGTACTGATCGCGGAGCAAGGAATGCTGGTAGACCGGATTGGGGGCTCGCTCGAGATGCTCGAAGAGAGAACGGATATCTTTCAGGGAGCGATCCGATCCATCGGGTTGGGGTATCAGGGCGACTAGGGCTGATTGAGCATCAACCTTCGCCGCGCGCTCTCGCTTGTAGTCCAGTTCGCTAGCATTGGCGGCGGCCAAGATGGCTTGCCGATTCAATTTGGGCTCTATCGAGGCTCGTTTTCGGGAAGATCGAGGAAAGGCTCTGCCAGAAAGAAACAGGCACGCGATTCCAATATCGGAAGCCTCTAGCGTATCTAGGTATTCAGAGGCTAGTGCGACTTTTCGTTGGCGACTGCCAGCTTTGACGATAGCTTCGTACGTAGTTGAAAAATGGGTGAATTGCCCGTTACCGGTTTCAATGGCCGGTCCGGGGTATTTGGGGGAAGGTGAAGTGTGGCGGGTTTTTCCTCGGTTAACCACGATGTTCAGGTTTAGTTGCCGTTGGTGGGCCAGTTCCCAAGCGTCGATGCCTCGGTCTCTCAACGTTTGGGCGAACTCTGAGGCGAATCCATGTACAGTGATAACGTGTTTAGGATTAACCAAGTCAACGAACTCGAGTAACTCTAGAAAATCGGAATGGTCGGAAATGGGAAAGGCTCGATCGGCGCCGCTGCGGTGTTTGATCGATGGATCTACAGCCCAGCCTGATACGGTGGCGGTTCGGCGATTGGAGATATTCGTTAGCCAACGAGATTTCGAGCTTAGGGGAGGAGCGATGACCACATAGCCATTTGCCCGATTGAGATCGAAGGCTTCGAAATGCGGATAGGCGAATCCAATCTTCTGGCAGGCTTCTGTCATTTTCAGGACTTGCGGATGGAGCATGATTTTCAGCTCCTTATTCTGAAGGATCGTGAGGATCGCCTGAGCTTTTCCGAGGCTGTATCCAAAAAGCACGGGAATTGCTCCGTCCTCGATCGTTTCCCGACAGAATTGGACGACATCGGCAGCTACCTCAGCCAGAGGAGGAAACGTGTATTTGGGAATCCCGTAAGTCGTTTCCATCACGAGCGTATCCGCTTGCGGAGCTATGCAGGCTTCGGCGGCTGGACCGGAATGCAGTTTGAAGTCTCCCGTGTACAGAAGCGAACCTTGCTCGCTTTCCAGTCGGATCATTGAAGAACCCGGTATATGACCGGCTGGAAACATCTCCCCGCGAACCTCAGGGGTCGCGTTGAAAGCGGTTTCGAAGGGGTGAGTCAGCCACTCTCGATTGCCGGGCATCCTTGCTTTGAGGAGCTGGGCGGTTCCTTCGGAGCAGGTTATCGAAGGGTGTTTGCCGAAATGGTCAAAATGGGCATGGGAAATATACGCTTTGGGCGTAGGCATGCGGGCATCCAATCGCCAACCAATCTGCGGCAAGTAGATGCCGTTGCTCTTCTCGACGGCCCAACTCATGAAAGTTACACCCCTCTGCGATCAAGGCTGAACCGTCCAGGCCCGATAAACGCCAAGGATAGAGCAGCTAGATTGATCTGCCCGTAGACAAGCATCATCGTGTCTAAACTTTCCGCATTCAAAATTAGCCCAGCTAGGGCGAATCCGACGATGATTGATAGCAGGAGAGCGATGCCTCTGGTCAGGATTCCCAGGATTAAAAATAGGCCCCCTAGGGATTGAATGACTGCCGAGGCTAGACCGAAAAAAAGGTGGAAGGAGTCAATCCCAATGATGGATACGGCACCGCCGACTCGCTCATAGGTTTCCGCGCCTCCGATGAGAAGGGGAAACCCATTATAGCCTATCAGAGCGCCCAAGCCGACACGGAGAAACAAGACGCCGATAAAATCGAATTTACTCAAACTGGCTAGTGGGGATCGCATTAGGTAATAGTCCCTCGTCGAGACGCTCTTTCTAAAGAAATCGGGCATGGGCCCGTCTTTGTAAAGAGCAATGAAGTTGCCTGCTCAGGGTCATGCTCGAGCATGGGAATCGAAAATGATGGTTACAGGCCCGTCGTTGGTCAGAGAGACCTGCATATTGGCTCCGAATATCCCAGTTTTGACGGGTCTTTCGACGTATTGTTTCAAGGCGTCAGCCGCTTCTGTAACCAATCGCTCGCCGGTTTCGGGATCCGCCGCGTCGTTGAAGGAGGGGCGATTGCCTTTTTTTACCGAGGCGATCAGAGTGAATTGGCTGATCAGCAGGATCTCCCCGTTGAAGGCCGCCAAGCTCTGGTTCATCAGGCCATTTTCGTCTTCGAATACTCGTAATTGGCCGATTTTGCGGGCGATCCAATCGACATCCTCCTCTGTATCCTTTTTGTGAATGCCGAGCAAAACAAGAAGCCCTTTTCCGATCCTAGCTTCCTCTTCGCCTCCAATCGATACGGAGGCGCTAGTTACCCGTTGAGCGATCGCCCTCATCTTAACGAGCCATTTTTCCGCAGCGCGACGAAGTACTCGATGCCATTTTCGTCGCCGACAGATTCGTAGAGGGTTAGGAAGGAAACGCCCAAAGTGGATTGGCAGCGGTTCAAGAAGTCCTTGAAGGAGACGCTGTCCCAGACGTGAGCATGTTCGCGGCGAGAGCGGGCGAAGGCGAGATCGCCCTCGATGTCTCGAGCGGGATCTTTAAATACGTGTTTGGCCACATGTTTTAAAAAATCGATATAGTGATCATCGTCAACGTGATCGACTCCCTCGGCATACTCGGCTTCCAAATGTTCGAAGGTCGTGAGGGGACGGTCTCGATCGAAGGTATAGCGCTTGTCGGGGGCGGAAAGAACGAGGTGGCCACCTTCTTTAAGAAGCGAAACGATATCCTCGATCATGGCGATGGGGGAAGCGACGTGTTCGATTACGTGGTTGGCGATTACGAAATCCAAGGAATTGGACCGGATCGATTTTCTCAGGTCGCGCTGGTCAATATCGCCGACAATGTCGACGTTTACCAGTTTGCTGGCATCGATTTCCGGGAAACGCTTGGCGGCCTCCTCCGCGTCCAAAGCGTCGAAGTATTCAACTGAACAGCCCTCCGGCAGATCGGCGGGTTCATGAAAGGCCCCAATCTCTAATCCCCTACCGTTCAAGAGGGAGTAACCTTCGATACGATGTTTCAAATGCCGTTCTTGGAATACCAGTTTGGGAGAGCGGCCTCCAAGAAAAACTGATCAATCAAAATCGACGACAGGATCGACGTCGGCCTCGTAATCCACTCCCTTTACCCCGAATCCGAAGAGCCGAAGAAATTCTTCTTGGTAGCCGTCGAAATCGGTGAGCTCGTCGACTGTCTCGGTGGTGACTTTGGGCCAAACTTCGGTGACGGCATCTTGGATCTTCGCCTCCATTTCCCAGTCATCCATGCGGATCAATCCCAGATCGTCGAGAGGAATGGAGCGGTCGGGCCGATAGAGGCGATCCGCGAACAGGCGGGTCATTTGTTCGATGCAGCCTTCGTGGCCACCGAGATCCTTCATGATCTTAAAGAGGATGGTAATGTACAAATTGACACCGGGAATGGCTGAGCTCGCTTGAGTAACTACTGCTTTGTTTACGGAGATCAAGGCTTGGCCGCCGATTGGCTGCAGGGATTCCGAGATCGCGTCCTTGGCTCGCCGGAGATCGATCTTGGCCCGACCGATGGTTCCGTCCTTGTAGATAGGCCAGGTTACTTGGGGACCAATATAGTCGTAGGCGACAGTTTTGCACCCATCGGCGAGAAGCCCCGCCTCCTTCAGGGCTTGTATCCACAATTCCCAGTCTTCTCCGCCCATGACTTTTACCGTATTATGGATATCCTCATCGGTAGCGGCTTCGAGCGTGGCTTCTTGTATAGTCTTCTTGTCGGTATCCAGGTATTTGTTGGAATAGTCAGAGCCGATTGGCTTCAGGGTGGAGCGATAGGTTTCCCCCGTTTTGGGATCCGTTCTCCTAGGAGCGGCCAAAGAGTAGACGACTAGGTCGATTTTTCCCATATTAGAGCGGATTCTCTCGATCGCTTGATCCTTTATCTCCTGTGAAAAGGCGTCGCCATTGATGTTGGAAGCATAGAGACCCTCGGCTTTAGCGGCTTTCTCGAGAGCCACGGAATTGTACCAGCCGGGGGTGGCGGTGCGACCACGCTCGGAAGGCCGTTCGAAAAAGACGCCCAATGTATTGGCGTGACAGGCGAAGGCGGAAACGATTCGGGAGGCGAGCCCATAACCGGTGGAGGATCCAACTACCAGCGCGTTTTTCGGTCCATTCTCCACTGCGGGATTGGATTTTACGTAGTCGATCTGCTCTTTAACGTTCGCTTCGCAGCCCTTCGGATGGGCGGTCACGCAGACGAAACCTCTTACTTTTGGACGAATGATCATACGGTAGGGAAATTAATAGAAAGTTTTTGCAAGGAGGTTTCCGATTTGGGCGGTGTCAAGTAGAGGTTTTATCTGATTGAGTTGCCGAGAAAATTCCAGATATAAATACCACAATTGGCGAGCCGCTCTAAAGTTAACGCAATCAGGGTGATTGCCTCGACGTCGGTCGAGGAGTGAGCCAGAGAGAATATCAAAACACGGATAAGCCAATAATTCCGATGATGATGAGCAACAAGACAATAGACAGGATAAATCTCTCCTGCTTGGTGGTCTTCAAGAGCATGGGTACAGATTGGATTTAGGTTGGAATCCCCGCCGGAGGGCGTGTGTCTTAGTTACAGTTATGAAACTTCCATTTTCGCAGCTCAAGCTTTTGCTAGCGGTTTTCGCTTCACTGGCCTGCCCCTTATTTGCCCAGCCCTACCAGGAGGGGCCCGTAGATAAGGACCAGGCCACTGCGGAATTAGTCGCTAATGTGGGGGAAATCCGGCCTGGGGAGCGTTTCGACATTGCTCTTCGGCTTGAGTTGGATCCGCACTGGCACGCCTATTGGAAGAATCCGGGCGATACGGGACTGGCCCCTTCGGTCGAATGGTTAGCTCCAGAGGGGCTGAATTTTGGCGAACTCATGTTTGCCGCCCCAGAAAGGATTATCACCCCACCGGACTTCGTTTCCTACGGATATGAAGGGGAGGTTTTCTTCATTGCTGAGGTGTCCGTGGCCGAGGATTTTCCTGCCGGGCAGAGTGTTACAATCCAGGCAGATGCCAGTTGGCTTGCTTGCGAAAAGATGTGCATTCCCGGAAGCGCGAAACTCGCTCTTGAACTACCGATGGCGCCGGAAGGCGAAGAAGCCTTAAAGCCATCGTCTTGGGCGGAATCGCTTCTTGCGGCTCGAAACCGAATCCCCTCCATGCCGCAAACCGCCAGCCTGTCCTTCGAGAATCTGGATTCTACGATTTCCGCTAGTATTCGATGGGAAGGACTTAAAGGGATCGATACTCAGAAGCTGTATTTCTATGCGGAAGAGGAAGGTCTCATCAACTCAGCGGCCGATCAAAATTTCGCTATCACGGGTGACACGTTGATTTTCTCCATGATGAAGTCAGAATACTACGAAGGCGACGTTGAACGTTTTACGGGCGTTTTGCAGTACGAAGCCGGATTTCCGGCCCTGGATGGCAATGAGTACATTTTCCTGAGTTCGGATAAGTCGGCTTCGACCGTTGAGGGCGCGGCGGGATCAATGGCTGGTTCGGCAGTGATCAGCCCAAGCAAGGCATTGGTCTTCGCGTTCTTGGGAGGCATGATATTAAATCTCATGCCCTGCGTTTTTCCGGTGCTTTCCATCAAAGCGTTGGGATTCCTACAATATTCCGGGAGCGACAGCCGACAGCCTTTTTATCATGGCCTGACATTTGCCGCTGGCGTGCTCGTGTCGTTTTTGCTCCTAGCCGGCGCGTTGATCGGCCTGAGGGCAGGTGGAGAGAGTTTGGGATGGGGCTTTCAACTTCAATCTCCCTACTTCGTGGGAGTGTTATTGGTGATCATGTTTTTGTTTGGCTTGAGTTTGGCCGGGGTCTTCGAATTCGGAACATCCGCAGTTGGTTTGGCAGGAAAAATCCAGGGAGAAAGTTATGGGAGTTCATTCTTTTCTGGGGTCCTGGCCACTGCGGTAGCCACTCCCTGTACGGGGCCTTTCATGGGGCCGGCTTTGGGATTCGCCTTAACGCTTTCCGCATTTCAATCCCTGACTGTATTTACGTTGCTGGCTCTCGGAATGGCGACACCCTACGTTTTGCTTTCATCATTCCCGAGTTTAATCAACCGTCTGCCTAGGCCCGGACCTTGGATGGAGACTTTCAAGCAACTTATGGCCTTTCCCATGTTCGCTACCTGTATTTGGCTGGTTTGGCTGATGGGAGCCCATGTGGGAAATGATGGATTAATTATGACGCTGGGCGGGCTTCTTGTCGTAGCGATAGGAGCGTGGATTTATGGTCGTTGGTCGGCTCCTTCCCGTAGCCCATTTGTGAGGCGCGCGGCCATGGTTTCGGCGGCGCTTTTTCTTGTATTTGGAATTTGGATTCTAATGCCAAATAATCAAGGAAGCGATGCTGTCAGCCTAGATGGGGCTGGAGGACCGGATCAGTATGGCATCGTCTGGGAAAACTTTTCTCCAGATCGTGTCGAAGAGGCCCGAAGGGATGGCAAATTGGTGTTCATCGACTTTACCGCGAAGTGGTGCCTGACATGCAAGGCGAACAAAGCGGTAGTATTCTCATCCGACAAAGTAAAGCAACGATTCCAAGAGCTCAACGCAGTCATGGTGAAGGCGGATTGGACGAAGCGAAACCCGGTCATTACGGAAGCGCTGGAATCCTTTGGGCGATCAGGCGTGCCGCTCTACGTGCTTTACGACGGCATGAGCAAGCCCAAGGTCCTTCCCGAATTGCTCAACCCAGGGATCGTGTTGAACGCTCTCAACAGTTTAGAAGCGGACAAAGCTCGAGTAGCCCAGCGCTGAACAAATCGTAATTTGAGATCGCGGGCGGTTCGCCCGCTTTTCGGGGCCCTCATTCCAGCGGGCGAACCGCCCGCGATCCCGGAGCGGAAACCTATGCGATTCTTGCATGGTGGGAAGCTAGTATTGGCGCCTCAAATTGCTGGGAAGGATGCCCAGTTCCTCGCGGTACTTGGCCACGGTTCTTCGGGCAATATTGATGTTCTTCTCTTTTAAAAGAGCGACAATGCCTTGGTCGCTGAGCGGTTTGGAAGGTTCTTCGTTGGAAGCGAGCTGCTGAATCATATCCTTAACGCTGGTATTGGAAATCGATTCGCCATCCCCTCCTTTGTATCCGGGAGTGAAGAAATACTTCATGTCGAAGACTCCGTGGGGCGTTTGGATGTACTTGTTAGCGATGGCCCGACTGACCGTGGTCTCGTGAACACCGACGGTATCGGCAACTTGGGTCATGGTACAGGGACGGAGTTTGGATATGCCTTCCTCGAGAAATTCGCTCTGGATATTCACGATCTCATTGGCAATACGCTCGATCGTTTGCTGGCGCTGCTCTATTGAGCTAATTAGGAATTTGCCCGATCGCATTTTTTCTTGGATGTATTCCTTCTCCTGTTTCGAGAGGCTGCCTTTGGCTATCATTTCCTTGTATATGGGGCTGATGCGCAGGCGGGGAATGTAGTCGCTGTTTAGGGTGACTTTCCATTTGTCCTCATCGCGCTCGACGACGACGTCGGGCAAAACCGATCTATTTGTATCCTCTGAATACTTACGTCCAGGCAAAGGGTTGAGCAACCCAATTTCGTCGATGGCAATCTTAACTTCCTCAGATGAAATCCCCATTTTCCGGGCTATATCCGGAATGCGGCGCCTTGTCAGGAGCTTGAAGTGGTTCTGCACGATCTCATAGGCGTCGGAATTTCGTAGGCCCAGAAGTTCTAATTGGGTCGCCAAGCAGTCCTGGAGATCGAACGCCCCGATGCCTGGAGGATCGAAAGATTTCAGAAGCCGATGCCCAGACTGCATTTCGCTCAACGATAGCCGGGAGGCGAGGGCTAGGTCGGAAAGGGGTGTGGCCAGGAAGCCATTATTGTCCAGGCTGCCGATGATGTATTCGACCGCCCTCATTTCCGTTTCGGAAATGTCGGCCAAGGTGGCTTGCGACAAAAGGTGCTCCTGAAGGGATTCTTCGTTTACCAGGGAATTATAGAAATGCTCTCGGCGTTCGGCGTCGTCGGAAGTGAAGCTTTGTCCAGAACTGTTTGCTTCGGCGAAGTGATCCCGCCAATCTTGGTCGAGCTTGTTGAGAATTTCGAAGGTTTCATCGAACTTCAATTCGTCGAACTCGCTGGAATCGTCATTGCTGGTGGAGTCGGAATCGGGATCGCTGGAATTGGAATCGTCTAGGCTGACGCTATCCATAGGCAACTCTTCCACGGAAGGATTGGTCTGTAGTTCCTCTTGAATAGTCGTACGCAGGTCTTGGGCAGCGACTTGCAGGATCTTCAAAGAATGCCGCAGTTGGGGGGCCAGAACTTGAGACTGCGTTTGCCTCTGCCTCAGTTCTTGATTAAATCCGTGCGCGGCCATCGTATTTTTCTAATTGGTCGATGTGAGTTTAGAATGTGGCGTTGGTCCTGGTGCGAATTAGGTCGGATTTTGTCAGGTAAAGCGAGGTGTTTTGCAAGCTACTTGAAAGAGTTAGCGCGATTTATGCTGTGAAGTTATAATTTGCTTTACAACTAGACGGGGTCGCTTGACAGGAAACGGGAAATTTACTAAGGGAAGTCTATGATCACTCTAACGGAAAGCGCCGCTAAAAAGGTAGGAGAGCTCGAAAGGGAAAATGGCGACAGTGGCAAGAGGCTGCGTATTTTCGTCGAATCTGGAGGGTGTTCAGGTTTCCAGTATGGGATGTCCTTTGACATTGAGAAAGAGGGAGATCGGGTGCTCGATAGCCAGGGAGTTTCATTTTTAATGGATCCGAAGAGCCTCAGCTACATGGAGGGTAGCGAAATCGATTTTGATGACGGTTTGCAGGGAAAGGGTTTCGAGATCCGCAATCCCAAAGCCGAAAGTACGTGCGGCTGCGGCAAGTCGTTTAGCTAGTCGGGGTTCTGGTCCATATCAAGGCCCTCCGATCAAATGGCTGGACCGGCCAAGTTTGCGTTGTTTGTACGCGCAGCGCCACAGCCTTCCCGGGAATACAGGTCAGCATAACAATGAATGATGATCATTTGTTGCAGGATATTCGCTTGCGAGCGATTGTTTCACTGGATTTGACCGTCGCTGGTTCGCTCGCAAGCGATCTTCCTGCATGGCAAACGACTCAAGTTGACGGCCATGTGTGGGGTGAGATCTCGGTGGCGCTGGCCCAGTGCCCACGCTCTTAAGATCGTTTTGTGGCTGCTCGGCTTGCACCGCCGTAGCATAGCGAAGGCGGGAGGCCGGCCTTTGATGCCATTTGATAGTTTCGGTTCCCCTCATGCTCGGGCGATGTGCAGGGCGACGCTTCCGAAGGCCAAGGGAATCGCTTCAACAACCGAAAATCCAGCTTCCCGTAATTCTTGGCTGATGCCTTTTCGATCCGGAAAGGCTTCGATCGATTCCGATAGGTATTGGTAGGCCGCTTTGTCCCCAGTGATTAGGGAAGCCATGTTAGGCATAAGGGTTTTCAAGTAGTAGTAATAGAAGGGCCGATAAATTGGGTGGGGTTGCGAAAACTCGAGAATGAAGAGATGGCCGGTCTCTTTTCGCAGGACCCGTTTCATTTCCAACAGACCGGCGGCCCGGTTTTCCAAATTGCGGTAGCCGAAAGCTATGGTTGTCGCGTCAGCCCAGCCCGATTCGATGGGCAGGGAAAGAATGTCGCCGACACTGAAATCGATACGGTCATTCCCGAGAGTCGCTTGTTTTAATTTCGCTCGCTCGATCATGGGCTCGCAAAAATCGAGGGCCCGGATTTCGACGGATTCTGGCAAGGCTCGGCTTAGGGCGAAAGCGACATCGCCGCTGCCAGTCGCGAGGTCGAGCGCCCGCTTTGGCTGTCGCCATTCCACTTCGTCGACGAGGCGATCCCTCCAGATTCGATCAATGCCGAAACTCAGCAAGCGATTGGCAAGGTCGTAGCGCTCGGCTATCCTGCCGAACATGGCGTTGACTTGGGCCCCTTCTGGCATGGGTAATCAAATTCTCGGTTCTGGCAGCACCCCGTTCAGTCCTGCTCTTCGCTTTGTTGATCGCGATAGCTTCTAACCACCCAATCGGAGAGCTCTTTCTCGGCGTTTTTGATTACCGACTCGGTTATGGGAAAGACGGTTTGACCGGTGTTGCGTGAGATCAGTGTCAAGCCGTGGTGGAAGTCGCGAAATTTGCGTTCGCAGATGGCCCGGATCGTCTTGTCCTCCTCTAGGCTTTGATCCACCAAAGCGCTGATGGCCTCCTCGTCGAAATCGAGCTTAAAGCCGTATTCCTCCTTAAAGCGCTGCCCGTAGGCGTTCACTTCGTCGGAGAGTACGGTTCGTTGCTCGGATGCGTTTTCTCGGAGCAGGGCTTTCAGTTCCTCCGATGGATTCTCGACCGTTGATTCAGACACCTTGAATTGCTTGATTCCCGTTGACGGAAGTTCGAATTTGAAGTCCCGAAAGACCCGTTCCAAGACAGTCATCAATCCCCGTGCCCCAGTCTTTTCCTTGTAGGCCTTCTCGGAGACCTTTCGCAAGGCATCCTTGGATACATTTAGCTTGATTTCGTAGCCTTCAAAATCGGATAGGTATTGGGCGAGTATGCTGCCCTCAGATGAGGTTAAAATCTGCAGCAAGTCGTCTGGCTGTAAATGCTGGCAAGCGACCCGAACTGGGAGCCTGCCGATAAACTCGGGCTCGAATCCGTAGTCGATGAAATCGCGAGTCTCCACTTTGGCTAGGAAATCGTCGCTTTCCTCGTCCAAAGCGTTCCGGGAGGCCCCGAATCCCATCGATGTCGTGGTCAGGCGTTTCCTGACGGATTCCCCCAGCTTGTCGAAAGCGCCGCTAACGATAAAAAGGATGTGTCGCGTATTGATGGTTTTCTTACGGGCCTTCCCTGTTTGTTGAAAGTCCATCATCGCTTGCATCTGTCCGAGGAGGTCGGTTTGGCTTTGGAGATTCACGTCCGTATCCTCCATTAGCTTAAGGAGGTTGATTTGTACGCCTCTACCGGATACATCTCGTCCATGATCTCCCTTCTGAGCGATCTTGTCGATCTCATCGATGTAAATGATTCCGTACTGGGCCAATTCTACGTCGCCATTAGCTTGCTTGACCAAATCGCGGACCAGGTCGTCGACATCGCCGCCAACATATCCCGTTTCCGAGAATTTGGTGGCGTCGGCCTTAACGAAAGGAACGCCAACCAGTTTGGCGACATTGCGCATCAAATAGGTCTTCCCGACTCCGGTGGGCCCCAAGAGAATGATATTCTGCTTGGCGTAGTCCCGTTCCCTCAAGTCAGGATTCTCCAAGCATTTGCGCACATGGTTGAAGTGGTCGCAAATGGCCACGGAGATGACTTTTTTTGCTTCCCGTTGCTGTATGACGAATCGGTCCAGGTAATCGCGGATCTCCCGAGGTTTTAGATTGAATTCGTGAATGCGTTTGAGCGCCTCTTCCCTCTCGGTATCTTCCTCTTTTGGCGGTTTCTCTTTCGACGGTTCTGAGGTAGAGGCCGCTCCGCTTTGCGGTCCGAATTGGCCCCCCATCGGGAAGAAGACCTTCCCTTGCTTGAAGGCCTGATCGAGATTCTTCTTCAATTCCTCCATGGGATCGCTTGGCTCGTCATTTTTGCTCATCGCGGGCGTAAATTGCATGGCTTTGAGGTTGACGCAACCTAAACTGCGAAAGTAGCTTAGGGGTGGTTCATCACAAAAAACGTTATACACTAGCTCCCCATGTCTAACAACCTTACCAAGCGCGACATCGTTCTGAAGATTTTCGAAAGTATGAAAGACATTCCTCAGAGCAAAATCCAGGAGAATGTGCAAATGACACTGGACATCATTCTGGATGCGCTGGCCGAAGGAAGAAACGTCGAATTGCGCAATTTTGGGGTGTTTGAAGTTCAGAAGCGCAAGGCGCGGGTGGGTCGTAATCCGAACCGGCCGGAGACGGACGTCGTCATCCCGACGAGGGCTGTAGTCAAGTTTAAGGCGGGTAAGGTATTGAAATCGCGGATCAAGGAGATTGATCTGGATTCGATCTAGAAGAAGCTGTCGTTGCCCTTTCCGAGCGTCCAAGCTCGACCTTGACACGCTAGTGGGCGCGTCTAGGGCATTCTAGCGATAACGCCATGCCTGAGTTTAAATCATTGCCCGGCTTTCGAGATTTTTATCCGGAAGCATTTTCCCAGCGCCGATTCCTTTTCCAGATCTGGAGGCAGGTGGCCGTTCGCTTTGGTTTCCGGGAATTTGATGGACCGGTCTTAGAGTCCTTAGAGCTGTTCAAAGCGAAGTCGGGTGACGAGATCGAGGGTCAACTGTTCAGTTTCGAAGACAAGGGAGGGCGAGAGGTTTCCTTGAGGCCTGAATTAACCCCTACCTTGGCCCGCATGGTTGGGGCTCAAGCGAATTCGCTCAAAAAGCCGATCAAATGGTTCAGCATTGGAGATAATTTTCGCTACGAGCGCATGCAAAAGGGCAGGCTGCGTTGCTTTACTCAATTGAACGCCGATATTCTGGGTGAGCCTGGGGCGTCAGCGGAAATTGAATTGGTTTCCTTGCTCATTCAGACATTGCAGGGGTTCGGTTTGGGTCCGGACGACTTCTACATTCGCTTGAGTGATCGCAATCTCTGGATGCTGTACATGAAAGCGATTGGTTTCAATGAAGAGACGCCTAGAATTCTGGAAGCGGTAGACAAGTGGGAGCGCATGCCGGAAGCAGCGATGGCGGAACGCTTGAATCAAATTGTCGGTGAAGACAGGGCTCCCGGCTTGCGCGAGTCTATCAATAGCTTTCTTCAGATGAAATCCGTGGATGAAGTGCTTGAAGCGTTTTCCGCTGCCTCGCCGAACTCGGGGCAAAGAGCGGAAATCGAAGCGAGGATTCAGGAATGGAACGATTTACTGGCTGGATTGGAGGCGATGGGGTTGTCTCAGTTCGTGGAGATGGATATGAGTATCGTTCGCGGACTGGCCTACTACACGGGATTCGTTTTCGAGGCCTTCGACCGAGCCAAGGAAAACCGGGCGATCGCTGGAGGGGGACGCTACGATAACCTGGTTAAAAAAATGGGAGGACCGGACATGCCGGCTGTCGGATTTGGAATGGGCGATGTCGTATTGGCTGACGTTTTGAAGGAGCGTAGTCTTGAGCCGAAGTTCGTAGATACGCTCGATGTATTTGTTGCCATTGGAGGCGACGCGGAGCGCCCAATCGCTTTGTCGGATATCAATCTTCTCAGGCAAAGCGGATTTTCAGTTGACTATCCATTCAAGAACCAAGCTCTGGGAAAACAGTTGAAGGTGGCGAGCTCGAGCGGGGCCCGATTCGCCTTGATTTACGGTTCGGAAGAAGTGGAACGAGATGAGGTGACGATCCGCAACCTCGCTAATCGAGAGGAGGAAAGAGCCCCTCGGAGCCGACTTTTACCGCTCTTGCGAGAAAGGCTGAGCTAGAGATTAGTATGGAAAGCGCGGAAAGGAGGACGAGGGGCAATCCGCTCAACGCCCTTCTAATGTTGGCTACCGCGGCTATCGTGTTCTTTGCCTTTTATGCCCGCCAAAGCGCGAACGACTTCCTTTATCGCCCGCCCCCAAAATCCAGCTACGAGCCGGATGAGGAATTTCAGTTTTTTAGTGCCAAGGATGGAAAGAAGATCCACTTTTTTTGGGCGAATGACAAACAATCGGCCCGGACGGCGCTGTATTTTTGCGGGAGCGGCGAAGACTTAGCCGCGGCAATGCCGCTACTTAGCTCTTACCAGTTACGAGGATTCAACGTTGCCAGCATTGAATATCGAGGATTTGGCTACAGCGAAGGGAAGCCAAGCCAAGCCGCATTGTTCGAGGATGGATTGGCGATCTACGACTTCATAGCGGGAGAGATTGGTGGAGATGAATCGAGTATGATTCTCCATGGGCATTCTCTGGGAGGAGCTGTCGCCATGGAGATTGCTGCCCGTAGGAAGCCGGGAGCTTTGATCCTGGAATCGAGCTTCAACAGCGCTTATAGCGTTTTGCTGGGAATGGACTGGATTCCTGGGGACTTGTATCGCAACAAAGCGAAAGCGGAGAATGTTGCCTGCCCGGTACTTCTAATCCACGGCGAGAACGATTCCATAGTCCCGCTAGCTAACGTTGTCGATCTGGCCAGCGGTTTTCCCGAGCAGGATCGCGTTAGCCGCTATTTCGTGTCTGGAGGAGGGCACTCCGACCTCCCTGCTGTTGCTGGAATCGGCTATTGGTCTAGCATCGAATCCTTCATTCGAAAGCTCGATTCGAATCGCTGAAAACGCGGTGGGAAAGGGGTATCCCCGTAGGACTATTATCTATTGCTTTTTGGCAGGCATCACCTTTTATGAGGCCTCTTTTTTCCGATGAAAATCCTAGTAGCCGACAAACTATCTTCGGTAGGAATCGATTTCCTCAAAGTGCAGGAAGGTTTCGACGTGATCGAAATCTACGAGCTGCCCAAAGACGAGCGCCAGAAAAAGCTCTTGGAATTAGCTCCCGAGGTATCGGGTATTATCGTTCGGAGCGATTCGAGGATAACGCGAGAAGTCCTGGAAAACGCGCCTAATCTGAAAGCGGTTGGCCGGGCAGGCGTCGGTGTTGACAACATAGATATCGAGGCAGCGACCGACCATGGAGTCGTTGTGATGAACACGCCTGGCGGCAATACCATCGCCACAGCGGAGCTGACCTTTACCCACATGCTTTGCGGCGCTCGTCCCGTTGCCCAGGCGGTAGCGTCTATGAAGGCTGGACGATGGGACAGGAAGATCCTGGTGGGAAGCGAATTGCGCGGCAAGACCTTGGGCATTTGCGGAATGGGCAGGATCGGGGGCGAAGTTGCTAAGCGGGCCAAAGCCTTTGAGATGACAGTAATTGCTTATGATCCGTTTCTAACGGAATCTAGAGCGAAAGTGATGGGCGTGGAGCAGGTAGAAAAAGATGAAATGTTCGCGCGATCTGACTATATCACCGTGCACATGCCCTTGACGGACCAAACTAGGCACATGATTGATGAAGCGGCCATCTCGAAAATGAAAGATGGCGTTCGCCTTTTCAACTGCGCTCGCGGTGGCATCATCAAAGAGTCGGCGCTTCTGGAAGCTGTCGAAAGTGGAAAAGTGGCTGTGGCTGGCCTGGATGTTTACGAGGAAGAGCCTCCCAGGGAGGACCATCCTCTGCGCGGGCATCCGAACATCAATCTAACGCCGCATTTGGGGGCATCGACACAAGAAGCCCAGGAAAGCGTAGGTCTGGAAATTGCCCAGGCGATCGTAGACGCGGTCAAGGGAGGGGAAATTCGAAACGCTATCAATATGCCTTCCCTCGATGCGGAGACAATTGAGAAAGTGGGTCCGTATCTGGATCTTTGTTCCAAGCTCGGCACATTCGTGCAGCAAATCGCTTTGGACAAAGTGGAGAGCCTGGCGATCTATTATTATGGTAAGGTAGTGGATGTGGACTCAGACTCGTTGACACGAGGAGTGCTGAGAGGATTTCTGCAAAACATATCGGGTCGCAATGTGAATTTCGTCAACGCTCGGGTGCTGGTGGATAGCCTCGGCGTGGGAGTCGAAGTGGTTAAATCTAGCGAGGAATCCGACTACACGGAGCTTATTAAAGTCCAAGCCACCTGTCGCGACGGAGAGGTTGTATCCGTTGAGGGCACGCTGATGGGAAAAGGGAATTCGCCAAGAATTGTATCCATAAATGGCAGAGAGGTTGAATTGGAGCCCTGCGGACATGTGCTGGTGGTAGCCAACAGCGACGAGACCGGGATTGTTGGGCAGCTGGGCACGATAATCGGTGATGCGGGTGTGAATATCGCGTCGATGTCGCTGAGTCGAAATCAGGTGGGAGGAATTGCCATCAATTTGGCCGGACTAGATAGTCCGCTCGATGAAGCGGCCATGGCCAAAATAGCGGCTGTCAAAGCCATTAAGCAAGCTAAGCTCGTACACCTGGAATGCTGATAGACTGACATGCCCCTGGATATCACATCGGCGGTGTTTTCCGCTGTGATCGGCTACGCGCTCGGGTCACTTGCCTTTGGCTATTGGATAGCTAAAGCGAAAGGGGTGGACATTTTCTCCGTGGGTAGTCGAAGCCCGGGAGCAACCAACGTGAAACGCTCGGTTGGAAAGGGGGCGGGCAATCTGGTTTTCGTATTGGATTTCCTCAAGGGATTGGCAGCAACGGGTTGGCCATTGGTAGCGTATTCAAAAGCTCCATCGCCAGAATACTATGCTCTTTTGGGATTGATGGGGGCGGTTTTTGGCCATTCCTTCTCCGCGTTCACGCAATTTAGAGGAGGCAAAGGAGTGGCCACCATGCTAGGCGGTTTGTTGGCCTTGATGCCCTGGGCGGCCTTGGTAGGCATCGCCATATGGATGCTCGTGTTCTACTCGACTAGATATGTATCGCTTTCATCAATACTAATGGCGGTAAGCTTGCCTATATCGAATTGGTTGCTGGCGTCCGCCCAAGCCTTGATATGGGTTTCGGCTTTGTTGGCGACCGTCATCGTGTACCGGCATAAATCCAATATCGGCCGACTGGTGAGAGGCGAAGAAAACCGCTTCGACCGGAAACGGCCGACTGGGAGCGATAGGAATGGGTAATCGGCAAATCAAGGTTGGGCTCTGCGGCTTCGGAGTAGTGGGGCAAGGCGTTTATGATCATCTAACGAGGAAGCGAGAGCTTCTTGGGGATCAATTGGGCGCGGACATTGCAGTTTCTCGCATAGCTGTTAGGGACAAATCGAAGAAGCGGGATGTCTCGGTCGACCCAAGCGTGGTTACGGAAGATTCGCTTTCAGTAGCGACCGATCCGGAAGTCGATATCGTTTGCGAGTTGATGGGGGGAACGGGTTTGGCGAAAGAGATCGTGGGGAAAGCTCTCGCTGCCGGAAAGATCGTGGTCACCGCGAACAAGGCCTTGTTGTGCGAGCATGGCAAAGAGCTTCTGTCGACTGCCCAAGAACATGGAGGGCATTTGCTTTTCGAGGCCAGCGTGGCGGGGGGCATACCCGTGATAAAGGCGATCAGAGAGGGTCTGATTATCAATGATTTTTCCCGTATCCACGGTATCTTGAACGGCACTTGCAACTACATCCTTACTCGCATGGCCAATGAGGGATTGAGCTACCAGGAAATCCTGGGCGAGGCCAAAGCCTTAGGTTACGCGGAAGCGGATGAATCGCTGGATGTGGATGGTATTGATGCTGCTCACAAGGCGGTCGTTTTGGCCTATCTTGCTTACGGGAAATGGACGAGCCTGGATGAGGTTCGCTTGGGCGGCATTACTGAAGTCAATCAAGAGGATATCCGCTTTGCCGAAGATAATGGATACGCGGTGAAGCTCATCGCTTCCGTTGAGCGTGAAAGGCAAAGCAAGGCGCTATATGTATCCGTATTGCCATCGCTCGTTTCTAAATCGAGTTCATTGGGAAGCGTCGACGGCGTCTTCAACGCAATTTCTATTCATGGCGACGTTGTGGGAGAAACAGTTTATATAGGTCCGGGAGCGGGGCGTCACGCGACTTCGAGCGCGGTGATATCCGACATCGTGGATTCCGCGAAGCTATTGATATTCGGAGGCCCAGAGGGGCGCTTTCCCTTTCTGGATCCGGCTCTTAAGAATGGATGCGACCTGGCCATCGCCTCGCCAGAGGAAGTGCATTCGCGATATTACGTTCGCATGCGAGTTGAAGACCGGCCTGGTGTAATGGCTGAAATAGCCTCCATATTGGCGTCCAGGGAAGTGAGCTTGGCGAGCGTGACTCAAAAAGAGGTTGGCGAGGATGCGGATAAGGTTTCGCTTATCATCACCACTCACATAACAACCGAGAAAGCGATCAAGGAAACGGTCCGCGATTTGGAACAATTGGATAGTGTTCAGGGTACACCCATGACCATGCCGATCAGTGAATTCGGGGATCAAAGCGACGAGACGTGGCAAGAATCGTAAAAAAGTTTGGCGGTACCTCCGTTGGCGATGTCCAGCGCATTAAGCATGTGGCTGACCTCATCAAAGCCGACGTTGATAAGGGCCATGAAATAGTTGTCGTCGTGTCCGCCCGATCGGGCGTAACCAATGAGCTGATCGCTCGAGCCAAGTCCATCAATCCAGATCCGGCTGACCGGGAAATGGACATGCTTCTCGTTGCCGGTGAGCAGGAAACTATCGCTCTAACCGCCATGGCCTTGCATGCAATTGGGGTGGATGCGGTTTCAATGACGGGGGCTATGGCCGGGATTCTAACGGACCCTTCGCATACGAGAGCTCGAATCGTCAGTATGGATTGCCTGCGGTTGGTGGAATGCCTCGAGTCCAAGCAAGTGGTGATAGTCGCTGGTTTTCAAGGGGTGGATGTTAATGGGCAGATTACGACGTTAGGCAGAGGAGGTTCGGATCTGTCGGCGATTGCCCTGGCTAAAGGAGTTCAGGCCGACCTCTGCCAAATCTACACCGATGTCGACGGGGTTTACACAGCGGATCCCCGTCTGGTTCCCAAAGCCCGTAAGCTTGCCGAAATCAGCTACGAAGAAATGCTCGAATTGGCCAGTCTAGGGACAAAAGTGATGCAGGCCCGTTCGGTTGAATTCTCCAACAAATTTAATGTGCCCTTTGAGGTAAGATCCAGTTTTAATGATATTCTAGGTACGATTGTGAAAGAAGAAGTTAGCTCCATGGAAGACGTCGTCGTCCGAGGCGTCGCTCTCGACAAGAATCAGGCTAAAGTGACCATAACCAACTTGCCGGACAAACCCGGGACAGCGGCCACCGTGTTCAGTGGACTGTCTCAAGCAAATGTGGTCGTCGACATGATCGTGCAGAACATAGGCAGAAACGGTGTCGCGAATATGACCTTTACGGTGCCGCGGGACGACACGACTCGAGCATCCAAGGCGGTGGAAACTATTTTGGAACAGCTTGGGGGCGGGGAAGTTACGCTTGTTGGGGATATAGCTAAGCTCTCGGTAGTTGGTATTGGCATGCGGAGCCACTCGGGGGTAGCCGAGAAATTGTTCACGGCCTTGGGCGATACTCAAGCGAATATCCAGATCATAAGTACGTCGGAAATAAAGATTTCTGTAGTTATCGATGAAAAGGATTCCGATCGAGCTCTACAAGCTGTGCACACGGCGTTCGGTCTCGATGCCGACTAGATATGAAATTCTTGAGCTCGAGAGCGGAGACCGAACCGTGCGGTTTTAGCGAGGCGGTCAGGATTGGCTTGGCTCCGGATGGCGGTCTTTTCGTACCCAGCGAGCTGCCCGACCTTTCTCTGGAAATTCCTTCTTGGGCGGGAGAGCCGTATTCGAAAGTATGCTATAGATTCTTTAGGCATTTCGCGACCGATATTGATGATAGCGAACTAGAGTCGCTAATCGCCAAAGCGTATTCGACATTTGATGATAAAGGATTGGCGCCGATCATCGATCTGGATGATCGCATCAGCGTTCTAGAGCTGTTTCACGGTCCCACGTTAGCGTTCAAGGACTATGCTCTTCAATTGCTGGGCAGGTTCTATGAACGTCAGGTTGCGCTTTCAGGAGAATCCATAAACGTGTTGGGCGCGACATCGGGGGATACGGGGGCTGCGGCGATCAATGGGCTGATTGGGCGATCGGGAGTAAATATCTTCATCCTCTATCCCGATGGACGGATCTCCTCGCTGCAGGAGCGGCAAATGACCTGCACCGGGGAGTCGAACGTTTTCCCGATCGCCGTTGAAGGAAGTTTCGACGATGCTCAACGGGAGCTTAAGGCGGTATTTGGAGATCGGGCATTCAGCGAGCGGATTAAGTTGTCGGCCGTAAACTCGATTAACTTGGCCCGTATCCTAGCCCAATGCGTATACTACATTTACGCGTGGCTGCAAATTAGCGAATCTCTTCGAGAGAGAACCGTATTTGTCGTGCCGACAGGAAATTTCGGAAATGTCCTCGCCGGTTGGCTGGCCTCGAGAATGGGCATGAAGGTGGCTGGCTTCCGGGTGGCAACGAATCGAAACGATATACTAAATCGGTTTTTCAATACCGGAGAATATTCGGTCGGTACGGCTAGTCAGAGTTTAGCGCCTTCCATGGATATCCAGGTCGCTTCGAATTTCGAGAGATTCCTGTATTATGTCCTTGGGGAGGATGGAGACCAGGTTCGCCTAGTGATGGAGGATTTCAAATCGACGGGCGTATTCAAGGCGGACGATCGATCGATAGTCGATAACATGTCGAGTTCGCGAATGACGGACGGAGAGATTCGAGAAACGATCAGATCGGTGTATCAAAAATATGGTTATGTATGCGACCCACACACTGCGTGCGCCTTCAAGGGTTTAGATGCGTTCGACCATTGCGTTGTCCTAGCCACGGCCCATCCCGCCAAGTTTCCTGAAACGGTCCTGGAAGCTACTGGACAAACGGTGATCCATCCGAGCTTGGAAGCCTTGAAAAGCCGCAAAATCGTCAGATACCCGTTGCATGTAGACGCGAATACGATCAAAGCATTCATAGAATCCAAGCAGAATACCCCGTAAAACGTTTTAAAAATGAGCAAACCGAAGATCCTAGTTTACGACACGACGCTAAGAGATGGCACTCAGGGCGAGGGCATCTCCTTTTCCGTTACCGACAAACTGCGAATAGCGAAAAAATTCGACCAGTTTGGAATCGACTATATCGAAGGTGGCTGGCCTGGGTCGAATCCGCGCGACATGGCGTTCTTCGACGAAGCCAAAAAATTGGTGCTCAAGCACTCGAAGATTGCCGCTTTCGGATCGACGCGAAGAGGCAACCTAGCGGCTAGTGAAGACCTGCAGTTACAAACCTTGTTGGATGCGGAAACGCCCGTAGTAACGATTTTCGGCAAAACGTGGCTGCTCCATGTTGAAGAAGTTCTGAGAGTGAAGCCCGAAGAAAATCTGGCCATGATCGAAGACTCGGTCCGATTTCTCAAAGAAAACGGGAGGGAAGTGGTTTACGATGCCGAGCATTTCTATGATGGATACTCTGACAATGCGGAGTATGCATTGAAAACCCTGGAGGCAGCGGTGAGGGGAGGAGCAGACTGTTTAGCTCTATGCGATACGAATGGCGGGAAAATGGTCGGAGCGTTGTCGAGGATTACTAGGGACGTTGTCGATAAGTTTCCTGAAACGCGTATAGGGGTTCATTGTCACAATGACGCTGGGGTTGGTGTAGCTGTCTCATTAGCCGGAATCGAAGCTGGGGCGACGCATGTGCAAGGAACTTTCAATGGCTATGGCGAGCGTGTCGGCAACGCGAACTTGACGACGATTATCCCAAATTTGGATCTGAAGCTTGGATACAGCATGAACTGCAGCCCGAATCTGGGCAATTTGCGGAACATCTCTTTATTCTTGTCTGATTTGGCCAATCAGTCGCACGATAAGAAAGCGCCTTATGTAGGTTTGTCGGCGTTTACCCATAAAGGTGGCGCTCACGCGGATGCGACCAAAAAGGTGGGCTACAGCTATGAGCATATAAAGCCAGAAAAGGTGGGAAACAAGCAACGCGTTCTTGTATCCGATATGGCAGGACGCAGTAGTTTATTGATGAAGGCTCAAGAGCTGGGAGTAAATATAGATCGAAGTTCTCCTGAAACGAAGGCTATTATCGATAAGCTAAAGGAGCTTGAGTATAATGGTTACGAATACGAGTCAGCCGATGCATCGCTTCGGTTGCTCCTCGACAAATTCACGGGCAAGCACAAGCCGCATTTCGAATTCGAGGGTTACCGTGTCATTGTCGAGAAGCGGTCGCCGAATGAACCCACAACCTCAGAAGCGACTATCAAGGTCAATGTGGAAGGCGAGCCTCATTACACGGTTGCGGAATCAAGCGGGCCGATTGGAGCTTTGGATAGCGCTCTCAGGCTTGCCCTGGCGAAGACCTATCCAAATCTCAAGAATTTGGAGCTCAAGGACTACAAAGTTCGAATTTTAGCTTCCCAGTCTGGGGCGAATGCGAAGACTCGCGTTCTGATCGAGTCCGCAGATGGCGAAGAGATTTGGGGAACGGTTGGGGCCAGCGACAACATTATTGAGGCGAGCTGGCAGGCCATCAGAGACTCAGTTGAGTACAAACTGCTTCGTGATGGTTGTGAATCTGGAGACTGATCCTGTCCTCCACGAAGAATGAACTAATGTCATTGACCGAGGCGAGCAGGCAGTGAGCGATGCCATGGAAGCGGAGCGAGTGGTCGGCAATTGTCCTCTCCTATGCCTTTGAGAAAAGGCGTGTCTTCATCATTGGCTTTGTTGAAGGACTCTTGAGTTGATTAGGAACGCGTCAAACCAATCCTCAATAGCGAGAAACCTAGCAAGGATCAGAGCGGTTTTCTGTAGAGATACCCTGAAGGAGCCTCGAAAACTAGATTCTGCCCATACGCCCCTCGAAATACGAGCCCTCGCTCGTTGTCCACGATATCATTCAATTTAAAGACCCGTCCACCCAGTAGCAGCCTGGAATTAGCGCCAGCGGAACGGAAACCGGATACCTGGAGTTCGTCTACGAAGTCCTGGATTTTGAAATCAAATTGAGGTTTTCCCGGGGCGGATTCGACGATTTCCCCCGGTTCTTCCTGGGATTGCGGATTTTGGGCGACCTCCGAATCGGCGTTGGGATTCTCTACCGATCCAGAGTCAGCAAGGCCCAGTTCGGCATTGGGGTTTGACTCTTGGTCAAGCAAAGCGCTTTCCATGCTAGCTTGGACGCTTTTGCTCTGGAGATCTGATCCGGAATCGGGTTTTTCGGCGTTATGGCTATCGACTTGGGCAATAATTTCAGTAACCGGATTGCTGGTCAAGGGGCTGGACGCCAAGGAAGTTTGTTCGCTGGCTTCCTCGGAGTGAGAGTTGGCAGCCAGCCCAGATAGATAGGCCTTGCTGAAATAGACGAATGCTCCCCCCAGGCCGAGGAGGACAACGCCGGCGCCAGTTAGTCCGAGAAGGATCGATAAACTAGCATTTTTCTTCTGGCGGGCGGGAGATAGCCCATTGCCCATCGCATTCGAATCGTAAACGGGTGTGTCGGACGTGGCCTCCCTGAGGTTGAGGCTACGTCGTTGTCGCTCCTTTTTTAGGGCCTGATTTATCAAGCTCATGGCTGAATCACGTTGTTGTCGCTAGGGAGGAAATTCTCTCCCCACGTTTACAACGACCCTTCCTTGCCTATGTTTAGGAACACTTGCTCCTCAAATTCAGAATTGGGACCAGACACTCTGCTTCTAGTCTAGCCGAATTCCAGCGACTTGATCTCTTTCAGAGCCGTGCGTACGTCCTTAACTTTCACTACTTCGGAGCTGCGGATATAGGCGGAAAGCAGGGCTTTATCGCAGATGTTATTAATGATCCGGGGTACGCCTTTCGCCTTCCAGTGAATCCAGCGAATGGCCCAGCTGGTGAAGAATGGTATGCCTTGTCCGCCTGCCATGGCAATCCGGTGATGGATATACTGCTCAACTTGGTACCGATTCAAGGGGACGAGCTCCGTATGGACGAGGATGCGTTGGCGAAGCTGTCGAAGTCGATTCTCTCCCAATATCTTTTTGAACTCGGGTTGCCCCATCAGAATAATTTGCAAGAGTTTTTGCTTGTCCGTTTCCAAATTCGATAGGAGCCGTAACTGTTCCAGAAGGTCAAACGTGAGGTTTTGGGCTTCGTCGATAATCAAAAGGATGTCTTTCCCTTTCTGGATTCGGTCGAGAAGAACGTCATTGACCTGCTTGACAAGTCCGCTTCGGCTCCGGCTTTTGCCTTCCTCGCCAAGTTCGGACAAGATAGTCTTGAGGAGCTGGGTTTCGGTTATTCGAGGATTCAGTATCAAAGCGCTTTCATACTTCTCCTCATCTATTTCGTTAATGAAATGGCGGCATAGGGTGGTTTTCCCGCAACCAACTTCACCGGTCAACACGATGAATCCTTTCTTTTCCGCAATGCCGTATTTCAGGTGCTGCAGGGCTTCCTGGTGAGTCGGACTTAGATAGAGGAAATTCGGATCAGGAGTGATGTTGAAGGGCATCTCCTTGAGACCGTAGAAACTCTGATACATGTGGGTAAATTTTCTTCTAAATTGAGAGGAGGCTGCAATTATATTTTTGCAACCTTGGAATCTTTAAGCGTATTTAGCGATCGTCTTCGAATGAGGTCGACTCGATTATTGAATGCTGTTTTCCTACTTGCTTTTCTGGTTATAGCCAGTTTTGCGGGCTCTTATGCGCTGGAAAGGTACCGGAAACTCGAAGTAATGAGGAGTTCTGAGGCCAAAGCGGCGACCCGGCTCCTGCAAATGCAGATCGCCACTAGCAGCAAACGGGTTGCTTTAGCGAGACTCAACCATGATCCTGAATACGTGGAGCGCTTAATTCGGCAAAAATTGAATTATGCCAAAGCGGGGGAAACTGTTTTCAAGTTCGAATACGACGGGCCGTAGGTAAACCATCAGAGGGTTCCGATCCCTTGTTCTTCTTTTAACGCGAAAGATAGTAATCTTATGGATACGAGGGAGGCATTCAAAAGTAATGGGCAGGGCCATGTCTTTGCTTATTGGGATGAACTTGATGAGCATGAGAAATCTTCCTTGCTCGAGCAGGCAAGCGAAATTGATCTCGGCGAGCTGGATGGGCTAGTCTCCAAGCTGGTCAAGGGTGATTCGGCGGAACCGGAAGTTGATTACAGCGGGTTGAAGCCGGCCCCGTATGTGCCATTGCCGGAAAATTTGGACGAGGATCCGCAATGGAAATCCGCAAAGGAAGCTGGTGAAGCGGCGCTCAGAAACGGCAGAGTAGCTGCTTTTACAGTGGCCGGTGGTCAAGGTACGCGGCTGGGCTATGATGGACCCAAAGGAACGTTTCCAGTGACTCCGATCAAGAAGAAGACGCTTTTTCAGGTTTTCGCGGAGAAGATCCGAGCGACACGGAAACGTTTCGGTTGCCAGCTCCCTTGGTATATCATGACAAGCCATGCTAACCACGAGGCGACCACTTCTTTTTTCGAAGCGCATAATTATTTCGAATTGGGTGGGGATTCGGTTAGATTCTTTCGCCAAGGGCGCATGCCGGTGGTGGATTTTGAGGGTCGCATCCTGTTGGAATCGAAAGGGAAGATTGCCATGAGTCCCGACGGGCACGGAGGGGCCTTGAGAGCTCTCGATCGAAGCGGGGCCCTTGCGGAGATGGAGGGTAAGGGGATTGATTTGCTCAGCTACTTTCAGGTGGATAATCCCCACGTTCAAGTTGCTGACCCGCGCTTCCTAGGTTTCCATATCCAGTCGGGTTCCGATATGGCGAGCAAGATGCTCCCCAAGGCCTATGAAAAAGAAAAGCTGGGCCATTTCTGCTTAAATGGGGACCGACTGGAGGTTATAGAATACAGCGATATGCCTGATGCTCTGACTGCTATGCGTGACAAGGACGGAAAATTGCTATTCATAGCGGGAAGCGTGGCTATACACGTGATATCGGTACCGTTTATCCAAAAAATTGTGTCCGAAGGGGGTCCGATGTCTTTGCCCTTTCATAGAGCGGTAAAGAAAATTGCCTCCCTCGATGAGCAGGGAGCGCCTCAGATGCCAGATATGCCTAATGGCGTTAAATTTGAAATGTTCGTTTTCGATGCGTTGCCATTGGCTAGAAATTCGGTGATCGTAGAAACGACGAGATTGGGCGATTTTAGCCCGGTCAAAAACGCGACAGGAGTTGATTCCGCAGACAGTTGCCAAAAAGATCAGCAGAGATTATTCGCGAGTTGGCTCGCCCACGAAGGGGTGGAATTAGCTCTGGATGATGAGGGCGTTCCGATCAAGAAAATTGAAGTGTCGCCTTTGTATGGATACGATCAAGATAGCTTTAGCGATTCCTGGGCTTCTGGGAGGCCGTCGGTGGATTTTTCCCAGGACTCGTATGTAGATTGATCGAATTTTTCCCAGCCGCGCAGCTAGGGTGGCATCGGCCGAAAAATTTGCGGAGACGCGCTTTTTATTTCTGATTAACGCAAATGGCGTTTTCGTTTCTTGCCTCTTCTAGAGGCGGAAAGAAACTGAGAGTCGCAAGGTCTACAAGTTGGTAGCGACGAGAGATAGGCCTGCCGATTCTAGATGGTGCTAAATAGTGTAAATGCCTTAATCGTAGAGCCAGATTCGACTCGGGCTAGACGTCTGGCGGACTTGCTGGAAGGCATAGAAGACATCGATATTCATTGTTTGGTGGTCCATTCTCTGGCGATCGCTCGCAAGCGTTTAGCGGAGAATTCCATCGGTATTGTCCTGACTGGTCTGGAGATGATCGACGCAAGGGGCTTGGACTCCCTCGTGGCGATGAATCCAGATCGCAACCGGATACCGGTAATCGCGATCGTGGAGGGATCAGAACCAGACGTTGTATTAGATGCAGTCAGAAGCCTTTCGGACGATTGCCTTTTTTGGTGCGATTTGGAAGAGGAAATGGTTCGGCATTCCGTGTACTATGCTCTGGAGCGAAAAGCTATGTTACAGCAAATAAGGAGTCGTCCAATAGAAGAGTCGAATGGCGAATTTCAGATAGTACTCGATAAGATACGGGACGCGATTTTCGTAGTTGGGCGACAGGATGGAGTTTTATTGTATTCAAACTTTAGGGCCAAAGAATGGTTTGGAGCCAACGTGGGGGAGGCTCTCGAGGACGTGCTAGAATACGGTTTGCTAGAGTCGGATGAAGTGGAGATGGAGATCACCACGCGCTATCCGTCGGTCCCGAGGGTGACCTTGCGGTCAGAAACTGTCAATTGGAGTGGAAGCGATGCTTGCCTGATTTCCTTGCGGGAGATTTCCAAACAAAAGAGGGCGGAAGATGCGTTTCTGGTCTCGCAGCGAAAATTGGAGCTAATCCAGTCGGGGGCTGGTTGCTGGATTTGGAACGCGACGACTAAAGAATTATTTCTATCGGAATCGATTTCTGGAAGCTTGGGGTACTGTGTAGAGATCGGGAGTCATACAGCCAGACCGCTCGAATCGCTGGTGCATCCGGATGATAAAGAAAAGGCGGAATCCTTTTTTGGAAGACTGAAAGGACGTCTTTCTCGCGACGAGGAAGTAGATTTTAGAATACGTTGCGCGGACGACTTGTTCGTTAGCATTGTCGTTAGAGGCGGGACGGAGTTAATAGGTATCGCTCTTGGGCATTTCGTGGGGGCAGCTTTTCGAACGGATGAAAAGCGCGAGGCCTATTTAAACGCGGAGGTCTTCGATTCCTCGGAGCAAGTGCCTTCTGAAGAGACCGAAGCCAACAATAGCGAATCGCTGAAACCGGGAAGGATTGCTTTGATAGTCGATGACGAAGAGGTTCTACGAAAGGCTTTGCAAACGATACTAGGTTCATACGGCTACGAAACCGTGCTCGCTGAAGACGGGTTAGAGGGAATTCGGGAGTATGAGCGAAATGCCGATAGAATCGAAGTAGTGATTCTCGACGTGAACATGCCGAGAGTCGATGGAGGCAAGGTGTTTGAACGAATTCGATCAGATGGGAACTTTATTCCTATTATAATGACGAGCGGAAACGATGACCGCCAAGCATTGCCGTTCAAAGATGGAGACAAAGAGAATTGCGACTTTCTGCTCAAGCCATTCGGCTTGGATGAAGTAAAGCGAGTATTGGATCGCTTTTTCGAGAAGACAGATAGATTGAATCGCTCTGGAAAGAGCCCATCAAACGGTTTGTAAGCTAGATAAACATCATAGCTGGCTGTTCGATAATCCTTTTGATAGCGTGTAGGTACTGGGCGCCGACAACTCCATCTACGACGCGATGATCGCAGCTTAGCCCGATGTTCATTATGTGAGCTGCTTCTATGCTGCCACTGTCTCGTACGACGGGCCGGGTGATGCTAGCGCCAACCGAAAGAATGCCAGCATTGGGCGTGTTGATGATTCCATAGAATCCTTTCACCCCAAACATGCCCAGATTAGTTACCGTGAAGGTGCTATTAGACATCTCGTTCGGAGATAGCTTTTTGGATCGAGCTTTGTCTATCAGCTCTTTCGCCTCGGTAGCGATGGCAGTAATGGACTTGGCATCGGCATTTCTAATAACGGGTGTCAAGAGGCCGTCTTCGATGGCAACGCCGAAGGCAATGTCGACTGTAGGATGCTGGCGAATCGTCCTGCCTTCCCATGATCGATTCATGGCGGGTACGCGTCGCAGGGCTTCAGTTGCTGCCTTGAGCAGGAAGTCGTTGACAGAAATCTTGAGTTCCGGTTGCCCGTTGCCTGTTTCAGCGAGCTCGGTATTCAGCTGTTTCCTCAGTTCGAGGAGCGGGCCCACTTCTATCTCGGTTTCGAGGTAGAAATGCGGAGCGTTGTTCTTGCTCTCCTGTAATCGCTTGGCGATTACGGACCTCATTTGAGAAACGGGAATTTCCTCAGCCACGGCTATGCCGGGACCTTTTGAAACGATATCGGCTCCTCGGTCAACGCTTGGGCCAGTGGATTCCGCTCCCAATACGTCCTTTTTAACGATTCGGCCGTTGGGCCCTGTTCCGGTAATCGTCGCCAGATCGATGCCCTTTTGCTCGGCCAGCTTTCGGGCTAAAGGCGATGCCTTGATTCGACTCGAATCCGTTTTACTGGTAACCGTTACCCTAGGTTCTTGAGTGTTTTCCAGAGATTGCGGGTTGCCGGTTGGCGATTCCTCTTTGGAATCGCAATCTGAAGGGGCAGGGGCGGCAAGATCGCTTGATTCGGCCGCCTCGTAGGTCTCGCCCTCTTCACCGATAGCGGCGATGGGAGATCCCACCGGTACTTGCGATCCGGTGGCTGCTATCTGCTTGATCAGAATTCCGTCATCAAAGGCTTCCAACTCCATCGTAGCCTTGTCCGTTTCGATTTCCGCGATGACATCGCCCGATTCGATCCGGTCGCCTTCGTTCTTCAGCCAGGTCGCGACAGTCCCCTCGGTCATGGTGTCGCTCAGTTTGGGCATGTCGATAATGGTGGCCATAGCTTCTGATATTTTATTCGGTGATTAGCGTTTAGCGTAGAGTCGTCGCTCAGCAGATTTCCAAAGCCTTTTTGACGACCACATCGGCTTTGGGCAGTTGTATTTTTTCCAATGGTGGGCTGTAGATTGCGGGAGCGTCTAGCGCGGAGATTCTTTGAATGGGGGCGTCGAGGTAGTCGAAAGCCTGGTATTGAATAAGGTGGGAAATCTGAGAGCCAACTCCGCAGAAGGGTTTGTTTTCCTCTACCAGTACTGCCCGATTCGTCTTTTTGACCGAATTCACTATGGTTTCCTCGTCCAGCGGGCGTATGGATCTCAAGTCAACGACATCGGCTTCAATTCCGTGCTTGGAACTGAGAATTTCCGCGGCTTCGAGGCAAACTAGAACAGAAGGCCCATGGGCAATTAGGGACAAATCGGAACCTTCGCGTTTTATATCCGCTTTCCCGAGAGGCACGACATAATCGTCATCGGGGACTTCTCCCTTGTTATTGTACATGATAGTGCTTTCCATCACGTAAACAGGGTCATTGTCCCGAATGGCTGATTTCAACAATCCCTTGGCATCGTATGGAGAAGATGGGCACACGACTTTCAACCCTGGCGTATTAGCGATAAAATTCTCCGGAGTATGGGAGTGCGTAGCGCCTACGCCTGTCCCTCCGTTGGCGGGTCCCCTAATGACGATAGGTACGTTGATTAGACCCCCTGACATATAGCGAACGCTGGCCGCATTATTGATGATTTGGTCCCATGCGACGTAGGCGAAACTCCAGAACATCAGCTCCATGACTGGGCGGATGCCCAACATCGAAGCCCCAATTCCCATTCCAATAAACCCGGCTTCACTAATAGGAGCATCGACGATTCGTTTGGGGCCGAATTTTTCAAGGAGCCCCTCGGTTACTTTGTACGCTCCATTGTATTGGGCGACCTCTTCGCCGATTATGACGACATTCTCGTCTCTTTCGAGCTCGTCGATCATGGCATCTTTGAGGGCTTGGCGGTAGGTGATTTCTGGCATGAAAAATTACTTTGTAGAAAGTTACCGGTATTTAATTTACGACGACTAATGGGAGGATTCAATCGTTGAAGAATATTCTTCCGCACGATGCCTTTTTGTCGGGATTATCCTCCTCCCAGTAAACATCTTTGAGAATGTCTCCTTCCTCTGGAAATGAGCTCTCCTCTGCGAATTTAGCCGACGCTTCGGCTTCCGCTTTGGCCGCTTGATCGACTTCCTTGGCCCCTTCTTCGTCCAGTATCTTGGATTCGATTAAGTAGTCCTTGAACAGCGCCACGGGATCGTGGTTTTTGCGATAGTCCTCGATTTCCTCTTTGGTCCGGTATTTCTTGTGATTGGCGTCTGCAATTGAATGCCCTTGATACCGGTAGGTGTGGATCTCCAGCAGGGATGGCCGGGATTCCGTTTTGGCAAGATCCATTGCGGCTTTGACACCCTCTCTTACATCGAAAATCGACTCTCCATTAATCTGGGCCCAATTCATTTTGTACCCCTCTGCTCTGGCCGCAATCCCGGCGTCAGGGTGGGCGCTTGATCTGGCCTGCGAAGTGCCCATGGAGTATCCATTGTTTTCGACAATGTAAATCACGGGAAGATCCCAGAGAGCAGCGAGATTCAAAGATTCGTGGAAAGCTCCCTGGTTGATGGCCCCGTCTCCCAAGAAACAAAGGGCGCATCCCTTGATGCCTTTGTACTTGAGAGCGTAGGCTAGCCCTGCTCCCAAGGGAGTTTGCCCGCCAACGATTCCGTGTCCGCCCCAATAGCGTTTGGAAGGATCGAAGTAGTGCATTGATCCACCCTTGCCCTTGGAGCAGCCCGTGGCTTTTCCATAGAGCTCGGCCATGCATTGGTCCATTCCCATTCCGACGGCTAAAGCGTGTCCATGATCTCGATACGCAGTTATAATGTGGTCGTTCTCTTCCATCAAGGATACGCAACCGACGGCGATGGATTCCTGACCAATGTAAAGGTGAAGAAAGCCGGCTATTTTTCCTTGCTGGTAGGCTCTGAGTGACCGTTCCTCGAAGCGTCGAATTCTTACCATATCCCGATAAAAGCTAATAAGCTGATCTTGAGTAAGATCCGCGTTCACGGGCGATTTGGCTTCGCTCGATAGGTCTGCCTTTTCCGGTTTCTGGCGCGAGCTGGTCGGTTGAGCTGTCGTTTTGGTCACTTTGCGAGCTTTTGGTTGTTTGGAATGCGGGGAGACTGTTTGGAAATTTCCGGATTGATCAAGGCCATAGATCAGTGGGCTGTCCTGATTTCGGGAGCGCATTGCTGGGCGGAAGGGGAATCTGGCCCTATTACCTGCTCGTAGACGATATCCAGTGGCTTGCCCGGCGAGCAATCGGCTCGAACAGCGACGAATCCGTACCTGTGTTTATCGTAGATGTTCCAGAGGCAATGCCGGTCAGTTTCGGGTATCTCGAGTGAATCGATTTCCTGACGCGTAAAGAAGGAGAATTGGCCCTCGTCGATAGGGCTAGGCAATTTTTCAATGGGTTTCGAGCAGCTGAAAAGGAACATCAGCCAATGTCCCGATCCTTCGTAGGCTTTTTCTGAGATCATGCAGAAAAGATGCATTTGAGAGCACTTGACGTTTAGGCCGATTTCTTCTCTGGTCTCGCGGGTAGCGCATTCGTGCGGTGATTCTCCCGATTGCATGTCCAGTTTGCCGCCAATCGGACTCCAAAGCCCTTTGTTGGGGGCCTTATTTCTTTGAAGCATCAATAATTTACCGTCTGAGTTCTGAACGAAAACGAGGACACTGATCTTGTATTGCATGGCCTTGGATAGTTTAAGGGCCTGAAACACCGCCTCGGGTCAAGGGCAATCCAAATAGCTTCGCGGAAAGCCCGGAATCAATGTCTTGCCCTAGCCTTACTATTGAATACGCTATTAAGAATGTTTCAGTCATTTAGAGTGGGGGTGGCATCGGTTATAATAACGGTGCTGGCTAGCCCAGTTCTCTTGTCCTCCATCAGCCTGCGGGAGATCGAATTCAACAAGATCGATGAATTTGCGAACGAGGGAGAGTGGCTGGAATGCTCTTTGCTGCTAGAGGTGAGGAGAGATGCTAGCGATAGAGAGCGTAGACATCCTGATTACATAGACGGCATAGTGGTGAATCTCATGCTGGGTGTCGAGGTTGAGACACGATCGTCCAGTCAAGCCCAGTTCGATTTCTACAGCGCGGAAGCCAATCTGGTTTCCCTACCGGAAGGAAGGCACACAGTCCGTTTCTATCTGCCGCCCGAAATCGTGGAGCGAGACCGCATCGGTCAGCAACCACACTCGTACCTGATCCGATTAATGCGAGGAGACCGCATTTTTACAGAAGCGGTTTCTCGCGAATTGGAGCGACCGAACGTGAGAGAGAGCTTCCTCACGCGTATTGACTCGGACGCCCCGAAAAACGAAGGAATACTTCTAGCCCAGCCTCACACGCCATTTGTTCTGGCTTATCCTGACGACACGCCTTCTTTCAAGGGCGTGGATTAAGAGGAGCGGAATCCTGGGGTTTCCGAATAATCGTTTAGGCGGTAATGAGTAGCTTGTTCGGTTGATGACCATCAGAGTACCCGATCGATGGACTCTAAATTCCTGATTGGATTCAATTTCGGTATCTTTACAGGGTTTTCCTATTTAGACATTAGGTAATAACTCTCGTCTGTCAGGAGATTTTTCTTGTGCCGACTGGTAATCTTCAAAAAATAGTAAACTCTGAATAATGGGATCCCCTCAATACCTTGTTGTAAGTTGTGGCTCGAGTCAGTTGTCAGCGGTTCACCTGTCGATGAATTCGAGTGGCCGCTGCGAGCTATTGAACTATTGGAGGAAAGAAATGGATCACGCTCTGAGCGATCCTCTCCTATGGCTCAAGGCAGCATCTCAATCTTTAGGCGAAATTCGCGCTAGGTTTAAGGGCGATATGCCAGTTGGTTATGCTCTTCCTGGCAATTTGGTCCTTTCGAAGTATCTGAAAATCCCCCATTCGCCGAAAAAGAAGCGGGAAAAGATCGTCGCTTTTGAAGCGAGGCAAAACATCCCGTATTCGATTGGAGAGGTTGCTTGGGATGACCAGCTTATTGACGAGGATGACTTGGACTTCGAGACGCTGATTGCCGCTTCCAAGACTGAGCTCGTGGAGTCGCTGTCCCTGTATGGTAAGCAGGCCAAGATGGATCCGGACGTTATTTCGCCGAGCTTTATCGGATTGATCAATGCCTATCGGTTCAACGAAACGCAATCGAATGGCTGTGTCTTGCTTCTCTCGATTGGGGCCAAGTCGACTGATGTCGTTTTTATCGATGGGGCGAAGTTCTATTCGAGAAACGTATCCATTGGCGGTAATTCGATAACGCAAGAATTGGCGAGCAGTTTGGGCTTGCCCTTCGAGGAAGCTGAAAAGATCAAGCGCCTATCGATCATAGAAGATCCCGTTCCAATGGGAGAGTACGCCGCTTTTAGAGAAGCGAGTAGCGCTTTCCTGAAGCGGCTGAACACCGAGATTAGCCGAACGTTAGCGATTTACAAAAATCATGGATACGAAAACGATCCTACCCGTTGTTTGATCACTGGAGGTGGATCCGTTTTGCCAGATTTGGAAAGAAATCTATCCAGTCGCCTGGGCGTACCGGTTAGTCGATTCGATCCCCTCAAGGAAATTCGGGTTTCGGAAGATTGCTCGTCGGAATCGCTCCTTCTTGACAAGGCGTTTCTAGCTGAAGCAATTGGCGTGGGGATTGGAAGGTTTCTTCCGGATTCAACCCAGATTAATTTATTGCCCAGAAGCATTCTATGGCAGCGCCGATTTAAGAGACAACAGCCATACTATTTGGTGGCGGGTCTCGTTGCTTGTGCCGCCATCGCCTTGCCGCTGGTGAATTCGAAAATAGCGATACAGCGTTATGAGCAGGAGATTCAGAACCTGGATACCAAATTAATCCCGCTAAAGAACCTAAACAACGATATTATTCGCCGAACGGAGGAGATCGAGAAGATCGAAAGTCTCATCGAGGAAACCCATGTGGTTGCAGACGCCCGTTCTAATTGGATTCGGTTTTTGAATGACATTCAGGAAAGGATGGCGAAAGTCGAAGACGTTTGGCTGGATCGCATCGAGGTAGTCCGGCCCAAAACTGAGTTGGCGTCGTCTTCGAACCGATTTAGCGGTACGCGAAACGAGAGTGCCGCGAATGCCGAGCCGAGGATCCGTTTGAGGCTTGAGGGCCGGTTGTTGGATGTGGCTAACCCCTTGTCGACGGTGAGCCAGGAATCGAATCGCCGCGTATCCGCTCTCCTTAGCAGTTTCAGCGACTCGCGTTTCGTCGAGAGGTTGGAGGACGAGCGGTTTGACAACAACGTGCCGGGGATATTGAAGTTTAATTTTACGCTAGTGGTGGATTCCGCTCAGCTTCTGTAGCGCGTTATGAATTGGATGAAGCGAAACCCTTTCTTCTATCTGATGCTTGGCTTGCTGCTGGCGATCGCCCTTCTTGGAGTATTCCACACATCGATGGACGCGGAAAGGCTCGCTGAGCTAAAGCTCGAACACGAGCAAAAGAATAAGGAGCTTTCGCTCTTCATAAAGCGATCGCCATCCCCAACCAAAGCGAATCTAGCGTTATTGGAGAGGAACCTGCAGCAGTTAAAACAGGAGTTCGAGACTTCGAAGACCACTCTGAATCTGAGTACTTATGATCGTGAGCTCTTTTTCGGCAGCCCTCCTCGGGACAGTAATGCCGCCTTCTTCATGATCGCCAGGCTTGTTGAAGACTCGAGGCGCCTGGCTCAGAGCTCGGATATTCTATTCGAAGAAGGCTATCGATTCGGCTTCAGCGCTTACGAAAACGTCGGACCCTCTATCGAGACCATACCTCTGGTACACAAGCAGGCTAAAATTATGGAAGCCCTGCTTCAGGCCTTGGTAGATGCCGGAATTAGCGAACTCGTATCGGTAGAGCGTGAAAATCCGGCTGATTTGGGTTCGGCAGACAGCCGGGAAGCCCGGGATTCCGATTATTTCCGAGTGCCAGGAGAGAGCTTCATCCGGTCGACCGAGGCTTTCGAATCGCTCGCATTCCGATTGGCATTTAAAGGGCAGTCCCACTCGATGAGAAGCTTCCTGAATCGCGTTAATGGATCGTCCCTGCCCTTTACCATCAGCCAGATCGAAGTTCAGTTGGAAAGTGAATCAGGATCCATCGACAAGAGGAGCGTCTTGCTAGAGAATCCCTTCTTCGCGCCCGAGACTGCCTCGGAGGGAAGTTCGGCATTGCAAGTCCCCATCATTTCAGAAAATGAGTCCAGGTTTGTTGTGATTGTGGAGTTTATCGAGTTGAGAGACGGTGTTTTGGCTGACGATGGGTCAGAGGAGGGGGGAGGAAATGTTTAGGTTCAGTTTTTCAGAATTTCTAGACAAACTGGTCTTGCTTGTGGCTATGTTGGTTTTCCTGCTAATGGGTATTTACAGTATACGAAGTGTGAAAACTTTGGATACGCTTTCCACTCAAAGTTCGCCGATGCTCTCCGAGAGCAAGGTGGATGTAGAAGTTTATGATATCAAAGCTCCTTTGCCGGACGCGGTGTCTTGGGAGCGGCCGCAAAATCAATCCCGCGGCGAAGATTGGGTGTTTGACGTTTTTACGCCGCCCGTACTCTACTACAACCCAACCTCGAGAGAGTTTGCGGTCACCAAGCCAGTTCTCACTTCAGCGCCGGAACGCGATCCATGGAAGGCTTTCGAAATTGAGCTCGTCGAAGTTAGGCAACGCCCCTACCGACTCCAGTTGGTAGGCTATGCCGGGGAGGCAGGAAATTACTTGGCCTATTTCGAATTTCTAGATACCAAAGAGCTGATTCTAGCCAAGCAGGGAAAGCTGCTCGTGGAAGCGGGGGTAAAGGTCCTCTCCTTCGAAGTAAAGCAGATGAAAGTCGAGCAAGAGGGGAGCATGCCTGTGTTCGAAAAAGTGGGTGTCGCTCGATTGATGGATTACGAAAACGACCAAGAGGTCTACCTTACCAATTTGGAAACCAAGCTGTTTTCGGATCTCGAAGCGACGATTCGCTCAAAAGATTCGGGCTCGACTTTCGTAGTGAGGGAAGGAAGCCAAGTAGAGATGGATGATAGCGCATACGTCATCGGAGCGCTGTCGAGCAATCCTCCTGAAGCTATGGTAACGAAAGTTTCGATGGATGGCGGCAAACGGCTTTCCAAGTTGCTAACGCCCTTGTCTGGAGATAATTTACTTAATCAAGGTACCCAAAATAAAGATACGTATAGCCCCTTTGCTATTCGTCCGAGGGCAGCCGAATCTGAACCCGAAAGCTAGGACTGTCTAGCTCCCCACGAATATGAAAAACAAGATTTGTAAATTGAGAAACTGCTTGGCTAGTTCGTCGCTGGCGATCATCGCGGTTTTCATCTGCGTGCCGCTATTCGGTCAAAGCGAGATCGATACAAAAATTCGGTTGATGTCCGAGGCGCTTCAAGCTCGCGACTCGGGGGATTACGAAACCGCCAAAGCTCGGCTAAACCAACTGCTGGAAATATCGCCCGACGATCGTTCTGTACAAAGCATCCTCAGGAGCGTGGAAAATATGATCGAAGAGAGGAATGGGTCGGGTGGCGATCAATCGCGAATAGAAGTGGAGAGGAGGAATGCTTTGCAAAGCGAAGCAGAGTACTTGGCTAGGCTAGAGGCGGAGCGTATTGAAAAATCAATGATAAGCGCTCGAGAAATTCGTGAGATCGCCTTGCGGCAGTCCAGAAGGGGCGACTATGCTCTGGCCTTGAGAACGATTGGAAGCGCCTTGGATATGCTCGAGCCGAATCCGTTGACCCAGACTTTGATAGACGAACTCAAGCGTGATGAACGCGATATTCTCAGAGGCCAAGCGGCCAGCGAAGCGAGGGAGTTGTCGGCATCGACATCTAGCGACGGGCTTTTAGCCATCGATAGAGTGAGCCCTGATTTCGTTCGCTTGCAAGAGGAAATCGAAACGCTGGAGCTGAGAGGACGCAGTCAGTTTATCGCGGGAGATATCGACGGGGCTGAAGCGACATTCAAGCAGATTGAGGCCTTGGACCCAAACAGCGCTATGGCCAAGAGTTTTTTGGTCAAGATATCGCAAGAGCGGCAATCCTTGGCCTACCTTAACAAGCTGAAATCGAGAGAGCAGCTCTTGGAGGAAGTTTCCAGCGCTTGGCAGCGACCTGGGATTTACGAAGAGCGTCCGGATATCGACCCCACGGTGATGGGTCCCGCGCCGCTGTTGCAGAAGCTCGATCGAATCATTATTTCAGATGTGAATTTTACGGAAGTGCCATTGAACCAGGCGGTCAACACGCTCAGCGCGATTTCCGAAGACTTTGACAATACCGATACAGGCCCTCCAGGCGTCAACCTTGTTTTGCTTGATCCAGAGCGCACGAACCCGACGGTCAATATCACTTTGCGAAACCTGTCACTCAAGCGGATTCTAGATTTTATCGCCGATTCGGTTGGTTTTCAGTACGAAGTTCAGGAGGACGCTGTTGTGCTCAGGCCAGGAGGTGAGAATAGAAATCTGAATACGGAAGTATTCCCGGTTTCCCGTTCGACGGTCATTAGGATGACTGGCGTTTCCAACGGTTCTCCGGAGAGAGCGTTTGACAGCGATCCCTTCGATTCTGGTTCTGGAACGTCTTCGCCCGCCTTGGGTATGGCTAATGATACGCGAACGATCCAAAATTTTCTGCAGCAAGCTGGAGTGGATTTCGTCAATACGGAAGGCAGCACTATGGCCTATGATGGGTCGGCCATGATTGTTACTCAGACAACGCGCAATCTTGAGCGCATTCGCAATATTCTCAATCGGTACACTGATGTTAAGCAGGTTGAGATCGAAGCTAAGTTTCTCGAGGTACAGGAAGGGACCATTGAAGAGCTCGGGTTTGATTGGGTTCTGACGCACAATAATAGCAGGACTCAGGCCAACCCTACTGGCACGGGAGAAGACTATCGAAGTTCGCTAAGGAATTTGGCGGGAATCAACTCTCCTTCCAACGTTTCCAGTTCGATTCTGATCGACGGTGTTCCGGTTGAAGAAATCACGCCACCCGATTTGCCAGGCAGCTTACCATTGGGTGTGGGCGCGGAGCCCCTTACGCGAGTTTTTGGAGACGTAGGAAAGATGAACTTGGATGTAGCGGTACGGGCCCTATCGCAAACCTCGGGATCTGATCTGCTAAGCGCGCCGAAGGTTACGGTGCTTTCCGGAAACCAGGCGGAAATTAATGTTAGCCAGGAGTTCCGTTACCCTACGCGCTACACGGATACGGAAAGCAACGTTGGCAATACGAGCGGCAGCTTGGATGGAGGCGCGGCAGGGGTAACGATCA
Source organism: uncultured Opitutaceae bacterium (assembly GCA_964404745.1). Lineage (GTDB taxonomy): Bacteria > Verrucomicrobiota > Verrucomicrobiia > Opitutales > Opitutaceae > Pelagisphaera. The sequence continues at coordinate 188,264 of CAYOLG010000001.1, forward strand.
CGCCGGGTACGCCTGAAGATTTCGAGACGCGAAATATCGGAGTTCAACTCGCGGTGACGCCCATCGTTGAAGAGGATGACTACAGCATCACTCTGGAGCTTAATCCTCGGGTAACGGAGTTCGAAGGATTTGTCGAATACGGTGGGCCCAGCGTTGCAGTCACAGCGGGGCGTACAGTCAAGGTTCCCTCCGGGTTCTATCAGCCAATTTTCGCGGTTCGGGAAGTGTCTACGAAGGTCACTATTTGGGATGGCGCTACGGTAGTCATGGGCGGGTTGACCCGAGAAGATGTGGTCACGGTCAACGACAAGGTGCCCTTTCTAGGAGATGTGCCTTTCTTTGGGCGATTCTTCCGCTCGGAAGGGGAGTCCTCGGCGAAGCGCAATCTTCTAATTTTCGTTACAGCGAATCTGGTCAGCCCAGGCGGCTCGCCGAAGCGGCAAACGCTGCGGGGCGTGCAGCCCGGAGCCCTGTTCCAAAACCCGACTATCGTCACTCCTGGAGGCAGCGAGTCACGGAGCCAGTAGGTAAGCGGTATCCTCCGGTTGAGTTATTGGTTTGATTCGCTGCTTTTCGCGCGAAACGTTTGACCATGGAAAAATACTTGCTCGTCGATGGATTCAATATGGCGTTCCGGGCCTATTACGCGGTTCACGAACTGACACGCTCAGATGGATTTCCTACAAATGCTCTATATGGGTGGGTTCGATCGATGTGGAAATTGATAGACGAGCAGAAGCCAAAGGAAACAATCGTGTTTTTCGATTTAGGTGGGGCTCAAGCGAAATTGGAGTTGCTACCCCAATACAAAGCAAATCGTGGGGAGACTCCTGAGGACTTTGAAAAGCAAGTCCCGATTATCAAGGAACTGACGAGGGCGATGGGTTTTGGGATGTATGAAGAAAATGGGGTCGAATCAGATGATTTGCTTGCTGCCCACGCGAATCGGATCTGTTCAGCAGATGAAAAAGCGAAAGTGTTTATCGTCAGTGCCGACAAGGATTTTGCCCAAAGCGTATCGGATCGCATCCACATGCTGTTGCCGCCGCCTACCGCGAATCCAAGATTGGGGTGGAGAATACTGGATTCAAATGGCGTAGAAGAAAAATTTGGCGTATCGACGGAGCAAATTCCAGACTACCTTTCGCTCATAGGCGATACGTCAGACAATATCCCTGGCGTCCCAGGAGTCGGACCGAAGACGGCCGCAAAATGGCTTAAAGAATATGGGGATCTGGATGGCGTGGCCAGCAATGTGGACCATTTGAAGCCAATCAGGTTTCGAGAGATTCTTCCGGCCATGATTGGGCAGCTGAAAATCAATCGGCAGATCATCGCTTTCGATCCAGAATGCGGCCCGGAATCGATTCCTGATGGAAACGTGGACGCCCCTGCTTTATTTTCGATTCTTGAAGAGATGGAGATGAAAACCCATCTTAAAGAAGCCCGGAAGCGTTACGCTCAAGGCGAGTTGGCGCTGTAGGCGTTTTTATGCCTTTTCGAAAAAATAATGAATGTAAGGGCGGAGGCTGCATCCCGTTTCAGTCCCGTCCCCGGAGGGAATGCGCTCTAGGTCCAAGTTTGCAGCGTTAGTGCCCTTCATCCGATCCACGGACGGCGAGGCGACCGCCGCCTCGCGCTGAAAGGATCCGAGAAAACGCCACTTTACTCTTTCTTTTTTCAAGATGGCATTGTCCTGTGAAGAAAGCGGTTTATGTCCTGTGCATTTCGCTGGATCGAATCTCTGTTGTTTCCGGGCCCATCGATTAGGGCCTGTCGACTCTCAACCCGGAGGGCGAATTGTGGTGCCAAGGGGCAGATTTGAACTGCCGACCAAGAGCTTATGAGTCTCCTGCTCTACCACTGAGCTACCCTGGCGACCGAATACAAGGGAGGAAAGGTGGAGCGGAATCTAAGTCAAGTCCTGTTTCTGGCTAGTCTGCAATCGCTTGCGAGACGAATTTTTCGATTTGGGCCAGCGCTTCACGAGGACCATCTTCCATTTTAAGGAGCTCGAGGCATTCATCGGCCTTTGTTTGAATCTGTCGGTTCGACTCAACTTGACTAACCTTCCTGAATAGCTGCTCGGGCCACTTGCGCTTTAAGCATTTCACTCCGCATCCAAGTCGGATCACTTCTGAACTAAAGAAATCCTGATCTCCTATATGGGGAACGACAATTTGAGGTTTGCCTGCGTGGAGGGCAGAGGCTGTGGTTCCCGCTCCTCCGTGGTGAATGATGACAGATCCATGCTGAAACAATTGGTCGTGCGACACCGGTCCGATCTGAAGAATGTGGGACGCGCTTTGAGGAACCTGGAATCCCGACCATCCGGTTTGCAAAATGAGCTTTCTATCTTTGGGCCAATGGTTGAGGAGTCGTTCGATATAGTCGTCCGGATTTTGGTAGACCATGCTGCCGAAAGTCAAAATAGGTGTGAGCTTGCCTCCGGTAAATTCCAAGACCTGCTGACTGATTTCTTCGATCTCGGGAGATTGCCACCTGCAGTATCCAGTGAATTGGAAGCGCCTGTTAAGTTTGGTTTTCGGTTGCATCAACGAGGGAGATACGGCGACGAGAACAAGTTTGGCGGACTTGGAAAAAAAGTCCCGTACTGGTGGGAGCCCCTTCTTTTTGAGAGTTCGTGAAACAGTCTGATTGATCGCTGTATCTACCGCAATATTACATAGCTTCCAGGCAAACCGATTCCATCTGAGTTGTATCCAATAGGGGAGTCCGCGCAGTCTGGGTAAGCCGTGTGGCGGGCAGTAACGGGAGGGAACCGTGTTGTGGGCGAATGCGTAGGTAATGAAGGGGACCTTATGCTTTTTCGCGATCGAGCCGTTGATGGGAAATAGGTATGAGGAAATTAGGCAGTCGGCATTTTCTAGAATGCGTTCCATGACATCGATAGATTCTGCAAGATGAGGAAGAGCTGCCCGGTAGAGGATCTTTAGTTGCCGAATGGGCGACTTCACTGTTTGCAGTTTGCCCATCCAGTTTGCCAGGTCGGATTGGCTCCAGTCTGGAGGGACTGGGTAAAAGTCGATTCCAGCGTTCTCAATATCCTTTTGAAATGGCTTGCTGGTGGCGAATCTCACTTGGTGGCCCGCTTTTTTGAGCATGACCGATAGACCGATTAGCGGGAAAATGTCGCCGGTCGATCCGTGCGTGGTGATAACGATAATCATCTATCTTTCTGGCCTATTGTCTCGATGGCCAGCGTTGATGGGCTGGCTCAGAGTTTATGAGGATGAGGGAAAGCGACGATGTAAAGGGGGTAGTGTTACATTCATGTTGCAAAACCGGGTTTCGCGATCCGATTTGCTCATTCGAATGAATTTGCGTTTGGGCAGGGTTTGCAGGAATCGCTTGCCGTAGGACTTGCTGAGTATGCGGGAATCCAGGATGGTTATGATTCCTTTGTCATCCTTTTTTCTGATCAGGCGGCCAATGCCCTGGCGAAATTTGATCAGGGCATCTGGAAGCGTGAGCTCTGCGAACGGGTTGCCGCCGAGCTCTTTGATGCGCTCGGATTTGGCTTCCTTTATGGGATGGGTAGGCACGTCAAATGGAAGCTTGGTGATAATCACTTGCGAGAGGGCGCTACCTGGAACGTCGACTCCGGTCCAGAAACTGTCGGTCCCGAAAAGAACCCCATTGCCCGATTCCCGGAAGCGATTGGCAACCTCTGATCGGCTCAGGCCATTGCCTTGGAAAAAGAATTCCCGGCCGGATCGCGTTATCCGATCCTCGAGGGCATCGCTCGCTTTGCGAAGGTCAGAATAGCTGGTGAACAAAGCCATCGAACCTCCATTGATCTTTCCGATGCAAAACCAAAGGTAATCGATTATCGCTTCGATAGATAGATTGGAGTTCTCCAAGGTGGGGTGGGGAACATCGCTAGCGACGTATATGCGGGTATTGCTTTCGTAGTCGAAGGGAGACTCTACGAGTTCGGCTCGCTCGGTTTCCGCCCCGATCTTCTTTTGAAAAGGATGTAGGTCCTGCCCGATCGATAAAGTTGCGCTGGTCAAAATAACGGATCTATTATCTGTAAAGAGAGTGTCTTTCAGATAGGGGGCTACGTCAACAGGAGCGGTTCGCAGCGTTACGATTTGCTTTCTTCTACCACTTCGCTCGATCCAATGAACGTGGTCCTCTTCGGCTAGATCGATGAACTGCCTTATACCGGAATAGTAGCTGTGTATTTTCGCTCGCTGATCCTTTATTTCGTCGTGCATCGGACCATCCTCAACTCTTGAAAGAACGGTATCCAATATTTGGACAACTACTTTTATGGGAGGAAGCAAAGTGGCGTCGGTCCAATCTGGCTCCGATATTCGGGCGATGGGCCTTTTTTCAAGACGGGTAGCTGCTAGGTAGCTAAAGAATTCCTGGGACGCCTCCTGGGCCTCGACGATCTGCTGCAGTTGCTTGGGATGGCACCATCTTCGAATGATCCCAGATTTTCGTTTGGGATTGAATAGGCTTTTAAGCTGCCGGTCCAGTCCGTAGGAACTGATGCGGGATCCAAAATGCTCAGTGGCGACATCGGCGGCGGTATGGGCTTCATCGACAATCAGAAAATCGTCGGGCAGCAGGATGCCTTTCGCATTGGGCGCTAGACCGCCGGCGTTTATCAGGGCGAATAGCAGACTATGGTTGACAACGACAATCTGCGCATTGCGCATTTCGAGGCGCGATTTCTGGTAATAACAGGTTCTCGGATCGCAGTTCTTCCGGTTGCACGCGGATCCCTCGGCGTTGACCATTTCCCACACATCGAAATTCGGAACCGGGCCGAGTTCCTGTCTCAGCCCTGTGGCGGTTGAGGTTGACCATTTCTGAATTCGGTGGAGTTCGTCTAGCTCGTCGTTCGGAAACAACTCGGTTTTGTTGACGATCGCGTTAGCTAGACGTGTAGGGCAGAGATAGTTCCCTTTGCCTACTAGAACTACAGATTTAAATTCTGAGTACGGTTCGAGTTCGGGAATCGTTTTGAATAGACGTCGGCAAATAGCCAAATCCTTCTCCTCAATTTGCTCCTGAAGCGAAATTGTGTTGGAAGAAACGATACACGGGCGTCTGCTTTCGGTGGAGTGGATGATCCCAGGAATCAGATAGGCGAGGCTTTTTCCCACGCCTGTGCCTGCCTCGAAAATCAACGGGGTATCTTGCGACATCGATTCGCTGGCGGCTCGAGCCATTTCCGCCTGTTCTGGCCTATGCTCTAGATCCAAGGCAGTTTGCAGCCAGCCGGATGGTTCAAATACTCGGGATACGAGAGATTCTAATATCTTCGGGGAGTAGCGGCTTTCGGCTCCATCGTTGGGCGAGATCATAGTTGGCTGAATACCTGATTGGATCGACTCGATCGTTCAAACATTCGTTTTCAATTCCCGATCTCCCTAAAAGAAGGGAAGGTGGCATCGCTAGGAAATATATACGTGGTCACCCTCATCGACTAGCTCGAAAAATTCGACCATTTCCGTGTTGAGAAGCTGGATGCATCCGCCGCTGGCGGGCTCGCCGATCTTGTCCTCGTGGTTCGTTCCATGGAAATAGATGTAGCGACCATAGCTGTCGCATCCCGATCCCAAATTGTATCCGGGCTCCAGGCCGGATAACCGAAGAATGCGGGTGGTGATCAAATTGGCTTCGCGATCCTTCGCATCGAGTTCGGCATAGGTTTTCCCTAGGGGAACTCTTCCCTTGAAAACCGTTCCGACGCGATTCCCCGCTCCAATCTTCTCCCCAATGCAGTGCAGGCCAATAGGCGTCCCATTAGAGCCTTCTTGGTTCGAAGGCGGTTTTTTTCCGGTGGACACTCGGAAAGTTCGAATGAGCGGTTCTTCGTCGTGAACCAGCCAGCAGGTTTGCCGCTCGATGGAAACGAACAGCTGTAGCGTTGTGGGCTTGATATTCAGAGATCGGGCCTTATGCGTGTAGCGCTCTTGTAATTCGGAAAGCATTTCTGATTGCAATTAAATTGGAAGCGAGTGAGCGGTTTCGGGATCTAAATTCGAGATTCGGTCTGAGGCAAGCTGTAGGAGTAAAGCGATAACAATATTTGTGAGGATGCATTTCAATGGCGTATAAAGTAGGGATCGTGGGGGCCACCGGAGCGGTTGGGTCTGAATTGCTAGGGCTATTGGAAAAGCGGAACTTTCCGGTCTCCGAATTAAGGCTTTTGGCTTCCAGCCGCTCGGTCGGCAAGCAGATCGATGCTTTCGGAGAGACGCACACTGTTGAGGAAGCGAATGAAGGAGCTTTTGAGGGACTGGATTTTGCCATCTTTTGCGCAAGTGGAGAGCTTTCCAAAGCGCTTTGCCCCGCGGCTGCCAAAGCTGGGGCAGTCGCGATTGATAATAGCTCGGCCTTTCGAATGGATCCCGATGTGCCCCTGGTTGTCCCGGAAATTAACGCGGAAGCGGCTAAAGAGCACCGAGGAATTATCGCCAACCCTAACTGCACAACTGCCATTACGTTGATGGCCACTTACCCGCTTCACCAGCGCTTCGGATTGAAGCGGATGGTTGCATCCACTTATCAGGCAGTTAGCGGGAGCGGCGTAGCGGCGATGGAAGAGTTGGAAAGGCAAATGGGGCAACTCTCGCGCGGCGAGCCCCTAAGCGTGCAAGCCTATCCTTACCAAATAGCTATGAATGCTCTGCCCCATGTGGATGCCTTTTTGGAGAACGGCTACACGAAGGAGGAGATGAAAATGGTGAATGAAAGTCGCAAGATAATGGACCTTCCTAAGCTGATTACAGCCTGTACCTGTGTTCGTATCCCGGTGATGCGTTCGCATTCAGTATCGGTGGATGCGGAGTTTGCTGAACCCGTTGACGTAGAGGAAGCGCGATCCGCGATAAACTCGGCCAAGGGAATCGATTTGGTGGACGATCCGGACACACTATCGTATCCAATGCCGCTTGATTTCGCCAACCGGGAAAACTGTGGAGTAGGTCGCATTCGGAAAGGTTTGGCTTTCGACAATGGATTGAGCTTTTGGGTAGTTGGAGATCAGCTCTGGAAGGGGGCGGCTCTCAATGCCATCCAAATCGCTGAATGCTTGCTTGAGTGATTGTCGGCATTTCGTTTTGTATGTGTTCTATCCAGTTTTTAGCCAATGAGGTTGATAAGGAATGAGAAGATTGTTGACCAGCAAGGGCGCCAGAGAATTCGGCGGGCTCTTTTTCTCGCTGTCCATGGATGGCTGTCCCTCGCTCTGGCATCCGCTCTTCAGGCCCAGACGGAAATCGGGCCCTATGTGAGCGAAGCGGATTTGGGAGCGTTGATCGGCCAGAAGGCTAAAGTCGAAGGGGTCTTCCATAGAGACGCTTTCAATGCTCCGGGGATCGTCATTACGGGACGAGTTTTCTACTTGCTGGAAAACCCGCCTAACAATAGGCGTTACTCGTTTCCGCAAGTTAGCAGCTACGCCAGCGTAACGGGAATTCTCTATCTTTATGACGGCAATATCCAGTACAACGAGCTGTACGACCGGATCGGCCGCCGTTACTATTTTTTCAGCCTCGATTCCGCGGAAATCGAATTAGGAGATCCTTTGAGAAATCGAGGCGAGGCTAGTCCTGTGGCCCCTCGATAAGCAAAACAGATTGTTTTGGTAAACCTCGAGTCCGTGGAAAGGGCCGAATAGCTTCGTCAAACTGCTTTGCTTGCTGCCCTCCCTCTTTGAGGATAGCATTGATGCCGGTGTGTAAGTTTTTTGTCTGCCTACGCGCTCGCGCTGGTCGAGTTACCCGAAATGAGCCATCGCTTTCGTTAGCCTGGGTCTGTTGACGTCGTGGTTAAGGTTATATAGTTTGTCAATGTTGGGATGCAAGGAGGCCGTAGGCCGACTGGAGGCCCAACATTGGTTCGGTTCGCTTTCCTCTGGCAGCTCCTGGGAGAACTCCAATGGAGTAACATAGCCCAACGAGCGATGGGGACGTATGTGGTTGTACTTCCATCGCCAGTCCTCGATTACCACCCGAGCCTCGGTTAGAGTCCAGAGCTTTTAGCGGTTGAGGCATTCCTCCCGGAAGCGAGCGTTGAAGCTCTCGACGTATACGTTCTGCCAAGGGCTTCCCGGTTCGATGTAGAGCGCTTTAATCTTCTTCTCGGCAAGCCAGCGGCGCAGCC
>CAYOLG010000002.1:0-97196 GCA_964404745.1 uncultured Opitutaceae bacterium
AAAAAAAGACCCGCTTTTAAAAAAAGCGGGCCATATAGGGATGGGAGGGAAATTCATTTGACCCGTGGCTTTTCTCAAGCTGGGTCCTGTTCCAATTAGAATTTATCTAAGCGTTGCCCCGAGCCGGATAGGATGTATGCATTTACTCGTGGCATGAATTTTGTGTGGATAAAGTCGGTTTTTAGGCGTTCTTATTTTTGATATTGTCGATTAATGTCCGTACTCCAGTGTCGCGCAAGGATAAATATTGGATAATCTTTAGCCTACGGGTTTTCGAATAGAGGAATGTCTGTCGGTTGGGGCGGATTTTGGAATACGGTAAGGAGATGAACAATGGTGGATACAGGGGGCGACTTGCCCCAACGCCTACGGGATACTTGCACCGAGGCCACGCCCGAACGTTTCTCACGGCCCAAGAACGGGTCAGAGAAAGAGGTGGCAAACTTATACTGAGAATCGAAGACCTGGATCGGGATCGGTGTAAATCGGAGTTTGCCGAGGCTTTAATAGAGGACTTGAAGTGGGCGGGTTTGTCGTGGGAGGAGGGGCCTGATATTGGGGGACCTTTTCAAAACTACAGGCAAAGCGAGCGATTGGACCACTATCGGGACGCATGGCGTCACTTGAGGGAATCCGTGACTGTCTTCCCCTGCGACTGTTCCCGAAAGGATGTTCGGTCGGCTGCTCAAGCCCCTCATAGCGAGGGCAGCGAGCTGATTTATCCCGGTTTTTGCCGGGATAAGACTTTCGATTTCGCGGATGAAGAAGCGGCGCTGGCAGTGAATTGGCGTTTTCGGGTGCCAGCAGGGGAAACGATCGCTTTCGAGGATGGGAAATATGGGCGCCAGAATTTTATGGCTGGTCGAGATTTCGGAGATTTTCTCATATGGAGGAAGGACGGGATTCCCTCCTATGAGCTTGCCGTTGTTGCGGATGACATCGCTATGGGAATAACGGAGGTTGTCCGAGGCGAGGATCTTTTGATGTCCACGGCCCGGCAGTTGCTCATCTACGATGCTTTAGGGGTAAAGCCGCCCGCATTTTATCACTGCCCCTTGGTCAGAGATGAGAAAGGCAAGCGTTTGGCCAAGAGAGACGGGGCATCTAGTCTCAGGGATCTAAGACGAGCCGGGATTGAGCCGTCGCGAATTGGCCTAAAGGGCGAGTAGCCCTACCGGGGGTCTTTGGCCAACCTCGATTGAGGGCCTATTCCGGTACGACGCTGATCAAGTGCAACTGGTAGTTCCCGAGAGAGAAACTGAGATCGCGTGGATCTTGACCAAAGCGTTCCGGAGGTTGAGGGCTGTAGATTCTCAGGGTGTTTTTGCCCGGATTGATGACGAATGGGATTGATTGGAGATCTCCGTACCCGCCTCCGCTCAGCATTCGCCAAACCTGCAAGCTGTTCACCTCGAGCGCGATTTCTCGCGGGCTAATGGTTCTAGGCTGAAACTCGAGAACGGCGTTCACTTTCTGGTCTCCGGGCAGATCGAATTCCATAAGGCCGTCCCCATTCGACCATCTCCAATACCTTTTCGACTTTCCTTCCGCGACATACCAGCCATCAGTGAATTGAATGTCTGAATACTCTTCGGTTTCAGGATTGTAAGCCAGCGGCGATTGATAGGTAAAATCCACCCGTTCCGGGATCTCTTGCGGTTGCAACGAGTTAAGACCGATCAGGGTCAGTGAATTGGCGAATATAAAGAACGGCAGAAGACAGGTTCGTCGCGAAAACACGATATTAAAGGCTATAGTCATCGGCAATAGAACCCTTGGGGCGGCAATCAATCCCTCCCATACGGCTGACCCTAAAAACGCCATCAAGATTGTATAACTGATTCCGATACGCCACCAGACGTTGTCCAGTTTTGGCCGGATAGCCAGGTAGACTCCTTGAGCGAGCAGGCTGCCGAGAGCGATGAATTGCGCATAAGCGCTCGCTGGGAATCCGGTTTCTCCACCCTTTTTCAGGACTTCCAATGCTGCCGCGAAGAAACCCACAAGAGGCAAATGGAAATTTCCCGATCCCGCGACGAGGCTTCGGTGATAATCACCAGCATTTAGATAAATGTAAGCGAACCATAGGAAAAATGGCGTAAACGCTAGACCAGCTTTGAGGGCGAAAGTAAAAATCTCTTTGCCGGGCTTCGAGCTTGGTTTCCACAAGCTGAATACAGCCAGCAGATTGGTTTCCTTCCCGAGACCGGCTAGACCAAGAATGCCTGTCCCCAGCCAGGATCTACGCGATTCGATGAAATAGGCGGCTAGAACGATCAGAAATAGGCTGGGCCCATCTAGCAGAGCGCTGTTGAAGCTATAAATGATGCCGGCGGTAAAAAAGGAGGCGAGAAATCGCAGTGTATCTTGCCAATGATTGGGCGGCATCCATTTTAGAAGCAACAGGCCGGTTAAAAGCCAGAAAAGTCCGTTTTGCCAACCATAGGCCTGCAGCGTCCAATCCGGATTGCCGAGACCGAAAGACCAAGCTGTCCAGGAGAATAGGATACGCCGCGCTCGATAGATATAGTTGTCGAGGGCGTTCTCGATATCCTCCCCGGTTGCTGAGGGCCGAAGGGCAAGCTGAGCGTAGAATTGGCCGTCGTAGCCGGGATTCTCTTGAATGTACACCGGCCCCTTCTTGATCTCGATTAGCGATTTTTCATGAAATTGGTCGCCGAATTTTGGCAATGGGGTGTAGCCGAAATTCAGATGCTTGAAATCGTGGATTTTGAAAAGGCAAAAGGCAAAGGCCAGAATGTAGATGGACTTGTAGAGAAGCTTTAGGAGCTCCTCTCGGTTCTTCGGCCCCAGCTTTATATCCATTCGACGTCCTCCTCGAGCTTGAATACAGGCAAGGCTCCATGGCTTTGGGCCAAATTCATGGCCTTATCCTCGGCGATTCTCATCTCCGTCCTAGTCCCATCGCTACGGTCATCGAAACCGCAGAGATGTAGGTAGCCATGTATTAAATACAATGACAGTTCATCTGAAAATTGAATCCCGTTCTCGCGTCCATATTCGAACGCGATTTCTGGGCACACGCAGATTTCCCCGGCCAATCCATTCTCGCTGTCGGCAGGAAATGTAATGACATCGGTGGGCGCACGGTCATTCATGAATTGCTCGTGAATACGGGATATTTCCGCTTTGGATACGAAAGCGATGGAAAGCTCGCCGGGTGGCGGACCGAAGCTGCCGAATCGATCGAGGGTGGCGAACAAGCGATCGACCTCTTGGTCGTCGACAATCAGCTTAGGGCAAAGATTACTGACTTGCGCTCGCTTCGACTCGTTCGGGCTTTCGTTCATGCGTCGTCTTTCTGCCGGATGACGTACCTTGTTCCTTAGATCCGGGGTAAGCGATGCGTGAGTGAAGTGAATTGATCAAGGTGAATATGTAGCTTTCCCTGATTTTAGCCAGTTCCGCCATGGTTATGGCGCACTCGTCCAACTGTCCGTCTTCGATATTCGATTTGAAAATCCGATCGACAAGCTCTTCTATATTTTGCGGCGTTACCTTTTGCAGAGACCGGCTGGCAGCCTCTAGGGAGTCGGCTAGCAGAATGACGGCGCTCTCCTTGAACTGAGGCTTTGGTCCATCATAGCGGTAGGTAGACTCTTGAATGGTCGAGGGATCTAAACCCTCTTCTTCCGCTTGCTTTCTCGCTTTGTGATAAAAATAGCGGATCAGATTCGTTCCATGGTGTTGGCGGATGACATCGATGATAGGGCGGGGCAGCTTGTAGGTTAGGCCGAGGTCAACTCCCTCTTTAACATGGCTCTTGATAACCAAGGCGCTGAAAGAAGCCGTTTTTTCGTCGTGGGGATTGTGTCCGTCGAGCTGATTTTCCGTGAAGTATTCTGGCTTAACCAGTTTGCCGATATCGTGGAACATTGAGCTGACGCGGGCGAGGAGAGCATTCCCCTTGATGGCGTTGCAGGCATTCTCCGCGAGGTTGGCCACCATCAGGCTATGGTGCCAGGTGCCCGGAGCCTCGAGCTGCATCCGTCTAAGAATGGGATGGTTGTAGTCGCTCAACTCGAGGAGGGTGATGTTGGTCGTACGCTTGAAAAGCGATTCGAGGATGGGAAGGACGCCGACGATAACCACCCCTTGAATCAGTCCGGTCAAGGAAGCCGCGGAAGCTTGTTGAAAGATGGTCTCCAAGGACAGGCCATCGGCCCAATTGTAGAGCCAAGTGAAGATGGCAATGCTAACGCCGCCAGCAGCTCCCGCCGTTACGACGCGGCCGCGTTTCCGAATGTTGCGACAGATGAAAATCGCCAGGCAGGAGGCCAGAAAGGTCATCACCATGAGCTCCAGACGATTTCCGAACATCACCGCGGAGAAGAGACTGACGACGAGCGCTGTTAGCAGTCCGGGACCGCTTCCCATCAAAATGGCTATTAGGACCGGAGACAGTGCTGTGGGAGCGATGTAGGGAAGAATTGCAGACAAACTGCTATCATAGAGAAACTCGTCCAAATTCCCCATTTCGAAGCACAAGCGAACGAGAGCCAGGTTGCATACGACAACGAGGGCTAGCAGACCTAGACGACCATTGCTTTCCAGGGTGGCCCGATCTTCGAGTCGGATATAAAAGGTGGCGGCGGTCAGCATGGCCATGACCATGAGGGCCCGGCCGATGAGCTGGAGGTCCAGCGTGTCTACTTTTTTGCCGTCTAGGTGGCGTATATAGGCGAGGTGCTGCTCGTATTGCTCTTGCGTGACACGTGTATTGGGTTCAATAATACTTTCACCTTGTTTTACCTTGACGATGACTGGCTGCAAGGACTCGAGCATCTTTTGCCGCAAGGCTAGCATTTCCGTTTCGTCGCGTTTGAAGTTGGGGCGAACGCCATCACGAAAAAGACGGCTGAAAGCGCTGGAAACGCGAGGCGGCACGCTCTGCGCGTTCAACGCGACGCGAAGCATCGTGAGGGCGTCGTCGGTCGATTCGATGCGTTGCTGTTTGACTTCGTCGCCGGTCTTGAAGAGCGCGATCGACTGCTCGCCGAAATCGAAATTTTTGTCCTCTTTGTCATAGATCCCGATCTTGTAGCTCTCCCGCAAGCTGATGAGCCCAGTTTCGATGAGTTCTCGGCGAGTTTCCGGATCGGAAAATTCGAGAATCGTGGCCAAGTCCGATTCCGACAGGCGGTATTCATTTTTTTGGTTAAAGCCCTCGGTTATCTCTTTGATCATCTCCTGAGCGGCGCCAGCGGAAAGGTCCTGTTCGATTTCGGCGAACCGGTCCATATCTTCTAGTAATTCACTGATGTGCTTCTCGAACAAATCGAAGTAATCCATATCCGTCCGATAGACAGGAGGCACTTCGGTCAGAAGTTGCTCGCGCTTCTTATTGGTCAAAATGGCGCTTTGGTAGGTAAAGTCCTCGGCGGATACGATGCGTATCGTCGCTAGCTGATTGGGCAAAAACTGGAATCCGGAAGGGCGAATACCGACAAAGCTGGTAATGACAATTGCTGCAGCGGTGATACCGAATATAGCGATCGATATAGCCCGGCTTTTCTCAAGGAAATTGAGTATCGATGACGACGCTTCCGTCTTCCGCTTCTTCCGCTTTTTTTGGAAAAAGCGTTGTAACAGCGCCCTAAATTGCTCTGAGAGAGGCATACGTGTTCGACGTGGTAGTGGCTAAAAGATTCAATTTCAACGCTTGAGGCAACGCTAACTTAAGGGAAGCGGGCTAGTCTTGCCCACGTTCTCGATAGGCCTGGTAGGCGTCTACGATCTTTTGCACAAGATGGTGACGAACGACATCTTTCGATCCGAATTCGTGGAAGTCTATGCCTTTCAGGGACTTGATGATTTTCCTGATTTCCAGAAGGCCGGAGGTCTTGTGTGGCGGAATATCAATTTGAGTGATGTCGCCGGTGATAACCATTTTACTTTCGTTTCCCAAACGGGTGAGAAACATCATCATTTGCTCGGGAGTAGTGTTTTGGGCCTCATCCAGTATGATAAAGGAATCGCTCAATGTTCGGCCTCGCATGTAGGCGAGTGGGGCGATTTCGATGACGCCTTTTTCAATTAGTTTGGCGACATCCTCCCGATCAATCATATCATAAATAGCGTCATATAAGGGCCTTAAGTAGGGAAGGATCTTTTCTTGCAGATCTCCGGGCAAGAAACCCAAAGTTTCCCCGGCTTCCACGGCGGGTCGACTGAGAATTAGCCGTTTTACCGAGCCATCGAGCAGCTTGGAGACTGCTGCTGCCATGGCTAGATAGGTTTTTCCAGTCCCCGCGGGCCCGATACCAAAAACAATATCGTTATCGAAGATGGATCGCATATAGCGCTTTTGACCGATTGTTTTGGGGACGATCGTGGAAAGACGCGTTTTAATCAGACAGTCTTCGTCGAAGAGTGATCGCAGTTCCGACTCCCGGCCCTCCTGGACGCCGTCGACAATACTGTCGAAGTCTGCTTTACGAAGCTTAAGACCCTGGCTACGAGCATCTTGCAGAAGATTGAATACTGCCTCCACTTGATCGACTATGTTGTCATCCCCCTCCACTTGCACCCAGCCATCGCGGGAAACAATTTGAGCCCCGTATTTCGATTCGATAGACCGCAAGTTGTCCTCGTTCCCGCCATAGAGTTGCGAAAGCTGACGCGGACTATCGAAGTGTAATGTGCGTTTCCCCATAAAATGCGAAGAGGAGAAGATAGAATTCGACTTCGCTTAGTCCAGCTTTTCGCAAACTGATTTTAGACGATCCCACATCGCTTCTAGCGACTGGGGGAGTACCCGTGTAGAGCCGATGACAGGCATGAAGTTGGTATCGCCTTTCCAGCGGGGGACCACGTGGAGGTGGAGATGTTTGGGAATTCCGGCTCCACCGGCTTCTCCCAGATTGATGCCAATATTGAAGCCGTCCGGTTTGATGGCCGCTTTGAGGATGCGTTTGGCCTTGATGGTGGATTCCAGGAAGCAATGACGTTCTTCTTTATTAAGCTCCTCAATATCAGCAACTTCACGGTAAGGAAGCACAAGGAGATGACCAGCGTTATATGGGTACCGGTTCATCAGGATGAATGTATATATTTCTCGCGAGACGATCAGGCTGGTTTTATCGTCATCCGATTTGGGTAGATCCACGAACGGGCGTCGATCTTTTGGGGCCTTTTCTTGGGCCACGTATTCCATTCTCCAGTATGCGTGTAGATGCTCCATAGTGTAGGAACGAATTATGGGTTCAAGGCGCCCGAGTGTCAAAAGCGTTCAACCAGCCCTTTAGCGAGTGCTTGCCATTGGCGGGCAAACGCGATTCTAAGCGATCGTTGTTTATTTGGTTCTACAGAATAATTTTCGCGCCGGTCGCCTTAATTCTCTCGCCGAAATACTTGTTGAAGATGAAACGGCGTGGCGACTATCAAGGCGCTATCTCCATGCGTATGGGGATTCGGCTGGATAACTGGCCCAAGACTGAGGGCAAGCAGAGAATTTGGATTCAAGCGGTGAGCCTTGGGGAAATGCTGGTCATCGAGCGACTGATCCGAGAGCTCGCTGACAATCCGAACACGGAGATCCTCCTAACAACGACGACTAGCACAGGACTAAAGCTGGCTCGGGAAAAGTATTCGAATATTTGCGACAGAATTTGCTACTTTCCCATGGACTTCTGGCCTTTCAGCCGGAAATTCTGGCAGCGGATGCGTCCCGATCTGGCTATCTGCGCGGAAACGGAGCTATGGCCGGAGCATATGCGGCAGGCAGCCATGGCTGGGGTACCGATGGTGCTGGTTAATGCCCGATTATCAGATCGCTCGTTCAAAATCGCTCGGGCCTTGAATTGGATGTACCGGGGTCACTTGCGATATATTGATCGGGTCTTGGCGATTTCCGACCAGGATGCCCATCGCTTTCAGACAATAGGGGTGGATACGAAGAAGATTTCCGTCACGGGGAATCTCAAGGTTGACGTATCCATGGGCGAAATTCTTGGAAAAGAGGAACGTCGGGCGATGAAGGAGAAGCTAGGCCTGGGCCGAGGATTCGTATTGCTTGGCTCGTCGACATGGCCCGGTGAAGAGGAGGCCTTGATCTCCGCGTTCAGGCGCCTGCGGAAGGATCTATCTGATTGTCGACTACTGATTGTCCCTAGGCATGCTGAACGACGCGTCGAGATTCGGACAACGCTGGATGCCCGGGCGCAAGGATTTACCTATCGATTCAAGTCTATCGACAAGAGTTCCGAGGAAGTGGATATCCTAGTGGCTGATACGAGTGGAGAGTTAAGATCGCTAGCCACAATGGCCGATCTCGCTTTCGTTGGCAAGAGCCTTCCGCCCCACCGGGAGGGCCAAACTCCAATAGAATGCGGATTGCTGGGCGTGCCGGTAATCTTTGGTCCCGGCATGAGTAATTTTCGTAGCGTAACGGATGGGATGTTGCAGGCGGGAGCCGCTGTCCGTGTTCGGGATGCAGATGAATTGGAAGAAAGGATTGTTGCCTTGGCTGCAGATTCATCAGCAAGAGCGGAAATATCCCAGAATCAGGAAAGATGGGCCCAACGAAGTCGGGGGGCGCTGGACAATACTCTGAGAGAATTAAGAGCTTTTCTGCCATAGGAAGCCCAGTCGAGGGCTTTAAGGCGGCAATTTAAGTAAAATCGGGGCGCGTTCCGCTTGACAGGGGAAAGGCAAATCGGATTTATACGCCTATTATGGCAGATAAAGACGACAAGTGGCCAGACAACGCTCCGGGAAAGTTCTACGTAGATGAGCAATGCATCGACTGCGACCTTTGCCGCGAGACAGCTCCAGATTTCTTCACAAGGAACGAAGACGAGGCGTATTCCTTCGTGCATGCCCAGCCGAAGACGCAGGAGGATATCGATCTTTGCATGGAAGCCTTAGAAGGCTGCCCGGTTGAAGCCATAGGTGATGATGGCGACGGGGATTAGTGGTTCGTAACCGCTTTTTCGCCTCTTTTGAATTTGTTAACGCGCCCAGTCGGGCGCGTTTTTTTGACCTGAATCCTCAGTCTAGTCGCTTCCACATGGAAGGAGCGAAAAGGGCGAGGATGGCGTAGAGTTCGAGCCTGCCGAGGATCATCAAGAATGAAAGATAGAGCTTGGTGCGGGGGTGAAAGGGGGCGTAGGTCTCCGTAGGCCCTACCTCGGCGAATCCGGGGCCTACATTAAAAAAGCAAGCATGCACCGCGCTGAGATTGGAATCCATCTCGAAAAACGTCTCGAAGAGGGAAACGACTTGCACGGAAATAAGAAAGATCGCTCCGGTAAGAATTACGTACATAGCGATCTCGTGGGTGGCCTGATCGTTCAACACTCGATTGTTGATTCGAATCTGGCGTACGACTCGAGAACGAAAGGATCGCTCGATCGTCACTACGCAAAGTCGTAAGGCGACGACTAACCTATTTATTTTTATGCCTCCAGCGGTGGAACCGGAACACCCGCCAATGATCATGAGAACGAGAAGCAGCGACTGAGGCAACGCCGACCATTTCGCGAAATCTTCTGTCGCGAAGCCAGTGGTGGTCATGATGGACACTGTTTGAAAAATGCTTGATCGAATGGCGTGGGGCACGCTCTTGTCGGTTCCATCGACGACGATGATGGTGGCGACGACTGCCGCTGAAATCGAAAGTATTATAAAGAATGCTTTGAATTCGGTGTTTTGCTGAATTCGCCGGAAACGTCCATTGAGCATGGCCAGGATTAAGGGAAAACTAATCGCTCCCAAGATCATGAATACGATGCCGATTATTTCCACGGCTGGATTCTGGAATGCTGCAATGCTCTCGGTTCGCGTGCTGAATCCGCCAGTAGCCACGGTGGCAAACATGTGGCAAATGGCGTCGAACCAGCTCATGCCAGCGATACGGTATCCAACCGCGCAGCAAACGGACAGACCTAGGTAGACATAGATCAGTCGAAGGATTGCAGATTGAACGCGACTTTCTTCGAAATCGAATGTCGATCCCGATGCCTCGTTCGCGTAGAGGAGTTTGGCTCCAGCTCCGAGAAATCCAAGAATCGCCACGAAGAATACCACGACACCCATGCCGCCAATCCATTGGCTCAGCGATCGCCAGAACAACAGGCTGTAGGGCAATGACTCCAAATCGGAAAGCACACTGGCCCCTGTCGTCGTGATTCCTGAAACGCTCTCGAAAATGGCTCCCGTTACTCCGATATGGGGCGTCACCACGAGAAAGGGAATGCTGCCCAAGAGACTAGATAGAATCCAGCCTAAGCCAATTACGCTCAAGGCTTCCCGACGATAGAATCGTTGCGGCGCTTTTCGCCCGGTCCAGTAGAGAATTCCAGCGAAGATTAGCGCGGTGGCTAGAGAAGCGCTGTACGCGGCGATAGTCAGTCTCTGGTCGGCCTCGCTGTCCAAGAATATGGATACGCCGAGGCATAACGCGAAGGCTAGGGCGATGATTACCATCACTACGCTTAGCAGTCTGGATACGAGTCCGAAATTCATTGTTCTGTCAGGCGGATATTCTTTAGCTGGGAGGTTGCTGGTGGTTGGCTAGCGTATCCAGCTGTCGAGCACGGTAATCGTTTGGCGGTTTTAAGCTACGGGTTATTCAGTCGCAGACTAAACGGCTTCTGTTCTTACTTGGTTAGCTTTAGTAGCTCCTTCAGGTTCTCTTGGCCGATAAGGGCGATTATGGAGTCGCCCGCTTGCAAAACGTCGTCGCCGGTTGGCATGCGGGGAATGAAGTTGGATTCCTGCCCCACGATAACGCATCCGCTAGGCCATTTTACGTCTCGTATACGTTTTCCAGATACAGTTGACTTGGGCCCAATGTCTACCTCGATTATGCAGGTGGAGCATTTATCGCCCTCTTCGAGTTCAATAAAGGATTTCTTTCCGATGTATCGGAGAACTTCGTTTGCGGTAGCGATTCTCGGAGAGACGGCTAGTTCGAGGCCCAAGGAAAAGCTCAGTTTGTCCAGAACCTCGATGTAGTCGGCTCTATTGATAGCCAACATCGTGTGATGGGCTCCTAGCTTGTGCGCCTGCAAGCACGTCATGATATTGTCTTCATCATCTTTGGAGCAAGCGATGAAAAAGTCGGCACTGCCGATCTCCTCCTCTTCAAGCACTCGCAGCGAAGTCCCTTCTCCATGTACAAATGTGACATTGGGCAAGCTTTCCGCTAGAGATCGGCACAGGCCCAGATTTTTTTCGATTACCCGGATCTTGAATCGGGAATTGCTTAGAAGTCGTATCAAAGAAATGGATATTTCGCTCCCGCTCAGCAAGGTAACGCCTATCTTTTTGGATAGCTGGGAGTCCGGGTCGAAAAGGGGCTTCGCTTCGAATAGCGAATCCGGGTGCCCGAAGAGCGTCACGATGTCTCCCTCTTGGAGGACGGATTGGGCGTTGGCGACGGTTGAGGTATCTCCTCGTTGAATGAGTCCAATGCGCAGATCGCGAGGCAGCTTCATTTCTAGCAGGGGTATACCGACGATCTTTGCCCCTTCTTGGATTTCGACGGATTGTACTTCGATCTTTCCGCGCCCGAAATCCTCAACGGCTACCCGTCCCGGATTACGGATACGTTTGGCGAGTTCGACTGCGGCTAGGGCCTCGGGATTGACCAAGTGGTCGATCCCAAAATGGCGTTGGTGGTTGATGACAGAATTGTCGCGAAACGTGGCATCGTGGACGCGGGCGAATGTGGTACGGGCTCCCAGCGCTTTGGCGAGGGAAGAAGAGACCAGATTAGTTTCATCCCGACTGGTCATGGCCAGGAAAAAGTCGCACTTATCGACCCCGGCTCGTCTCAAAGTTCGGGCCGAACTCCCATTTTCATTGATCACCCGTACATCGAGTTGTTCATGAATGGTTTGGGCGTGCTCGGGATCGCGTTCGATTACGGTGACGTCATGATCGGCCAGGCTCAAGGTTTCGCTCAAATGAGAGCCGACCTCGCCGGCGCCTACGATAACGATTTTCATTGCGGGCGGATTCTGAGGAATTGAGGGTTCCTGTCCAGAGGAGATTCGCTCACCTCAGGAAGACGCTCTTTCACTATATATCATCGGATAGCCGTTTGCCGATCCCAGCCACCAGCGCGCCGATCAATAGGAGCCCGAAGAACATGTGGATGATATACAGGTAGAGTGCGTAGGCGATTCCAAGTGGATTCCGCCAATTCGGTTGCCAGGCAGTCTCTTGGCCCAAATCGAGGGCGAGAATCAGGGTGTCCAGAGCGAAAATGACGGGATTGAAGCTGGGATACTCTCGTGGATTGCCGTCCCAATGATCGCTATCTTCTTGTAGCTAGACATCTTCTGACGCTGGGGCCAAGGCGTCTTTATGCCAATGGAGAATACCGAAATTTAGGCCGATGTTGATTATCAATAGCGTAATTAGCGTCCACAAAGTCTTTTCTGGCCGGTACCCGTAATCGGCGAACGACCAGAGTGAATTGGACATGGTCTTCCTGACCAGGCGAATTCCTAGCGAAATTCGTTCCTTGAAGGTGATCCCGGACTCTGAGTCGCGGGCTCGATGCTGGAGCGATTTCACTTTGCTGGCTTCCCGCTCCATAGCCACCATGATTTTTAATGCCTCCTCTCCGTAGCCCTTTTGGCGAATGCTTTGGGCTGCCTGTCGACAAGGTTGGCGATAAAATCCATGGCCGTTCCGCTTGAGAATCGCGATAGTCAAATCGGTGTCGAACACGTTAGTCAATTCGTCCGGTTTCTGCCGCTCGATAAACGCGAACGCCTCGAAGGTCGTCCCCTCGAGGGAAATGCGATTCTTTCTTGGCCACTTGGCTTGATCCCTGCCCAAATGCAGGATGCGCATGCGAGAGTAGTCCTAGGCGATGCGGGTGCTCTCGCTGCAAGTGGTTTCAGAGAAAACCAGCTTCTCGCCGATCTCTGAATTCGTGCAGATTAGCCCGTTTTCATGCCCTTCTAGATCGACAAAGTCCGTTCCCCACAGGTCGAGGTCGCCCTCTATCCGGGCATTGGTGATGCGAATCTTGCGATCGAGCTGGGCGTCGCAGCAACGAATGGAACCCCCTATCTGGCTATCCAGAAAAGAGCCCATCTCGAAATGGGAATAGCTCTCCCTGCGAGTTTGGCCGGATTCGTCTAGAGGCGTATCGCCAGACCGGTGGAGTTCACCGGCTTTGGCTTTTCCCGGCGCGGTAAGATCGGCTTGTCGCAGGTCGACGGTTCCACCGATGCGGGCTAGGGAAAGGTCCAGGGATTGGCTAATGCTGGCCTCTTTTAGGACGATTTCTCGCAGGAGATGGATGCCTCGGGCCCGGAGCGATGGGATTCGGCAGCCGGAGAGATCGAGCTGGTTGAAGGAGCTTTGGCTAAAATCAATTGGGTGGAGCGACTGTAGGCCAACAAGGGATAGGGACTTTTCAGTTTGCAGAGAGGGGGCGATTCGATGCGAAGGTTACGTAGTGAAATCGTTGTGACAAGCTCATTAAGGCTAACATGCTTGATTGCCGTAGCAACGAATTCTCCGCGGCAGGTTCTCTGTGAAGGAGCGATTGACTCCGGAAAATCTGTCTTCACTTGAAAATCGGACAGGACAGCCATCTCGTCCTCTGTAAGGTCGCCCAGGACGGATTGCAGATCGTTCTCTAAATTCATGGATCTTTCTTTGAAGGAGAATCGAGGGGGCTCAATCGAGTCGAACAAGTGGGACGCGGGAATGTTTTGGCATGAGCAATTTTCAACTTTATAAGCGGATATGTTCGCTCCTTTCCGAAAGGGGTATTAGCGGCAAGCAAGTGGAACTGAGCGCTCAAATTTGATCGCTTCTCCTAGCAATGTTACAATTTGCCCGTAACACACCCGTAACATTGACTAGAGGACTGTATGAGACCACCTTTTCTCTCTGTTAGCTAAGGATTCAACCATCGACCTTTGAAATATATGAGCACCCGAGTCACCGAAATATCCGGAATCGGGCCTTCCACAGCGAATTTCTTGAAGAAGCATGGATTCGGTTCTGCAGAATTGATCGCAGCCAGCACGGTGGACGCTTTGACCGCTATACCTGGTTTCGGCCTTATTCGGGCGAAACGCGTAATCGCCGCCGCCAAGAAAGTTGCCTCGGCAGTCGAAAAATCGAAATCGCCAGCCCAGAAGAAATCGGTTAGCAAAAAGAAGAAGGCAGTCAAGTCTCCGCCGCAAGCCAAGACCAAGCTCAAAAAAAAGAAAAAGAGCAAAGCGAAGAAGTCCGACAAGAAGAAGGACAAGAAGTCCTCAAAAAAGGGCGGCAAGAAGGGTAAGACCAAGAAGGGATCGAAAAAGTCTTCCAAGAAAAAGAAGAATTAGAGGCGGTTTAGATGCTGGGCCCGGCCCAGAAGCATCCAGCTTTCGTCTAAAGACGAATTTCGCGTCTTTGTATCTCTTAGAACCCCTTCGGCGCAGTTTGTGGCTCCGGTGTCCGGCTCAGAAAGGCAGGCGCAACTCTAGAACTTGAACTTTTCTCGATTCTCCCCAAACTGCCCACCAGTGCCCTAGAAATACGTTTTCGCCATAGCCCAAGATAATTCTCAGACGGAAGGATTCCCGATATATGTCTCAAATGCAACGCCGCAAATTCCTCTCCACTTTTGCCGGAGCCGCCGCCACGGCCCCGTTTATCGCCAAAGCCAAGACGAAGACACGTGGCAATTTGCCGCAAATTCCGCAGGTAGCTTTAGGCAACACGGGCATCACGACTTCGCGGATGGCTCAGGGCACGGGTTTCAAGGGAACGCGGCGGCAGTCGGACCAGACCCGGGCGGGATTCGAGGATTTTGTGGAATTAATGCGGCATGGTTATGAGCGCGGGATCCGCTTTTTCGACCTAGCGGACCAGTATGGGAGCCATTACTATTTCCGTGAAGCCCTACGCCACTTGCCGCGGGAGGATATCACTATCCTAACCAAAATGAATTATCGCTTCGATGATGCGGATACGACTGCCTTGACGCCAGCCCAACAGCGGCACTCGGCCCGGAAGGCCATCGATCGGTTCCGGCTAGAATTGGATATCGATGTTCTTGATGTCGTGCTCATGCACTGCGTCGTAACCCCCGAGTGGGATAGCGAGCTGGCAGGTTATATCGAAGTGCTCCAAGAGTACAAAGAGAGGGGCGTCATCAAAGCCCTAGGCATGTCAGCCCATGACTTGCGGGCATTGGATCGGGCTACCGAGTTGGATTGGGTCCAGATCGCCTTCACGCGTATCAATCCGTTCGGTACGGCCATGGATGGAACGCCAGAAGAAGTTATACCGGTTCAACGCAAGTTCAAGGAACGCGGAGCGAGTGTGGTCGGCATGAAAATATTCGGGGCCGGTAAGCATGTAGACCAATGTAGCGACTGCATGAAGTTCGCTCAGAATCTCGGCTATTTGGATGCTATGACTATCGGGGCCCGCAGTCCCAAAGAGGTCGACCACAATATCCGCCTGATGGATAAGTATCCAGCAGCCTGAGGCCAGGTTTGTCGAAGCTCGTCATCGTGCTCATCGCTCGATAGAGGACGCAATTTCCGTTTGCCTTCCTCGATTGGGCTAGATGTAGGGCGCACAGTAACTGAGTGTACGTGCACATTATTATTGCGCAGGTCAACGATGTAGCGTCACACTCGGACCAGGAGTTGCTAAGCTTTGCAGGTAATATACTTGAATGCGGATGCTTGAATGGAATATATTTCGTTTACCCTGAACGATCACTGTCCCTTTCCGATGAAGCGCTTCCGCTACCTGGTGCAACTGGTGTCGATATTGGTTTATCTGACTTTCGATATTCGCGGCCAAGAGGTGGATTTCGAGAAGGAAATTGCTCCTATATTCGAGACGAAATGCCTTTCCTGCCATAATGCCAGCGATGCGGAGGGGGAGTTTTCCCTGGAGTCGCTGCAGTCCGCGATGGATCATCCCGATACGATTGTTCCTGGGAATGCATCGGGGAGTTATCTTGTCGATGTTATTACAGGCCCCAATCCAGACATGCCGGAGGATGGCGATCCTCTTAGCGATGCGGAAGTTTCGCTGATCGAGAGGTGGATCAATTCTGGGGCTGATTGGTCCTATGGCCGCATTCTCAAAGACAAGAAGCCGCGCGATCTGGATTGGTGGTCCTTGCGTCCAATCGCATCGGAAACGAAATCCATTAATGAAGGCCAGCATCCGGTGGACGCGTTCATAGAGGCGAAGCGAGCGGAGAAAGGTTTGCCAGTAGTTTCGGAGGCACAGTCGGCTACGCTTTTTCGTCGGCTGAGCTACGACTTGACCGGTCTGCCTCCAGAGCCAAGCAAAGTCGACTCGTTTGTAGCGGCCTACGAAAAAGCTGGCGGCAAACGGGAACGAAATGAGATTTGGGCCGAATGGGTGGACCGGCTTTTGGCGTCTCCAGAATTCGGTGAAAAATGGGGTCAGCATTGGCTTGATGTGGCTCGTTTTGCGGAAACGCATGGCTACGACAAAGATAAGCTGCGTGAGAATGCCTGGCCGTATCGCGACTATGTAATTCGCAGTTTCAATACGGACAAGGCATTCGGCAGATTCGCCAAGGAACAAGTGGCGGGTGATGTATTGTATCCAGAAGAATCTGACGGGATTTTAGGGCTAGGTTTCTTGGCTGCGGGCCCTTGGGATTTTATCGGGCATTTTGAGGTGGGGGAAGGGAAGCTGGATGGGCGCATTGCCAAGCACTTGGACCGCGATGAGATGGTCTCGGCGGTGTTTAACGTCTTCCAAAGCTCCACGGCGCAATGCGCCCAATGCCACAAGCACAAGGCCGATCCGATAAAGATGGAAGACTACTATCGCTTGCATGCCGTCTTCGCTGGAGTGGATCGGGAGGATCGTGTATACCAAGGGCTATCGCTTGAGCGTCGGAAGGAGCGAGATTCGCTTATAGAGGAAATCAATGTTTTAAAGAAGGAGCAGTTGGAGCTAGGCGCCCGTATAAACAGAGAGCTTACGGCCAAGCTTTCGGGAATCGACCGGCAGATTAATGAAATAAAGGAAGTCTATGGGACAGGCGATTCTTTGCAGTACGGATTTCAGGCAAAGCCTGCCTCGAAGGCTGGTATTGAGAAGTGGATACAGGTGGACCTAGGAGAGTCTACCAATGTGGCCCAGATCCGCTTGATGCCAGCTTACGATAAAGAGCATAAAGTTAAGGAAGGTTACGGATTTCCTATCCGCTATAGAGTGGAAGGGGCAAATGATCCGAACTTCGATGAGGGGGTTCGTTTGCTAAGCGATATGGCCGGTTCGGATCAGCCGAATCCGGGAGTAGGTACAGTTCTTGTGGATGTAGGGCCTCCTTCGATACGGTACATACGTGTCGCTACTACCAAGCTGCCGGCTAGATTGCCTTTCAAGTCGGATTACGTTTTCGCCCTTGGGGAGCTGGAGGCTCTGGACGCGTTTGGAGAACGGAATTTCGCGTTGGGCAAGAAGGTGACCGTCTCGGACCAGATTATCGATAGCCAGCATTGGCGTCCCGAGTATCTAGTCGACGGAAATTATTTCAAAACGCCGTCCAGTGGAGTTGCTTTCGAAGAGTTGAAAGCGTTGCAGAGCGAGCGGGCTCGAATAACAGAAGAAACGCTTTCTCCTGAAGTCGAGGTCAGGAAGCGGGAGGTAGACGCGGAAATCGATTCTCTTAGCGAAAGGCTGAAAGCCTACAAATCTGATTCCCTCGTCTATGCAGCGAACGCGAATTTTGTCATGCGTAGCCGGTTTGCCGGTACGGACGGCATGCCTCGCCCGATCCATTTGCTTAATCGGGGCGACTTGAGGTCCCCGGGCGAACGAATGTGGCCCGGCGCGCCGCCAGTTTGGGAAGGCGCTTCGGAAGTATTTGATGGGATCGGTAGCAACGAAGCAGAAGCGCGGGCTGCCCTTGCCCATTATTTAACTAACGAGAAAAATCCTCTGTTTTGGCGTTCAATAGCCAATCGCGTTTGGCAATGGACGTTTGGAAAGCCTCTGGCGGGAACGCCCAATGATTTTGGCCGAATGGGACAACCGCCTACGCATCCCGAACTATTGGATTATTTGGCTGCCCGTCTCAGAGACGATCCAAAGCAGTCTCTCAAGTCGCTCATTCGGCTTCTGGTCACGAGTGAGACCTATCGCCTCTCCAGCGCTCATGACGAGGCTAATGCGACAATCGACTCAGGGAACGCGTTTTATTGGCGAGCGGATCGGAGGCGACTGACGGCAGAAGAGTTTCGAGATTCGCTATTGGCCATCGGCGGCGCGCTCAGATTGGAAGAGAGAGGAGGGAAGAGCTTCTTCGATTTCGTGCTAGAAAAGCCGCAGCACTCGCCGCACTACGAGTATCACCTGTATGACCCGGGCAATCCTGAATCGCATCGCCGAACGATTTACCGATTTGTAGTACGCTCTCAACCACAGCCCATGCTAACCACATTGGATTGCGCTGATCCATCTATCAGCGTTGCGGTACGAGACGAGTCGACTTCGGCTCTGCAAGCTCTCACCCAATGGAACCATCGTTTCGTCGAAGAGATGTCGAAGCGCTTCGGAGAGCGTTTGGAAAGCGAAGAGTTAGGAACGAATAAGGCTGTGGTTGAAAGAGCCAGCAGATTGGCCTTGGGCAGATTTCCGAATTCCTTGGAACGCGAGTTGCTCGGCGAACACTTGAGGCTTTTCGGCCCGGAGAGCATGGCCCGTGTCTTATTTAATCTGAACGACTTTTCATACTTGGATTGAGATGAATCGAAGAACGTTTTTGGATACGATGGGAGGCATGGCTTTGGGTAGCCTTTTGACACGTGAAGGGCTATTGGGAGCTCCAGGCGTGATTCATCCCCTGCATTACGAGCCCAGAGCGAAGCGAGTAGTTCAGTTGTTCATGGCGGGAGCGACAAGCCATGTAGACACTTTCGATTATAAGCCGTATTTGGAGACGAAAGACGGTCAGCCTTGGGATCCCGGAGAGAAGGTGGAACTGTTCCAGAGCGAACCTGGATCGATGTTTGCCAGTCCTTGGGAATTCAAGCCCTATGGGCAAAGTGGGAAGATGCTGAGCGAAATCGTGGCCCCGCTGGGGGAAGTTGTGGATGATCTAGCCTTTGTACACAACGTGGTAGGGAAAACGGGCGTTCACAGCCAGGCCACGCTTTTGCAAACCACCGGCTTTAATTTCCCGGGATTCCCTAGCGCGGGATCTTGGGTTTCCTACGCATTGGGTAGCGAAAGTGAAGAGCTGCCGACATTCGTGGTTTTGCCCGATCATAGAGGACTGGCTTCCAATGGAGCGAAAAATTGGGGAGCGGCTTTTTTGCCCGCTCAGCATCAAGGCACGTTGATTCGCCCGGGAAACGAGAATCCTATAGCCGATCTCCATCCCCCGCAGAGCTCGTTCATCACCCCGGCTAGCGATCACGCTGGCTTGGAGTTGCTCAAACGCTTGAATACGGCCCATGCAGCAGAGCGCCCTGGCGACAATCGTCTTTCAGCTCGGGTGAAAGCCTATGAACTAGCGGGGGCCATGCAGTTGAGTGCTACAGACGCCTTAGATTTGTCGAAGGAACCGCGATACGTTAAGGACATGTATGGATTGGCTCCGGAAGGTCCAGGGGTGGATGATAGCATAATTAATATCAAGGCGGAGACAGAGTTCTTTGGCCGCAAGTGCCTCGTGGCTCGCCGACTGTTGGAACGCGGCACCCGATTTGTGCAGATCTGGAGCGGGAACGACAATGGTTTCCCAAGAAGAAATTGGGATAGCCATGAGAATCTCAAGAGGGATCATGAGCCACTGGCATTGGGAATGGCCCGTGGAGCAACCGCTTTAATTAAAGATCTGAAGCAGCGCGGCATGCTGGATGACACCATCATCCTTTGGACTACGGAGTTCGGTCGCATGCCATGCTCGCAAGGCAGCGCGGGGCGAGATCACAATCCCTTTGTATTCACGAATTGGATGTGCGGTGGAGGAATTAAACCCGGAACCTATGGGGAAAGCGATGTCTGGGGATTTAAACCCCTTGACCCTGCCCGGAAAACGGAGGTGTATGACATTCACGCAACTATTTTACGCCAACTGGGTCTCGACCACAAGAAGCTGACGGTGCGAAACAACAGCATAGACCGTCGACTAACCGACGTTCACGGGCGTGTGCTCCACAACATGCTCGCGTAGAGCGTAGCAGAAACGTTCCCTTATCGCTGGTTTGTCCCGCTGGCTCCCGCAAACGCCGAAGTCCAGTTCGTCGCTCGTCATCGACCCTTTAGTCCCGCTGGGCAATAATCTTGATCATGTGATCATCATTATTGCGCGATGAAGTCTTTAGTGATGGTAGCTCAAGCTAGTTCTGGGCGACGACGGTAGAGTTTAACTCGCCGCGAAAGAGGGGACTGGAGCAGATCTCCAGGATGAGATCCTTGAACCCGCCATCGTTTTCCAGATTGGCTCGGGCGATGTCGTCGGCGATAATCCGCTCTTGAAAGGAAAGGGGATGGCCTAAAGCGTAGGCGAAGAGCTTCTCGGTCAATGCGCGCGTGAACTGTTCGGAGCGATTGAGCAGTACCTGTTTCATGGAGGGTAGACCGTCGAATGAGTCTCCAGATACGCTGCCCTTGGCGTAGACGGGTTGCCCGTTCCGGTAGATATCGCGATAAACCCCGATGGCATCGAAATGCTCCATGCCGAAGCCCCAGGGATCAATGCCTCGATGGCAATCCGCACAGGTTTCAATCTCCCTATGCCGAGAAAGCATGTCGTAAATTGTCTTGGTGCCCCTAACGTCAGGTTCGATCGGCTCGACATCGGCGGGGGCTGGAGACGGGGGGTCGCCGAGGATGTTTTCCAGTATCCAAACGCCCCTAACTACTGGAGATGTGCGGGTTCCGTTAGAGGTTAGCTTCAGGATACTAGCCTGTCCCAGAAGGCCTCCACGAGGGTTGCCGACAGGTAGTTCAACTTTGCGGAATTCATCTCCAACCACGTTCTGCAGTCCGTAATGGGTGGCCAAGCGTTCGTTGATGACTACGAAATCTGAATCGAGAAATGCGGTCGCTGGAAGATTATCTTTCAGCACCTTGCTAAAAAACGCCTCGCTTTCCTGTCGCATCATAGACTCGAGCAAGGGATCATAATCTTCGTACAGCTTGGGATCGGGCTTCATGAGCTCGATATCCTTCAGACCGAGCCATTGGGCCGTGAAATCCTCTACGAAGCGGACCGCTTTGGTATCGGTTAGCATGCGAGCGGCTTGCTCGCGAAGCGTCCGCTCGTTGAGGAGTTTGCCGTTACTCGCTAGTTTGAGAAGGGTTTCATCGGGCATGGAATTCCAGAGAAAGTAGGAAAGCCGGCTGGCTAATGCCCAGGGATCGTTGGCTTCACCGTAATCATAGTTGAAAAGAAAGCGCGGTGAGCAAAGTATCCCT
Organism: uncultured Opitutaceae bacterium; assembly: GCA_964404745.1. Classification (GTDB taxonomy): domain Bacteria; phylum Verrucomicrobiota; class Verrucomicrobiia; order Opitutales; family Opitutaceae; genus Pelagisphaera. Next base: position 21,418 of record CAYOLG010000002.1, read on the forward strand.
TCGACAACGTTCTCCATCGATTCTTCTTTGTTGAGCCCCTCTGCAATCCCGGCCTGGTAGAGGGAGACGAACATTTTCGCGGTATCGTCGGGCACAGGACGACGGAAAGCCTTGAAGAGAAATTCCCGAATGCTCTTCTCGATTTTGGCATCGCTCGCATTTTCGGAGCCTACCAGTTCCCGATAGGCTTTCGGAGGCCAGGATTCGATGACAGGACCGGAAACCCCGATCTCGTTCACCTGGAGCAAGTCCGCTACGAGGCGCTTTTCGCCTTCGACTATCGCTATCGGCGATTGGTTGAGAATGGCTCCACTGGCGTAGTGAATCATGATATTCTCGCCCTCTTTCAGGCGAACATCGACTTCGTCTGCACCGAGTTCACCACCCGTGTAGAAATAGCCGACTCGTCGTCCAGGAACAGTGGCTGCATCCATGTGTCGAGCTTCGGAAGCCTGTATGGCCACTACGGAGACCAGCCGTGGTTTATCGTTGGGAATACGATCCCGCTTTGGCAGGCTCTTCTGGTAGCTTTCATTGGTGTAAGTGTATTCGATTCCTTGGGCCTCCAGGTCCGTGCGCAAGTCGCGAGCAAAGGAGCTGACACGTATCCGATAGAGGCCATCTTGTGGAGCGACGAAATCTTTTGGCCACATGACGTGCTTTCGGTCGCGACTGGAGGAGGTGATGACGAACTCGCCTCGCTCTTCCACGTTGTTGCCGTGCCCAATCACACCCAAGCGATAGACGCGATCCTCACGGATGTCAGGGCCGCTGGCGATAGCGTGTTTGGCAATCTTTTGAGCGTTATCCTGAAGTTTAAGAACCATCTCAGGGTTGGCCTCCAAAGTAACAGCCATGTTTTCGAAGCCGTCGAGCTCGGGGTCGGCGGGCAGGCTTTCGGAAAGCTTCAAATTAATCCCCAGCAGATCCTCGACGGTATTGTCCAATGCGCTGTGGCTTAGCCGCCGGATGGCGATACGGCTCTCGCCCCGAACCGTTTCTGCGGCCTTCCTCAGTTCAATGTCTATCGCTTTGGTGATGCGAGTGATCTCCCTCATTGGCGGGCGAGGCTCGTCTTCAGGAGGCATATCGCCGAGTATGAGGACATCGGATACATCTTGCCAGATGATGGCATTTTCGCCATTCGTGAAATCACGGCCTAAGTGGTCGAGGCGTATATCGCCTTTCTGCTTTTCCTCTCCGTGGCACTTCAAGCAGTGCTCTTCGAGAAAAGGCGTTACCAGGATGTCGAAATCGTCCGAGGCGGAAAGAGGCGAAAGAGCGCTCAGGACGGACAGGATGACCAAGGGAAGGGAGGGCCGGCTCCACCTACGCTGGAGCTTTGGCGGACAGGTCGGTCCCGCAATTTTGAAGATGCGATGGAGGACCGAGCCGGACCTCCCTACCATCGCGTTCCCAAGCGTGGGTAGCTTTTTAAGATGCTCCACCTTTTCCCCTCCTAATACGACCGAATCTTAAGCAAGTTCCGTATTTATATTCCCTGTACTGGTGGCGAAGGAATCAGTCTCGATGCCCAGTTTTTGTAGCATCGTAACGAATACATTGCAGAGTGGAACTTCGCCCTCGTTGAAAATGACATCCTGGCCTCCATGCTTGAAGTCTCCGCCGGCTACCAAGACGGGGAGGTTCCGATTGGAGTGGGAGCTACCGTTGCCGAGACCACTGCCAAACAGGACCTGCGTGTGGTCGAATAGAGTCGCGTCATCGTCCTGGATTTCCTTCAGGCGACTCAAGAATTTCGATAGGGACGCCGTGTGCATGCGTTCGATCTTAACGAGCTCTTCGACAACCCTGGGATCTTTTCCGTGGTGTGATTGCCCGTGATAACCAGAAAGCTGTTCTCCACCGAGAATAATGGGCAATCCCCCGGCGGGTAGCTCGATAGAAACGACACGTGTCGAATCGTGCTGGAGGGCGAGGGCGGTGAGCTCGAACATGAGATCCAGATTGCCGTGGAACGTGGTGGGCCGCTCCATCAGAGGCGGGGCGCCAGGTTTGGGCGTATTCACCCACTGCTGCTGGCGCTCGATCCGTTTCTCGACGTCGCGGATAGACGAGAAATAGCTGTCGACCTTTTCGCGGTCCTCGCGACCGATCTCCCTTTGCAGGGACTTGGCGTCTTCGGCTACCATATCGAGAACGCTGCGCTTGAGCTGCATAGCTCGGTTGGCTGCCCTGGGATTCAGGTCGTTCACAAAGAGCTTTTTGAAGACCACCATTGGGTCGGGCTCGGGAAGCAAGGGGACGCCGTTTTCATCCCAGGACAGGGTTTGCGTCGGCTTGCCCTCGGAAGCTCCGAGCTGAAGCGAGTGGTAGCGGCTATCGCGGCTCAGGTGCTTGGCCGCCAGCTGATCGAGCGTGATGTCGTTGCGAACCATGATCGATTCGCCAATGTACTCGGGCTTGTAGACGCCGGAGAGGAAAGAAGGGGTGCCTTTGTGCCCGCCGTTAATGCCGTGGTCGACTCCGGATATGACGGTGAAATCATTGCGGTGGGGCATGAGCGGCTCGAGCAATTTGGGAACGCGATTGCTGCCTTTATCGGGATGCCACTCTCCGGGATACATGCCCAGAAAGGTGCCCACGGTGACTAGTCGCCTGCGGGCCTGGGATATGGGGTTTGATGCTGCGACGGATAAGGGTAGGGAATTCAAGAAGGGTAGGGCCATCAGCCCGCCCGCTCCGCGAAGGAATTGCCTCCGGTTAATTTCAACCACGTTGCTCATAATGGAGGGGACTCAACCAAAAATTCCAGAATTGGTCAAATCCGGATATTTTTGAGTATCGGCTGCGCCCTTTGGCCCCTCAGGCGGGTCTTTATCGACCTCTGTGGCATATCAGAAATAGCGCAGGAGCGGCTTTACGCCGCGATCAAAGCACTCCAATCGCGGCGTAAAGCCGCCTCCTACATTGATTATAATCTGCTAAGTCAGCGTCTGGATTAATGACCCCTACTCCTCGGCTTCGGCTAAATAGCGATTCGAAGAGGAAATCGTATAGTTTCGCATTGGGGCGTTGAAGGTGCGTTCGCCGATGACCGCTAGGGCTTCACCCAAGAGTCGCTTGGCCCCCTTGTTTTCCGGGCGGAGTCGTATCACGTGCCGGGCCAACTGGGCGGCTCCGATATAGTCCTCCGCCTCTATGGCCTCGCGGGCTTTGGACATGAGTACGTGGACACCCCCCACGAGGTCGGCCATGCGCTGCGATTGCTTGACTGGGGACTCTCGATGCAGATTGAGCGGGTCTCCGTCGAACCAGCCTAGGTCCTGAGCATAGATATCGCGAATGGTTCCTTCCACGCTGCCGTAATACGAGCCGAGATAGTCTAGTTTGGCATACTTTTCCGGCAGGGCTGCGTATTCTACCAGCTCGTCGGGCGTCATATACTTCTGGGCTCCTTCGATTGTTCGGTCGTACACCCATTTCATGGCGTCCCGGTAGTTGGTGAGTACCTCTGTGGCGTTATTCAGCATGGGAGTGGTGTGACCGCCAACCAAATGCGTAGGCTCTTCTTTCACCATCTTATTGACGCTGGTGATCCAGTCGCGAATGGAGCGTCGAGCCGTGCCGCGAAGGGGATAGACATTGGGCCAGGACTGATAGAAATTGTCGCCGGCGAAGACCACTTTCGCTTTAGGCAGCCAAACGTAGAGCTGGTCCGCGGTTTCTCCGGGAGCGGTGACGAGATCGATGGTGACACCGGCTACTTCGATGCGCTTGCGATCTTCAGAAAAGGTGTGAGTAGGTTGCACGCTGGCAGGTCGAACCGGTCGTGGGGGAGATGATTGCGTTTGGGCGTTCCCTCCCGCTCGACTCCCTCCGTCTACCATGAAATTCCCTTGCGGTCGTCGTTCTGGGGGAATGGCGACACCAACGCCGATTTTTTGCTCGGGCTTTAGATCAAACCCTTGGGTGTTGGAAGGGCGTACGCCTCCCAGAAGACCAGTTTCTTCATTTCGAGCCATTTCCGATCCGTAGTTGGACCGGGCCCAAACTTGTATGCCTTTGCCCTCTTCGTAGAAGGCGGGCGCCCCGTTGGTGTGGTCGCCATGAGAGTGGGTGTAGATGATCGCTTTGACTGGTTTGTCGGTGATCTGCTCGAAATCTTTTCGTACCTTGCTAGCCATTATTGGCATTTGGCCGGGGTCGATGATAATGACTCCATCGTCGCCAATGATCATTGAATTGGCGGTTACTTGGTATCCGATGGCCGTATACACATTGTCAGCGACTTGAATGATCTGCTCTTCGAACATCTTGTTGCGCTCGAGTAGGCGTTTGGTGGCCGGACTTTGTTGGGCGAATGCAGGTGAGCCGGCTGAGGCAACGCAAATGGCGTAGATAAGGGTGATAGTGGAACTGGGAGATAGTCTCATCGAATTATAATACGTAGGTCAAAGGAATGGGTTGTGTCAGCGTGTGCTCCAAGATCGCGAACACTCGCACAAGCGTTAAGTCAATGATTGCGAAAGCGGAATGGTAGATAAAGCCGATTTTTTGTTGGGTTGAAGTCGTCGCCGTCCCGCGGTCGCTGATCAGAGCCAATTTAAGAAGGGGTCGATTGTAGAAAGCGGGTTTATCACGCGATTAGGTCACAACAATCGCTGGATAAACCCGTTCTTACATCGGTTGCATTCCGCGGAAACGAGCCGACGGGGAGGCTATTTTCGGAGTAACGAGCCTGTCCTGCCTACCTTTGATCAGACGCCACCTATTAGATCAGGGGCATCTAGGCGATGATGTCTTTCCAGACGCGGCCGTGGACATCGGTGAGGCGGAGGTTGCGGCCTCCGTACTGGAAGGTGAGTTTTTCGTGGTCGATGCCGAGCAAGTGGAGGACGGTGGCCCACAGCTCGTAGACATTTGAAACTTCTTCGATAGCGTGGTAGCCGAACTCGTCGGTAGCCCCGTAGACGTGGCCTCGCTTGGTGCCGCCGCCGGCCATCCAGAGGCTGAAACCTTGGGGGTTGTGGTCGCGGCCGATGTCCTGAGAGAAGTTCGATTGAGAGAAGGGGTTGCGTCCGAATTCACCTGTGAAGACGACCAGGGTTTCGTCCAGCAGTCCCCGTTGGTCCAGGTCTTCCAAAAGGGCGGCGATGGGTTGATCGACTTGCTTGGCCATGGTGCCGTGGCCTTTTTGGATGTCCCCGTGCTGGTCCCAGGGGTTTCCGCCGCCACCGCCTCCGATTCCGTGACTGCAGCAGGAGAGCTCTACAAAACGCACTCCCCGTTCCACTAGGCGGCGGGCCATCAAGCACTGGCGGGCGTACTCGTCCATTTGCGCGATGGGATCGTTGACGCCGTACATTTCCAAGGTCTTCTCCGATTCCCCGGAAATATCGGTTAGCTCGGGAACGGCCTCCTGCATGAGGTAGGCGGTTTCCGCGTTTTCGACCGATGAGGCGATGGCGTCCTTGGCGGCCACGCGTTCAGCGAAGCCGAGATCGAGGGAATTGATTAGGTCGAGGGCTTGTCGCTGCTCTTGCTTCATCATCCCTGGCTCGATATGGGGCACGGCCCGATCTCCTGAGATATTGAAGATGGAGCCTTGGGTGGTTGCGGGTAGGAAGGCATTGCCGAACAGGCTCACTCCGCCATGCGGCGTTTTCGATTCCCCCGATTGAAGGACAACGAATCCAGGCAAGTTGGGATTTTCGGTACCGATTCCATAATTTACCCAGGCGCCAGCGCTGGGGTAGCCCAGAAAGGGAAAGCCTGTGTGCATAAAGAAGTTGCCTTGGGCGTGTTCGCTGAACTTTGCGGTCATCCCGCGAACAACCGTTAGCTTATCGACTTTCTCAGCGATGTGGGTGAAGAGATTGGTCAATTCGATCCCGGATTCCCCGTAGGGTTTAGGGTCCCAGAAGGAGCCGAGGATGTTACCGACGTCATCGAATTGGGTGCGTTCGACTTGCATGGGCATGGGCTTGCCGTGCAATTCCCGCAGCATTGGCTTGGGATCGAATGAATCCACGTGGGACACGCCGCCCGACATGTAGAGGAAGATCACCGACTTCGCTCGGGCCGGATGGTGAAGCTGCTGGAGGTAGCCGCTTTTAGCGGAGGCAGAATTTATGAGGCTGGAAAGAGCTAGGCCTCCGATGCCTTTGGAGGTGAGACGGAGGAAATCTCGGCGATTCAGGGATTCAATAGACATAGATAAACTCCTTGGAATTGAGCAGGGCAAACGCGATCCGCTCAACGGCTGTACCTGTATTATCAATACTGTTGAAGTAGGGGACTAGCTCGCCGAGTTCCGATTTGTTGGGACTGCGGGCGTAGGCATCCCGGTATAGGGATTCGATTAGCGACTCAGCCGATGAGCCAGCCCGCCTATCGATCGTTCTGCGGGCCCAGGTTTTGGCGGTGTTTTTGGTGAAATCGCTATTCAGCATGGTGAGCGCTTGGGCGGGAACGTTGGTGCTGTCGCGAACGCCGTTGGTGGTAGTGGGAATGGGTAGATTGAAGGCGGTGAGAAATGGGTTGAGCTGGTTGCGTTTTGTCTTCACGTAGACGCCTCGCTGGAAATCCTTTCCAGTCATGCTGTTGACGGAATCCATGATAGCCTCCGCTTCAAGACGACGGGGTTGGAAGTAGGACAGGTATTCGTTATTTGGATCTTTTTCGATTGATGCTTTAGTGGCGGCGCTGCCGGAATGGAAGGTTCGGCTGAGGACCATCTGTTTCAATGCGGTCTTTATTGACCAATCTTGCTTTTCGAACTCCAGAGCTAGGTAGTCCAGGAGCTCTGGGTGCGTGGGCTCTTTGCCGAGGCGCCCGAAATTGTCGGTGGAAGAAACGATTCCCCTGCCAAATACGTAGTGCCAAAGGCGATTGACGATAACCCGCGATTTGAGGGTGTTTTCAGGGGCTAGGATATCTTCAGCTAATTCGAGGCGGCCGGATTGGCGGGGGCTGTAGGGCTGATTGTCGAATACTTCCAGAAACTGTCGTCGAACGGGCTCGGCTGCTTTTTTATATTCGCCGCGGACGAGCAAGGGCTGGTCTATGATGTCCCCTTCGAATATGCCAGGGGCTCGAGTGGGGAAGGGGATCTCGCTTTCCAGGGATCTGTATTCCGAGAACAGGGGAGGGAGGTCTTCGGGTAGCGAATCGAGGCGGTTGGGAAGCAAATTGAATCGAACGAAGGCACCCAGGTACTGGGCTTGAGCATCGGTCATGCGCCCACGTTTCCAAGCGAGAATCGATTCTTCCAGGGCGTTACGATAGGCGTCGATGAGAGAATTCCAATCGGTGATGAATTGATCGTCATTGAACAATGTGAACAGGGGTGTTCCCAATTCTTTTAGTTTCATATCACCGCCGTATATTTCGGTAACGCCGAACCAGGATCGGCCCTCGGTGTGCTTCGTTGGGCGATCCGCGCCCGTGGTTATCTGGTAGTGTACACGGTCCCCATTCCAAAACTTGTATTTTCGCAATGGGTACCATCGCATCATCCCATTGTCGGTTACCTCGTATGGATGCAACCCGCCTTCCCGCGGATAATTGCGAGTGGACATCCGTACGACGCCACCTTCACCGATCGCCCGCATGTAGCTCCAATCTCCTTCGGCGGTATGGTAGGGCGACGCCAGCATGCCGTTGTGCTTGTCGGAAAATAGATGGCTATACACACCGGTCGGGTAGATGCCGGTAATCGCTTGGTTGCCCTCGGTAGCGACTGAAAAAACCCCCGCTGGGCTGACTTTCGGGCTAATGCCATTCCCTTCTGGATACCAGGAATCTAGCGTTTTCTGGTTTCGTAAGTCGTAGTACACGGTGGCTTCTGCCTTGGCCTGCTGATTGGACGCGTAGTCTTCGCGGTATTGGGTCTCTAGGTTTTTCCAGGCTTTCGCCAAATCATCGATCGATTTTCCTTCCCACTTGGCAAGCGGAGAGAAGGGATGGTAGATTCCGGTTTGCTGGATCTCGCGCTTGAGATAGAACTGGTCGAGCCTTTCGGGATCTGTTGGCAGTTCCAGTTTTCGCCTGTTGGCTCTCTTTCGAAGGTCGGCGATTAGGGCCTCGTCATCTTCGCTGAGCTGGAAGTCGAATGTGGCGAGCTTGGCGATGGCATCATCGACGTTCTCAAGCCAGTAGTCAGCCATGGGCTTCCGGATACGTCGCTTGATCTTGTCTAGATCCCTTTTGTTTAGATTCTGCTTTTCGAGGGTATCGACATTTCGGGTACCGGGACGATTGCTGATCATGACGCCGAAGAGTCGATAGAAGTCGGCTTGGCTGATAGGGTCGAACTTGTGGTTGTGGCAGCGCGCGCAGGAAACGGTTGTTCCCAGCATGGCCTTTGAGATGACGTCAATCTGGTTCTCCGTGTTAACGATTTGCTCTTGGTAGGCGTCGGTCACGCCGAAACCATGCGGCACCATGCGGAAGTGAGCGGGACCGATAGCCGACTCGTTAATGCCCAGCTCTTCGTTTACGCGGGGCCTTTTGAGCAAGTCTCCAGCGATGTGTTCCCGTATCAGCTGATCGTAGGGAATATCGTCATTGAGCGCTCGAATAATGTAATCGCGGTAGGCACTCGCGTAGGGAAGGAGTGGATCGCCTTCGGATCCATGGGACTCCGCGTAACGGTACCAGTCCATCCAATGCCGTCCCCAGCGTTCGCCGAAGGCCTTTGAAGCCAAGAGGTCGTCGACTAATTGCTGGTAGGCTGCTTCGGAGGGATTGGCGACAAATTTCTCGACTACCTCTGCTTTAGGAGGAAGCCCGATGAGGATGAGGTGGAGTCGGCGGACTAGGGTGCCCGGTTCTGCCAGTTCTTGAGGTGGCAGGCCCTTTTCGCTGAAGGCGTTGTAAATAAACCGGTCGATGGCGTTTTGATCCCAGTCTGGATTGTCGGCTTCTGGCGGACGAGCCCGCTCAAGGGGTTGAAACGACCACCACTGGCGCCGCTTCTCCAAGAGCGTTTCCCAAGATACGGCATTGTCGAGGTCGAGCTGAGTGGGCTTCTTCTCGCGCGGGTCGGGGGCACCCATGGCTATCCATTTTTCGAAATCCGCAATGACCGAATCCGAGAGCTTGGGCCCCTCGGCAGGCATCTCCGTATCCTCGTGACGAATGGCCCAGATTAGAGGGCTGTCCTCAGGATTACCGTGCTCGATAACACTACCGTTTTCGCTACCGGCGAGGATGGCATCCCGGTAGTCCAGCGCCAGGCCAGCCTTCTTCTTGTTCACGCTATTGTGGCAATCGTAGCAGCTTTCAGCGAGGACGGGCCTAATCTTGCTCTCGAAGAATTCGGATTGGTCGGGAGTAATTCCAAGTACGGCGGTAACCGGACCGGTAACGCAAAACGAAATGGCTATTGTGAGGGCCCGCATCTTGGGCTCCTACCATACGGGAGTAGCCTAGGAATTCAAGTTCGATTGGCTAGGCGGGGATCGGGGCTTGGACGGGCTCCTCGTCGGAAAATCCGGCTAACTCGTCGACAGTCGCTTGAAGCCGCAAAAGGCTATCCTCAACTTGCCTACGGAGCATTTCGATCTGGGCCGCATTCAGTTTGCGGGGGACATCGATGGGCTCTCCGTACGCGATCTCTACACGCGCGAAAGGAAACGGCAAAAACGTACGATCCCAGCTGCGGCGGAATATCCAGCCTCGTGTCGCGGAAGCGGTCATAGGCAAGATGCGTCCTCCAGTCCAACGAGCCATTCGTACGATTCCTCCTTGGACATGGCCTCGGGGACCGCGAGATCCGTCCACGGCCAGGCCCGCTCCAAAGCCGGGTTGGGAGCGCACGCGCTGAATCATTTCCTGAAGGGCCTCCAGCCCGCCTTGGCCGGAAGAACCCCGTACGACGTGGAGCCCGAGCTTCTCTTCCACTTGGGCCATCGCTTCGCCATCCAGACTTTTGGAACACATGGAAACCCAGTTGGCGTTGGGCATTCGAGTCATATGGCGAAGCAAGAGAAAGGTTCGGCCGTGGAGAAAGGCGGCGATTGCCGGTTCGCGGGCAGCTACAGCTGCATCCAGATGTTCACGCCCAGTCTCTCGAATCGTCCAAGTTCGATTTAATGCTTTGATAAACCACAGAACGAGGCACGGTACAACCTTCAGCATGGCGAATCGTTTAAAAGGGGGGCAATCAGTGTGGGTAGGCATGAGGGAACGGCTTGCTAACGAACCCGTTAGCGAAGTAGGAAAAAAGGTTTCGCGGATCGATTTCAGTTGTTCGCAACTGGCGAGCTGCCTAGGGAGCATGAATCCCTATGGTCAGTCGAAGTCAGGACGGTGATTTTTGACGTATTTTCGGGGGGAACGCGTCGAGTAGGATACTAGAGGTTGGCTGGGTCAAGAGCGAAAGCCTTCACTAGCTGTTCGCGAAATGGCTCTAATGAAACTCGAACGTATCGAATCGATTGTGACGAAAGTGCGTTGATTCCGCGATCGGCGTTCTCTGGTCTCTTGACAATGGCTTGCTATTTGCCAAACAAAAATTGCGGTTGAGGTTTCGCGGACTCCGAAACCGTCACGAAGAAAAAGAGCGCTCACTAAAGCAGATGTTCCAAGAGATCAAAAATTCTACGGTCACTCATTTTAAAGCGCGTATCCCCATTCGCATTACTGATCATAACTACGGAGATCACGTGGCTAACAACGTCTTTGTCGAGTACCTGCACGAGGGGCGTGTTCAGTTTCTGGCCAGTCTTGGCTACACTGAAAAGGATTTGGAAGGAGTTGCACTGACCTTATCGGAGCTTCACATGAAATTCGCCAAGCAGGCATTTTATCCAGACGTTTTGAACTTGGACATCGCGGTCAGCAATATTAGGGGGACGCGATTCGACATGGACTATCGCGGATACAGCGAGTCGGGAGATTTGCTCCTGATAGCTAAGACAGAAATGGCGGCGTTCGATTACGGCTCCGGAAAACCGCAAAAGTTGCCAAGCAAGTTTAAAGAGCGATTCATCTAGAACGCTGTCCCATTCAGAAACATTGGACAATTCTCAGAGCGCTTGGTCAGATTGGGAATGAATCATTTTAGAAGTTGTTGGAACTTGCGTGAGCTGCTCCTGGTTAGCGCCCTGCTGGGATGCTGCGGTTTGGCATGGGGACAAGCATTAAAGCCATGGAGCGAAAACCCTTGGTACTGGTCCCATGATGGCGAGCCGATATTGCTTCTAGGAGGTAGCTAAGACGACAATCTGTTTCAGTGGCCGGAAGAGAGATTGATCGCCCAATTGGATAGGATCGTTGCCGCAATCGGCAAACCGAGGCGGCGGGCGCGTTGGGTTTAACTTATCATCAGTTCCGAAATTTGTACCGAAAATACAAGGGGGAATTGCGATGAGCCTATTTCCACGTTGGGGTTTCGGGAAGGCTGGCTTCGAAGGCGTCTTCTAGCTCTTTTTCGTATGCCCCAGCGTATTGACCGGAAAAGAATTTATCGAGGGCCTCGTCGTAGAGCTGCTGCCAGCAGGCTTCTTCGGATCCGGGATTGATAGGGTAGAACAAGGCTCCGTTGGCTTTGGCCGCTTTTAGATCTCCGGGAGCGTCGCCGATCATGAGGATCTTATCGCTAGGATATTTCCCTTTGGCAGCCATTTCCAAATGCTGGACTTTCGTTCCCCGTTCTTGACCGGCAATTGTGGAAACGAATTCGCGGATCCCATGTTCCTCCCACTCCCGTTCGAGGGCGTCGACTGGCGTTTGGGAAATGCACATGGCGTCGGCCGATTCGTTGATCTTTTCTAGCGTTTCCCGGACCATTGGGAATGGAGGAACGCCGTGGACGATATCCTTCACGGACGCATTGACCGCATCAGACCAGATTTTGACTGGGGCCAGACCAGTGTTGCCGCCGGCTACCTCCGCGTCTAGGGTCGAGTTCCCGAGCTTCGATTCGCGGCTAATCCAATCTTCCAAAGCGGAAAGGTCTGGCATGGATACATTGCGCGCTAAGGTTTCTGGTCGCTTACCCAGGTATTTGATGGCGGAAACGAGGGCCGGGAATCGGTTGCAGCCGCGAGTCTTCGAATAGAGGTTGACGAATTCCCACACTTCCCGGGCGTACTTGCTGACGGCTTGGAGGTTCCAATGCTTGATAAACATGGGAGCAAAGCACTCCTTGTGCTTGATCTCCATGCTGTCGAAAATGCAGCCGTCGGAATCGATTCCAACGAAGAAGGCTTTGCTGGGCTGGTGGTCGCGTAGTACTTGGGCTGGGTCACTCATAAGGTTTCCTGAACTGACTAGCGCATGTCGGAAAAAAGAAAAGGGCTTTGTTTGGTAGAATCGATTAGGTTCGTTTGTCGATTGGAGAGCGAGAAGGGGGGCATCAATCCAGTTCCCTAATTCTGATTTCCTTGAAATACCAGATGCTTTCTGGGTCGTGGGCTTGAAGGGCGATGGCGCCGCCGTTTGGATTCAGGAGGCGGCCTTTTCGGCTCGGCTTGCGGACGGGGTTATTCGGCTCTATGTACTCGACGACCAGGGCACCATCAAGCGAGACTTGGATTCGCTTGCCCTCAACACGTATCCGGGTTTCGAACCACTGGGTGTCATCGAGAGGCTTTTTCTCCAGGTCCACCACGTCGTACAGGCTGCCAGTTTTACGATTTACAGTTGGGCTGGTATTCAGATTTACCTCATAGCCATTGGCTAGATGGCCAAGGTCGTCACGGAGCTCGTAGTCCGTGTGGAAAAAGATGCCGGAATTCGATTTTGGCGGCACTCCCTTGGCCACGACCACCAATTCGAAATTCTTGAATGCCTTGGGTTCGCTTTGGTCGCCGACATAAAAAAGATGGGATCGCAGGTCCAAGCTATGGGCGACAAGCAAGCCGTTTCGAACGGAAAACGATCCTTCCGCTCGATTTGCCCACCAGCCGGTCAGATCCTCTCCATTGAACAAATGGAGCCATTCGGAACCAAGGGAATTCTCTTTGCAGGCGGTCAGGAAAAGGCCGAACAGCCCGAAAAAAAGAATCGCCCGTTCCATAGATCTAGGAGGCTATTCGCACTTAGTTAATCGGCCCGCCTCGAGTGGGCGTCTCGAGTTTTGGTCTCGACGGCGTATACGCCGTTGCGGGCCGTGATGTAAAGGGTGTTGCCTCCAGGTCCACCGAAACAGAGATTGGCCCCGCCTTTGGGTAGCAAGACGCGAGCCAGCAGTTTCCCTTCCGGGCTAAATATCTGCGATCCATCCCCCGAACTGGTCCAGAGGCGGCCTTCGGCGTCGCAACGCATTCCGTCAGGTCCCCCTTTATCGAGGGCGGCGAATACCTTTCCATCGCTCAGTGTTCCGTCATCGCCAACATCGAAAACGCGGATATGCTTTGGCGATCCGGAGTCGGCGATGTAGAGCTTGGATTCATCTGGGGAAAAGCAGAGGCCGTTAGGCTTGTCAAAATCATCAACCACCACGGAAACGTCGCCGGTCATGGGGTCGTATCGGAAAACATTGTTCTTCTCCAGTTCCCTAGGCCGGCCGCGCAGCCCGTAGTCGGGATCGGTGAACCAGACCGTTCCGTCGGTTTTAACGACGACATCATTCGGGGAATTGAATTTATGTCCCCGGTAGTTGTCTAGCAGGGCTATGATGGATCCGTCTTGCTTCTGTAGGGACACTTTGCGGCCCCAATGCTCAGCAGTGATGATTCTGCCCTGGAGATCCAGATTGTTTCCGTTCGATTGCTGGCTGGGAATCCGGAAAACGGAAAACCCTGAGGCTGCGGTCCAGCTGTATATCTTATTGGCCGGGATATCGCTGAAAATCAGAAAACCATCTTGGCCACCCACCCAGATCGGCCCTTCGGTGAATTGAAAGTCGGTGCCGAGTGTCTCTACTTTGGCGCCACTGGGAAAGAGCTCGTGAAAGGCCCGGGCGTCTTCCGATTTCAGTTCTTGGGCTCCGGCGGAGAAGGAAATGAGGCATAGGGCTAGGCAAACGAGAAAATGGTGATGGGTCTTCATGCTGTTCTAAAAAATTCAATGGAGAAAGCAACCTAGGACGCAATCGCTGTCAATTCGAGGCGATAAACGACCTCTAGTTTTTCGGGCAATTGAAGGAATCAGCAAACCCCGAATTGATTTCTCATCGATAATTTTTGGTGAAATAAAACACGCGAAAAAATAAATACGAAAATTAATTCGTAAAAAAGTGTTGCGTTCCGATAAATTCGGTCGTTCGTTCACGCCAACATGAAAAAGACTGTATTAGTATTTTTAACTGCAACGATAGGGCTCGGAGGGTGTACAGCGTTGGCTAGCCACCATGGAAAAGGTGGAAAAAACCTTCCGGTCACGCCAGAGGAGCAAAAGGCGCTGACGCCTCACCAGGTACTTGCGGATTTAAAGGCTGGCAATAAGAGGTACATGGGTCAGAACCACACGGATCCAAACGCAGTGGCTCGCATTAAGGCGGCCACCAAAGGGCAGTATCCCAAAGCGTATATACTTTCGTGCGTGGATTCTCGTGTTCCGGTAGAGTTGGTTTTGGACCAGGGAATCGGTGACATTTTCGTGGGCCGGGTCGCTGGCAATGTGGAGAACGAGGACCAGTTAGGCTCGATGGAATTCGCTGCAGCGGTCGCGGGGATCAAGGCGATAGTGGTCATGGGTCACGAGGCCTGTGGGGCTGTTAAGGGAGCCTGCGATGCGGTGGAGCTAGGAAATTTGACAATGCTTTTGGAGAAGATCGCGCCTGCGGCGCGAAGCGTGGAGGGCTTCGCGGATGGCAAGCGCAATTCCAAGAATACGAAGTTCGTTAATGCTGTGATCGACGCGAACATCAAGAGAACGGTGGAGGACGTTCGTTCGCGTAGCGCAGTGCTAGCGAAGCTTGAGGAGGAAGGGAAAATCAAGATTGTTGGAGCGCGGTACGCTTTAGCAGATGGCTCCGTAACATTCCTGGACGACTGATCAAGTCGAGAAACTAGTTCAATCTTGTACCCCCAATCCGTTTGACGGGTTGGGGCTTTTCTCTGTTCGAATTATCGGGCTACCGAGAATTCCGGGGCAATATTCAGTTTGTTGGGCCGGTCAATGATACTCCAGTATCGGTTCGATGGCGGCGGCGATGCGCTGGGAAACCTCTGCGGGCGGGAAGGGATTGAAGGGCCCGCCTTCTCCAGAGTCGATGTCATCGAAGCCACTTAGGCGCATGGCTTCGATGACGGCTGCGTAGTTGTAGACGCGCCCATTTTCGAAACGGATTTCCTCGAAGGCTGATATCTTTTTCTCGATCTCAAAAGCGGTATCGTAGTCTTTGATGCGCTGGGCATTGTTGATTTCATCGCTGGCCCGCGGGCAGAGGATAGCGATACCCGATGTATGTCCTCGTGATCCGAGCTGGGCCGCTTGGGTGCTGCGGTCGCCAACTCCCCAGATGACGATTCCGTCATCGCCGATATCTTCGACCATGGATGGCACGTCGCTTTCCTTGGTGCCTACTTTAACGCCGATTATATGCGGCGAATCCTTGACTAGCTGAACGATTTGCTCTCGTTCGCGCTCCTGCCGGTAGTAATAAAGGAAACGCGCTCCACAGGATTCGCCGTATTGATTGGCGAATGACAAAAGACCTTCATAGAGTCCTTCGGTACTGTAGATGCCCCCCAGGGTCATAATCAAGTAGACGTCAGGCGGTCGGGGAAGAGCAGCCTGCTTCTCGATGAGGTCGCCCGCTTCGCTAATGGGATTGGGTACTATGGCAGACATGAGCACGCCCGTGTCCCCCATGAGATTGCCGGTTTCCTCGATCAGTTTCAACTGGTCCGCATGGTTGATATGATGAATCAGGCTCGTGCCAGCCAAAGAAATAACCCGCTTGCGACCATCGCTGAGAAAGTTGCGGCTGAGCAGGTAGCTCATGTTTTTCTGGTGAGCGTCGTAGTCGATACGACCGTCTCTGTAGACGACCGGCGGGATGGTTGTGACGGAATCAAGGGCTGCGGTAAGTTCGGATGTATTCATCTGGATGAGACATTTAATAATTAGTCTTTTTTGAAAAAGCGGATCATGTAGTTGTCTTTGAGTAGGCCTTCGATTTCTTCAACCTTGGCGAAACCCGACTTTTCGATTTCCGCTTCGAAGGTTTCCTGGCCGGCTCGCATGTGATTGAGAATCCACTCGTCGCTTTCCCCGGGGATGCGCTCGAAATCGACGAGAATGAGTTGTCCCTTGGGTCGCAGGGCCTTGCGCAGCGAAGCTAAAGAATCGAATGGGTATTCAAAATGATGGTATACATCGCAGATGAAAGCGACGTCAATGGAATTGGGTGGCAGGTCGACGGATCTCTCGCTGCACAATACTGGGGTTAGATTCTTCCACCCGTTTTTCGTAGCTTGCTCACTTACTCGAGCAAGAAAATCGGGAACGATATCGACGGCGAACAAGTGGCCTTCGCTTCCCGCTTTTTCCAGTAGCAGAGGGACGAACAATCCTGTGCCCGTGCCGATGTCCGCGACGCTCATGCCGTTTTTAATGCCGATGGCTTCGATGATGGCCTGTCGGTTGTCATAGACTTCTCGGCCTTCACGTTCGAAACGTTCGACCCATTTGATGGCGCTCAGGTTGGGGTCCAAGTAGGATTCGTTGATTCCTGGATTGACGCTTTCGTCTTGGGCGGTGGCGGCCGAACCGGCGCTCAATATGGATAGGAGGAAGACGGCAGACTTTAAACGAGGTCTCACGGCGACGAAGATTGGCTTTTCGGTGAGGGATAGGCAAGTCGCGTATTCTAAGTTGGAAACCGTAGTACCAAATGTCGAAAGCCTGGTTCTTCCTCATTCGATTTCGGAATTTGGAGGATCGAGACGATCCTCCTACCACTTGATGGGCGCGATCGGGATTTTTTGATCTTGCGACGGAAAG
This sequence comes from uncultured Opitutaceae bacterium, assembly GCA_964404745.1. Taxonomy (GTDB): domain Bacteria; phylum Verrucomicrobiota; class Verrucomicrobiia; order Opitutales; family Opitutaceae; genus Pelagisphaera. The sequence continues at coordinate 38,284 of CAYOLG010000002.1, forward strand.
AGTATTTACCCGTTTGCCGAATTCGGCTAAATCGAGATATGAAAAGTCCCCAGCCCCGAAAGGAACTGACCTTATTCGATTCCACATCTATCATTGTGGGCATCATTATTGGGGCAGGAATTTACCAGACGGCCCCGGATGTGGCTCGTAGCGCGAGCTCGGAATGGGGAGTATTAGGGTTGTGGATTCTCGGGGGGTGCTTTCACTTTGCGGAGCTCTTTGCTATGCGGAGCTCGCTACGGACTATCCAAGGCAAGGGTGTGATTACGTTTATCTGACGCGAGCGTATGGGAAATGGGCAGGCTTTCTTTTTGGCTGGCTGCAGTTGCTGTTTGTCAGGCCTGGCGATATAGCGGTGATGGCTTTCGCGTTCGCGACCTATGGCGTTTCCATATTGCCGGACACAATCCGTGGCGGCGAAAGCTATGGGTCGACTATACTGGTCTGTGGAGCGGTGGCCTTTTTGACGATTATCAACGCTTTTGGCGTAAAGCAGGGAAAATGGACCCAAAATTTGCTGACAGTTGCCAAAGTATTAGGAATCCTGGTGATTGTGGTGGCCGCTCTGGCCTTCCCGGCAGGGGACGAGATTACTGACCTTGCTCCGGGCTCTCAATAGCCGACTTTCTTTAGTTTGGCCCTAATTTTGGTACTCTTTACGCATGGAGGATGGAATGAAATGGCCTAAGTAGCGGCGGAGGTAAGGGATTCCAATTGCAATATTGCTCGCGCCTTGGTGGCCGGCACCTTGGGTGTAACGTTCATCTATCTCTTGATCAACGGAGCGTTTTTGAAGGCTCTAGGATCTTCGGGTGTGACGTCGTCGAACGCGGTGGCGACGGATGCAGTGGCCTCTGCGTTCCCGGATTTTGGCGAGCGGGTTATCGCCATGCTGATCTGCATTTCGGCTCTGGGAGCCGTCAATGAACTCATCTTTACCGGAGCCCGGATTTCCTATGCCGTGGGACAGGACCACCGCCTACTCCGAAATTTAGGTGAGTGGGATCGGGGCGGGGGACGCCTGCCAAGGCCCTTTTATTCCAAGGGGTTCTGGCGATCGTTCTTATTGTTGCACTGGGGTCTTTTATGAACGCGGTAATCTATACAGCAGCTGCCGTCTATTCTTTCTACCTCGCTACATGCCTAGCTGTGATTGTCCTGCGAATACGGGATCCGAAGACTTAGCGGCCCTCCATATTGCCATTCTACCTCGTACCGATAGTCGTATTCAGCTCGGTCTGCATTTTTCTGATCTACGGAGTTGTCACCAATAAGCCAACGATGGCCTTGGTCACGGTGGCGATAGTCGTGTTGGGTGGTTTTATGTACCGAGCAAGCAAAGGGGGGGCGAAGCAATTGATCGCGGATGGTATTATGGCCAGGCGCTGCTCAGGGCGCGGGAATTGGGCGCTTTGCGTATCTTCCTCAGTAGCTCTGACATGCGAGCGACTCGTTCTGGGTGTTGATTGTAGAGATTGTTTTGTTCCTGTAGATCGGATCTGAGATTGTAAAGCTGGCCGACAGGTTGGCGGCGATCGTAGTCGAAAGGACTCCAGCCGATACCACCGCCGCCTTGGATCATAAGCAATTTCCAATCGCCGGCCCGAACGCCACAGCCGCCGCGATAGTTGTCGTGGACTAGGACTTTGCGTGTAGGGCGATCGGATTCCCCTCCTGAGAGGGCGTTAAGAAAGCTGATGCTGTAGGGTTCGGCGTCCTCGCCAAGTTCAACCTCAAGCAACTCGCCCAAGGTTGCCATAATGTCGGTCAGAGCGATCAAGTCTTCGGAGGATGATCCAGGCTCGATTTTTCCTGGCCATCGGGCCAGGAAGAGGACGCGATGCCCACCCTCGAGGGATTCCGTTTTCTGCCCCTCAAGAGGTCCGTTGGTCATATGCCCGTTTTGATTGACGAAGGTGGCCGGTCTGTGACCGAATTGAAAGCCGCCGTTGTCGCTGGAAAAGAAGACAAGGGTATCTTTGGCGAGATCCAGCTTATCAAGCGTGTTGAGGATTTCGCCTACGGACCAATCGAGCTCGAGAATGAAGTCGCCGTACACGCCAATCTCGCTCTTACCCTCGAAGCGCCCATTGGGGGCATAGGGTCCATGGACGTTGCGGTGGGCGAAATAGAGAAAGAAGGGTTCGTCGTTTTCGTTTTGCTGAGCTGTGTTCGTTAGCCAATCCACGGCTTTCTCGGTTAAAATCATAGCCACGAATTCTTGCCTGTATTTTGCGCCCTCTCCGCCATTGAAGTGATGACGGGGCGGATACATATGGCGTTCCAGATAGGAGGCGCGATGCAGCCATCGTTAATCGATAAGTAGTTCAATAGGCGAATCCTCGGTCAAGCCGACAACACAATGATTTTCGATAAATACATGGGGCTGCTGTGCGACGTGGGGCACTCCGAAATAGTAGTCGAAGCCAGCTTCTAAGGGTCCGGGCGCGATTTTGCCGTTGTAGTTGATGCCTTTAGCATCGTCCCAATCCGGCGTTCCGGGTCGACCCTAGCCGAGATGCCACTTTCTGATCAAAGCGGTTTGATAGCCCGCGTCCCCCAGCATTTTCGGCAAGGTGTATTGATGGTCGTCGATCAGCATCGGATCGGTCGAACAAACATTGGCCGTCTTCGCCCAAGTTCGCCAGCTGTAGCGTCCAGTCAGCAGACTGTAGCGGGTGGGGCAACAGACGGGATGCGGGGAATGGGCGTCGGTGAACTTCCTGCCTTCAATCGCCAGCCGATCAATGTTGGGCGTCCTTACCTTTGTTGCACCGCCGGAGCTCAAGTCACCGTAGCCGAGGTCGTCGGCCAGGATGAAAACTATATTAGGCCTGTCAGCGGCAAGCGAATACAGGTAGGGCGCGAGAGAGACGAGACAGAGAATGCTAGCCCTCATTAATTCGCTCGCCATCTAGTCGACTCCCTTCGGATTGATGGAAATCGCAATTGGGCGAAAAAATCTTTTTGCAGTGAAAGGGCTTTTACAGCTCCTTGATCATGATATTCCGCCAGCGAACCTCGTAGGGGCCGGCGCCTGCCTTAATTCCGTGCACCTGCAACCCAATAGATCCGGATGGACTTTCCCGGTAGATGTTTCTTGGAAGCTTTAGCTTAGTTACCTGGTTTCCGTTGATGAATGTGGTGATGGTGTCGCCCTTGGCGATAATGTGGAACTCGTTCCAATCGTCGTTTTTCACGTAATTATGGCTAGCCCCTTCATCAGGTTCTTTGGAGACCCACCCCGTGTTGAGGCCCTCGCCGTAGATAAATCCGGACTGTCCAGGGCTGGTTTCGATTTCGATCTGGGTACCGAAATATCGGCGGCTTCCGAAGTCGCGGCTGTGCGAACGGATTTGGACGCCGGAATTCAGGCCTTCATCTACTTTCACTTCGAATTTCAACTCGAAATCGCCGAACTTGTCGTAAGTTGTTAGAAAGGTATTAGGGCTGCCCTCTGCGGTACGGCCTAGAATGGCGCCGTCTTCGACGTAGTAGTTAGCGTAGCCTTGCGCTACGCCCCATCCAGCGAGCGTCTCGCCGTTAAAGAGCGGTTTCCAGCCGTGATTCCCATGGGAGTCGGCCGAGAGCGAAGCCGTGGCTGCCCAAAGGGAGAGGATTGCGATAGTAAACGAGAGGGTTTTCATTGTGCGATTTTGGTACTAGTAAGAAAGTTTTCAGTTAGATTAGCTGCTATTGAGGATCAGTTTCTAGGATGATCCTTCCGTAGGCTAGTTGGCGCAGAGCCTAGGGGTCAATGCGAATGACTTGGTTTAGGTACTGATTTCACGCGTTTCTGGGCTCCATTAAAAGATTTGTCCCAAGACGACTTCCCCGGCAGGGTGGTTGTCTTGAGTATGCGTGGACTGAAAAACAAAGTAGCGATCATCACGGGCGGCCTGGGCGACCTGGGCTATGCGACGGGCAAGCGATTAGCTGAAGAGGGCTGCTCAGTGGCTTTGCTGGATACAAAAGTCGAGCCTGGGCGGGCCGAGGAGATCGGTTGCCGGAGTTGGGTAGTCGATTTGCTCGACGAGGATCAGATCCGGTCCGCCTGTCGAAGCGTTATGGATACTATGGGAGCCGCCAGTATATTGGTGAATTCCGCTGCTCGATTTATACTCAAGGGAATCGAGGCATCCCCGCAGGAATGGGATGATATGGCAGGCGTCAACATACGGGGAGCATCACTGATGGCCAAGCATGTCGTTCTGCAGATGAAGCAGGTCGGCCAGGGCAGCATAATCAATTTCTCCTCGGTGAGCGGATTCGTTGGCCAGCCAGGCTTCAGTACTTACACGGCTACCAAGTTCGCCATTCGCGGACTGACGCGAGGTTGGGCGACCGATCTGGCTGCCTCGAATATACGGGTCAATTCGATATGTCCTGGCTACATCTATACGAGGGCGTTCGTGAACTCGTGCAAGGATCTGGGATTGGATGAAGAAGAGGAAAGCGCGAGAGCCTCTTCTATGCATTTGCTTGGACGCCAAGGCCGCCCGGAAGAAGTAGCGGCCGCTGTGGCGTTTTTGGCCAGCGATGAATCGTCATTCATGACTGGAAGCGATCTGGTCGTGGACGGCGGCTATTTGGCTCGGTAAGTGTGAGGAATTTTCGAGGAACGGTTGGCGGGGGCATTGGCTGGAAAGCGACATTCAAGTACAATATTTCCCAGATCTCCATGAGCGCGCATCAGGAAACGCGCCTAGAAGCAATGTATCAATTTATCGATGACGAGAAAACCTAGGATCAGTTACTAGGCGATTTTGTATTCATTGGTTTCCCTCTAAATGTCGAAGGTCGTGATGGGTTGCCAATCAGGGCCATGGCGCTTGTGTAGCATCCGGCTTGGATTTATCCTTGTATTGCTGATTGGAGACCTTAAGTTGAAAGGGCTAGGTTCAGTATCGTAACCCTGGCTTTCATGGACATCTTTTTCAGCAGTTTTTTCTCGCTGTTAGTCAATGTCTTTTACGCCTGTCTCACCACGCTGCTGGCTGTTGGAATCCTTTGGGCGGTCGATCGTCACGTCTTCAAGGAGGTCGACTTTTTGCAGGAGATTCATAAAGGGAATATCGCCGCTGCCATATTCGCGGGTTTCTTTCTTCTCTCGGTTTGTTTGCTCTTGAGCTTAACGATGCGTTGAAGCGATGGCTCTTCGAAGTTATCTGGCGTGCCTACTGGGGTTGCTCTTCCTGGTATCGCTCTTTCAGTCGTTCGAGCTTTTTTTTGTGAGGGAAGAGAATCGGCTTAAGCCTATGGAAGACAGACGCGCGACGCGCGATCTCACTTATCGGTATGACAAATTTTTCCGGAAGTATACGCGTACCTATTTCGGTCGCATGTCTTGGAAGTGGTTCAAAGCCCAAAGCATACAGGAAAGCCGGTTGGATCCCCATGCCAAGAGTTCAGCGGGCGCGATGGGTTTGATGCAGTTGATGCCGGGCACCTTCAAAGAGATTAGCAGGGAGATCGGTTTGCCGCCGACACCCTACGACCCGAGATCCAATATCCACGCGGGGATTTGGTATAATCTAAAATGCTACAATGCCTGGACAGAGCATCGAACTTTGCTGGAAAAACTGCGATTGATGTTCGCCTCCTACAATGCGGGTCCGGGCAATATTGCCCGCGCCCAGAATGTCGTTAGAGAGCAGAAGCTTTGTGGGGGCAGGAACTGGAACTGCATCAAACGCGGATTGCCACAAGTAACCGGTCGTCATTCGAAAGAGACGATCGACTACGTAGATAAAGTGGAGTATTATCACGCCTTGCTGCGGTAAGGTATCGATGTATCCGTCGAGGAAGGGTTTCTTAAATCTATTATTTTTTCATGGCTTGGCGCGTCCTGGCAGAAAAAAGGGGTTGGGCGAACGGCATTTTACAGCGTCGGTGGGCTTGGGCTTGCCCAAAACGTCTAGTCGGCGATGATCACAGGTAATGTCGGAACATAAAGCAATACTTAGCTGGGAGCGAAACGGACACGATTTTGCTTACAAGGCTTACTCCCGCAACCATTCTTGGACATTCCCAAATGGACTGTCCATCGAGGCGTCTGCTGCCGCCCAGTTTTTGGGAGACGCTTCCAAAGTGGATCCCGAGCAGGCTTTTGTGGCATCGCTAGCCAGCTGTCACATGCTGACTTTCCTAGCTATCGCATCCTTTAAGAAGACCGTCGTGGAAAGCTATTGGGACGAGGCTGTCGGGCATTTGGCGAAAAACGAGGAGGGCAAGTTTGTGATATCCAAAGTCGACTTGCATCCACGGATCGTTTTCGCTGAGGGAGGAGAGCCAAATCGGCAAACGCTGGAAGCCATGCATCACAAGGCTCACGAAGACTGCTTCCTAGCCAACTCGGTTACCTGCGAGATTGTAACCCATCTCTGATGGGCAAGGTCACGGGGACCGCGCTAATTTCCGTCGAGGCCTTGGAGTGGAGCGTCCACCATTTCTCGTTCCTCGGGAGTTTCAAAGTGGGCGCTCAATTCGTTGACGGCGTTTCGGAGAGGCTCTCTCAGTACTTCACGGAAAGCGCGATCTATTTGGTCGCGGCTTATCATAGGCGGTGGAATTTGCCGTTCGTGGTAGGTGCCCAGAGTGTTGAGCTCTCCGTATTTGGAGAGCTTGGCTTGCAAAGTCGCTACGATATGACCCGATTTCTCTTGCTCGAAACGCATGGCGAAGATTTCAAAAAGAGGTCCATCTCCGGGTTCCTCGTTTCGTTTGAGGATTCGGACGGCAGCAGGCAGTTGAGCGACTTGTAACAACTCTTCCATTACGACCTCGAAGTCACGTCGCCGGAGTCGTTCCATGCTATCGGCAATATCCGGGTAGTTGAGTTGGTATTCGGGACTCACCGAGTGTCTGAATTGCACGAACAAGGTCTCTGAGCGATCGATAAATATAAAGGTGTCGCTGTCCTGCAAGCCTGTGGTTTGGCAGGAGGCGAGTAGCAGCCCAAGAAGCGGAAGGCTAGTAAGAATCGTAAGGCGTGATTTCATTGGCATTGATGCGTTCATGGACACGGCTCGGCTGGTTTCGCTTCATTTAGGCAGTGTTGGATGAGGGTGTAAAGCTCTTGCAGAAAAGCGCTCCTTGGACTTAGTTTCGGAGTTATACATGGACCGCCGCCAATTCCTTAGTCGTTCGTTAGCTGCCACCGCGGTAGGGACTGCCCCTTTGATATTACCCTCGCGTTTATTTGGAGCCAGCTCCCCATCGAATCGTGTCACGGTGGGTTGCATAGGCATGGGGGGACAGGGGACGGACGTCAATATGGCTGGTTTTTTGCGGGATACTCGAGTGAAGGTGCTGGCGGTATGCGATTGCAGGCTCAGCGCGGCGCGTGCCGCCAAGACTATTGTCGACGAAACTTATGGAAATGCTGACTGCGCGGTTTATCAGGATTTTCGCGAGGTCATTGACCGAGACGATATTGATGCAGCGGTGATTTCTACGCCCGATCACTGGCACGTTCCCATGTCGATGATGGCTTTAAGAGCGGGCAAGGATGTTTTCTGTGAAAAGCCGAGCCTCACGATAATGGAAGGTCGCGAACTGGTTGAGGAAGCGGCCAAGCGGGAAAAGATCTTTCAATGGGGAATCGAAGACCGGAGTTTGATCAAGTATTGGATGTTGGCGGGTCTTGCCCGAACCGGGGCGATTGGCGAAGTCTATTCCGTAGAGTGCGGTCAGCCGAATAAGCCGATGTTCGCGAAGGAAGACCCGGTTCCGGTACCGGACGATCTCGATTGGAATCTCTGGCTGGGTCCGGCTCCCTACGTCGACTATACGCCCACGATTACCGCGCCGCAGCGCTGGCGTCAGCACGTGGACTACAGTGGAGGCAGCTTGACCGATTGGGGAGCTCACCTATGCGACACGGCCCAGATAGGCATCGGAATGGATGATAGCGGCCCTAGGGAAATTCTAGGGGTCAGCAAAAGGATGGACGTGAATTCCTACGTTACGGCTCCATCGGGATACGACGTCCTCTATCGCTATGCGAACGACGCGACGATCCGGGTGCGAGACACCGCCGGCAAGATTTTCATTCGCTTCGAAGGAACGGCAGGCTGGATCCAGTGCGAGAAATGGAATGGCGAGCTTTCCGCTAGCGACATGAATCTCTTCAGGAATCTAAAACTAGAGGAGGCTTCCAACTTTTGGCCGCGCCCGGATCGCGAGCAGCCGAATTTCATTGATGCGGTGATTAGTCGAGGCCCGACGACATATCACGCGGAAGCGGGTCATCGGTTGTCAACGACGCTTCACTTGGGGCATATGGCTATCCGATCGGGAAAAACGATTTACTGGGATCCGGACAACGAGCGTTTCAGCAAGGACGCCAAGGAGCACAAGAAGAGTATCATCTATCGCCGCAAGTCTCGCGCCTGGGAGCGTACGATATAACTCGATCGCCGCCCCGCGCTGCTTGCATCCAAGACTGCACCATCTCGCTCATTATTTGTTCAAGATGGCCTTAAACCAGTTGCGTTCCCTCATCGATGCGACTGAGCTGACCGCTCTGGGACGGATGCTTGGAGCTGCTCTATCCATACGATCGTAGAAGCGTTGGAACAGCCTGAGACGATCTTCCGAACAGAAATGAGACCAATCGTGGGAAAGCGTGGTCGAATGCGATGTAGACAACGAAAGCGGAAACGGCGTCTCGTCCGCGGGGCACGAGTTGAAGGGCTTGTTGGAATTCTTCGGGGGAATCCGTCTCTCGATCGATGGTCCGATGTATCTCTGAACCGCGAGCGATCCGACTTCGACGACGAACGGCTCGAGCCCCGATGTTGCGGCTAGATAGGCCCAGTTTGAAGGGGTAGGCGCCTCTAGCCGGTCAACATCAAGGATGATGGGGCCTGCATTTACCTGGATTCCAGACAGACGAAATCTGCCGTATCCAAGGGTTTCGTAATCGCTAACCGTCACAATCTCCTTAGGCATCAGCGTTTTCAAGGAGAGCCCCATCCAGTACGGCAAGGTAGCTAGGGCAATGACGATGGCGGCTAGGCAGGCTCCTAGGCTCTTCAGGACGATCCGTCGAGCGCGTTGCCGACGTGTCTTTCTAGATGCCGGGGTCATATTGAATGCAAACTCGAATCTTTAGCGGTTTTCGCGATTCCCTAGGACAGCTTTGTTTTTCACAGTGTATAGAGTCTTAGATCTCCTGGCTTTCGTTCAGGTTCAAAAGGGTAGACGAATAAGAGAGCCGGTTTCTTGGAAAGTCTCCAATAAGCGGACTGTAAGGTTTTTTAGGGAGGGAGGTCGTTTGACGGCGCCCGGAGGATCGAGCCGATCCTCCCTGCCTTTCAGAGCGCCCCATAGCTTGTTTCCGGGATCATTAATAAAGGATTGGTACCAATCACATAGCTGCTTTTCGAACGGTACCGACTTTGATCACCTCGCCGCTGTTGGCGCTGGCCAGGGCGGCGTAGCAGAGCTCCAGGCTTCTCAGGTTATTTTCAGCGCTGTGCAAGGGCTCGCGGTTTTCCTCAATCGCGCAGAGCAACTCGCCCATGGCCCCTTGAAAGCCGGATTCAAACCAGCAGCCTTCCAGCGAAGCGCGGGAATGCCCGGATTCCATGAATAGATCGATTCCCGATTGTTCATTTAGCCCTGGGCCTCGGGACCGCAGCAGACCTTCGGTTCCGACGATTGTGGTGACATCTTCTTCACCCTGAAGGGTGTGTCCATGAAGCGATAGGCGGACTTGAGCGTCTCGATACCCTATGATTGCGGATGCTATAGCCGGAGGGCGAAAGCGCTGTCCAGGGAATCGTGTCGCCAAGGCGTATACGGTATCCGCTTTTTGGTTATTCATTAGGCAATTGGCCATGTCGAACCAATGTACGGCGAAGTCGAATAGCATGAGGTGGCGAATGCTTTCGAAGCCCTCGTTGCCAGCGATCCACGTTTGATCCCATTGAAGAGAGAAATCGATGGAGGTGACTTGCCCGATCAAGCCCGCCCCAATCGCCTTGCCCAAGTAGCTGAAGTGGGGCGCCCAGCGCCCGTTCTGGTTGACGGCCAATTTGACGTTTTGGTCTTTGGCGAGGCTGGCCAATCGTTGTCCGTCGTCCAAATCGAGAACGAATGGCTTTTGGCTGAGCACGTGTTTGCCTGCTCGCAAGGAGTCCTCTATTATAGGCAGCCGATCCGTCGGGTGGGGTGTAGCATCGACCACTTCTATGTCGTCCCGCTGCAGGATTTCACCGCAGTCCGAAAGGGCGTCGGCGTCAGGGAAGAACTGATCCCGCCGTTGCTGAGCTTTGTCCAACGAGCGATCGACAATGGCTGCTACATTGAACCCGCAACTTTGGTAGGCGCGAAGATGGAATTCGCTTACGCCACCAGCTCCGATCAGCGCGATTCCTGGGCGATAGGATTTTGGGCGCGGGGGAAAATAGTCGATCGCAGGTGGATCAACCCTCTGGGATTGCTTGGAATGAATGAAGCCGTATTCGTTATCTTCGCTCAAATCTATGGTTCTCCTCGAGCTGTTATTATCGTTCGTCTTGCGATTTCAATACAGTTGCATTGGGATTATCGTCCCGACTTTCTGGGCTCCTGCGGATCTCGATATCCGGGTCACCATAGTTAGTGTATTCGTTTTGCACCTAATGCCCTGAAGCTTGTCGCAGCCTCCGATGTGTCGATGGCTTCGGTTTTTTTGGTAGGGAGGCCCGTCACGGTCCTCCGTATTCGTGCTTTGGAGGATCGAGACGATCCTCGTTGCCTTTAGGAATACCCCTAGCTTGCTGCTGATAACTTTACTAATGCAGAGATCTAATAAACTACGCGGCATAGCGCAAGCTCTCTCAGGATCGCAGATCCAATTGCTGCATCAGGGCGTCGGTTGCCTGATACGCTTCCTCGACCCAATCCACGATTTTCGACGGATCGGGAGAATACTCGAGCTCGATGGAAATGGTTCCGTGGAATCCGAGATCCTTGATCGCTTGCAGATAAGGAGCGAATTTGACGACACCGCGTCCCGGAGGAAGATCCCCATGAACCTTGCCGTCGCAGTCGCTTATATGCACGTGGGCCGCTTGACCGCGCAAGGCTTCCAGATCTGTGGGAGATGTATCCGATAATACCAGATGGCTGATGTCGATATTGGCTTTAACGTTGGGCAATCCGCAATCGTCGATGAACCGGGCCATCTCGTGTACGCTATTGAGCAAACTCAGTCGGAACGGCTCCAGTTCCAAGGCGATTTCCAGATTCCGTTCGCCTGCGTACTGACCCAGTTCCCGTACGCACTCCACGCCCCACTCCCATTGCTGCTCAGGGGGAATGACTTCCCGTTGCCAAATGTATTCGCCGATGACTAGCAAGAGATTCTGCGATTCGAATTCGCGGGCCAGATCGAGAAAGCGCTTGGTTCGTTGCAGGTGGAACTTCCGAACTGGCTGATTGAAATCAATCAGTCCTGCAGAAACGACCACCGTGGATGCGATAGGCAGATTTTGGGATTGGCAGGTGTCGCGAATCAAATCGATCTCGTCCTGCCCGATGGTCATGGCCTCGGTGAAAATGTCAACGGTGTCAAAGCCGATGCGGCCGATATGATTAAGACCTGTGGCTGTATCCACTCCAGCCTGATTGAAAGCGCTGTTGATGATGCCGAGCTTCATGAATGGGGTCCTCTAGTTGGGGCGATAACGGGTTTATTCGGGCGTTTTTATTCCAGCAGCGACTATTGCTTTTCGGCCAGCGATTTGGCGCTCCGATCGTCGCTATCGAGATTGGCGTATTCGACGCTTGCCCTTCTGGCATGATCCCGGCCAATCTCCAGAATCTGCGAGTCGTCGACTTTATGAAGCGGCGTGTAGGCTGGGTGATGCGATTCCTTGAAGGGGTTGTTGCGTTTCGTGTTGTAGCAGCAAATCAGTGCCCAGCGGGCTTTATCGGATCGATTGGCGGCTGAGCAATGCAGCAAATTGGGATGGAAGAAAACGGCGTCCCCTGGCGAAAGGCGGCAATGGACGAGAGGGAATCGCTCCATAGCGGCTCTTACGTATTCCATGTCGGCTCCAGCCTGGTCGCCAGTTAATACGTGGTTGATGCGACCCACTTTGTGTGATCCTTGCAAAACTTGCAAGCAGCCGTTCTCCTCTGTGGCCGGATCGACGGCGATCATGACGCTGCAAAGATCGGGTGTCAGGAGCCCGTTTTGATACCAGTATCCATAATCTTGATGCCAGGCCCAGGCTCCACCAGTTTTGGCGTCCTTGAGGATCATTTTGGAATGGTAGTGATAGACCTCGTCTCCTAGTAAGTCTTCTAGAGCGTCTATCAGGCGGCGGCAGCGAGCGAACATGCCATAGATGCCGTCGCCGGGATGGTTCCACAAGGACAGGCGAACGCTGGCCCCCGCCCCGTCGTCGCGAGAACTGGAGGCTTGGTCCAATGCATGGTCATTGGCTGCAGTTTCGTGCAGCAGACCAATTTCCTCCTGGGTAAACAATTCGCGTACGAAGAGATAGCCATCTTCCTCATACGCTTTTTTATGATCGTTGGTTAGCAGGGACATGGCTGCATATCTTTTTGGCAATGCGGTGAAATGAAAGATTCGGGATAGAGCGAGGGCAGACTCCGTTTTTACTCTTCGAATACTACTTTACGATAGGCGTTAGCACAATGTTCTTGTAGCTCGCTTGAGTATGATCGCCTTGGAGATAAATGGGGCCCGGTCGGGTGACGTCAGACCAAAGGGCACCGCCGGTACAGCCCGCCAAAGGCACGTTGTCGTGGATCTTCTTCCCGTTGAGATAAACCGTAACGTGGCGATCCACCAAGGTGATATCGTAAGTTTGCCACTCGCCGGCCGGCTTTTCAGCTGATAGGGCGGGAGCCACGCGGCTATAGATGCCTCCCATACGGCGCGAGTGGGGAGGCTCGCCGTAGGTCGCGGCAACCTGGATCTCGTAGATGCCGCGGAGGTAGATACCGCTGTTTCCGTTTTCCGGAACCACAACCTCGAGTTTGAGGTTGAAGTCTTCGAACTCCGCCTTGGTACGGATATTGCCATAGTGGATACGCGACTTGCCTTCTTTCTGAACAGGATCGTTGACGAGAACTCCGTCGGAAACTTTCCATCCGTTTACATCGTCTTCGTTTAGCAGTCTCCACTGATCTAGATTCGTCCCGTTAAAAAGCGTGATTGGCTTGCCGAACTTTACTTTCTTGAGATCGGGTTTGGGTGGCAGGGGTGGAATGCGCTTGCCAGTAAACTCATGGCGCTGCACCCCTCGGCCGTTGTGGTTCGGCTGGGTAATGGTCAGGTTCATGTTGTCGCCATCAACGGTCGCCCTAATGGTTTCAACAAATCGCTGCGTGCGCGTCGCTTCGCCCCGGGCGTCCTTGCGTTCTACCGTTTTCGAACGCGTAATCATCAAGGTGTTCTTGTTGGGAAATACCACGGAATCGACTGGTAGCACACTGCCTCCTCCCCAAAGAAGATGGGCATCAAAATAGCCGTCCTCCTGGCTGACCTCGAGCCACCCCGCTCTACCGTCGGGGATCGTCAATGCCCACCGATCGAGAAACTTGTCAACTGGGGCCTGAGCGCGCAGAGCGGTCAGGCAGGCCGCTATTCCAAAAAGAGTAAGCATGGGATGCAGGAACGAGTGCATTTTCATGACTTTTGTATCCCGAATACCGATCGCTCTCTCAAGCCTATTCGCGCCCGGCCGAAGGCTTTCGCTGATCCCGAAACAGAATCCCTTGGTCGGGTCGAAAAAAGTTGCTCCGGTCCTCCCTACCGATAGGGCTCCTGTTTCAATACTACCTGACAATCTTTCCCTCACTGTCCCCTCGAAAAACCGTGCTTGCCGCCGCGGGAGGGAAATGGATGCTATGCCTCATGCGATACGCGTTGTTCCCCTTAATGGTTTCAATCTTTCTCTCGCCGCTCTTCGCAGCCACGAATAGCAAGCCCAACATAGTCCTGATCTATGTAGATGATCTTGGATACGGCGATCTCGGGTGTTACGGATCCGAGAAGAACGACACGCCTCACGTTGATCAGTTGGCAGCCGATGGCATGCGGTTTACGGACTACTACTCAGCAAGCCCGGTTTGCACGCCCTCTCGAGCGGCCCTTTTGACGGGCGGCTATCCAGGACGGGTGAGCTTCGATGCTTTTAAAGAAGACCGCACCAGTTGGGTGCTCTTTCCCGGGTTTGCTGAGGGTCTGCATCCGGGTGAGCAGTTGCTTCCGGAATATTTGAAATGGCATGGATACGCTACCAGCCATGTGGGCAAGTGGCATTTGGGCGACCAGCCGGAACACTTGCCTACTCGGCATGGATTCGACTCCTACTATGGGATTCCCTACAGCAATGACATGGCCATTATGCCACGGCGCCCAAACAGCCCGCCTATGCCATTGTTGCGGGACGAAGAAGTGATCGCGGAACAGCCTAAACAGGCCCCTCTGATTCAAAGCTACACCGAAGAGGCTGTGACCTTTATCCGGGAAAACCGAGATCGACCCTTCCTCCTCTATTTTGCCCACATGCACGTCCACCTCCCGCACTATGTGATGGACCCATTTTTGAAAGCATCTCGGAATGGCATTTACGGGGCGGCCGTGGCAGCCGTCGATTGGAGCACTGGAGTTATCGTGGCCGAGCTAAAGCGAATGGGTTTGGAGGAAAACACCATCGTTGTATTTACCTCGGATAATGGCAGCCGCGTGGATAAGCATGGGGGTAGCAACGGAGTGTTGCGAGGAACCAAAGGGCAAACTTGGGAGGGTGGTATGCGCGTTCCCTGCATCGTTAAATGGCCGGCGGAAATCGAGGCAGGCTCGGTATCCAGTGAACTGGTTACGGCCATGGATTTTTATCCGACCTTCGCTTCTATTCTTGGGCGACCTTTGGGCAATGACCCGATTCGCGATGGCCACGATATCAGTTCGATCTGGAAAGGCGAACGCGGAGCCCGCTCTCCATACGACGCTTTTTTCTATTACTTGGTGGACCAGCTTCAAGCTGTCCGTGTAGGGGATTGGAAACTACGCTACAATATTGAGAATCGTAGAAACGCTGACAGATCTCAGCCCGAGCTCTATAATTTGGCGGAAGATCTTTCGGAGCAGAATAATCTCGCTAGCCAGCATCCCGCCATTGTGCAGGATCTTATTCGAAAGATGGACGACATGGGCGACCGCATCGGCGATGGTTTGCGGAATACGCTTGGCAACGAGCGACGCCCGCATTCGGTTGTAGAAGACCCCAAGCCCCCGACCGAGTTCGACGAGGACTATCCCTACATAGAGCCCAGCTACCTTCTCGATCAGGCTGGGTGAGTGGGGCATCGAACCTAGTTCGAGTTATAGGGCGATGCAATTCGACGATCTAGCGCCTTATCATCGAGTTTCTTGTCTCAAACTGGGATCGCCTGCGGCTCGCGGGCTGGATTGAGCTTTTGCTCAATCCCCCACCTAATTGGTCAACTGGATTCGAGACCAAGCGTCTCTAAGAGCCAGGTAGCCGTTCGCGATCTCGGAAGAGAATTCTAAACGATTCTTGGCGGACAGAGTATTAGTTGATGCGCGCTATCCCCGGATTTATCCTCGCAAAGCGGAACCCTCTCTATCTAGCCTGGCTTTAGAATGGATCACTCTACCTATAAGAGATTTCTTGAAGAGGATATGCAGCGGCTGGAAAAGCTGATTGTCCAGGCTGCTGAATCGGATGCCGGGCTTCAGAGAAAAATCGATGGCAATCAGGATTTGCTGCTTTTGAATTTGGCTTGCGGGGCCTGCAACGAAGCCGAGACGCTAGCGAAAGTTTTTGGAGGCAACGAGGGTGCAAGCTACGGGAACGGTAACATGAAGTTTGTCGGGCTCGATGTCCGGGCTCGCGAGATAGCGGAGGCTGCGGCCCGATTCCGGAGCGTTTCCGATACTCAGTTTGAGTTCATAAACGGGGATGCCACCAAGCTGGATACTTACCAACAGCTCCCAGGCTCCTTCGACGTCATTTTCATGCGTCACCAAAATCTATGGAATGGCAAGCGAACCTGGGAAGAGATCTATCACAAAGCCCTGGAGAAGCTGTCTCCAAACGGTCGGCTCATTATAACTAGCTACTTTGATCGCGAGCATGCGGAGGCGATCGATGTCATCAGGAACCAAGGTGGCGACCTCCTGCTTACAAAAGCCAACGAAAAATCCCGCCGGCTCCCCATGGTTGGTAGATCGGTCGATCGGCACTTGGCGGTTTTGAAGCGGGCGAAGTGAGGATTGAAAATTGAGGATTGAAGAGCTCAATAAAAAGCGTTTTCCCGTTGTTGGGATATCGATGGGCAAAGCGCAAACTGTTCTCTTTTTTTGGGAACAGTCGACGTGGGATACCGTATCCAAATTTGCGGGCCAAATACCGAACCAAGCTTGAGTTGACGATACGAGTGTTGTTTGCCAACTCAAGGTCATGGATATGGAAGAAGAGAAGAATGTCATGGGCGGCGAGCTGCAGCCCTGCAGTATGGATCCGTTGACGGGTTTTCATCGAACTGGCCGGTGCCAGACAGGTCCGCACGACCATGGATGCCACGCGGTTTGCGTTCAAGTGACGGATGCCTTTCTCGAGTTTTCGAAATCGGTCGGGAACGATCTCAGCGCGCCAATGGAAGCCTACGGGTTCCCAGGTCTTAAGGCGGGGGACCGTTGGTGTCTCTGCGCCGAGCGCTGGAAAGAAGCCTACAAAGCTGGTTCAGCGCCCATTGTAATTCTGGAAGCCACCAGCGAGGCGGCTTTGAAACATATCTCGCGCGGTGTTCTCGAGGAATTCGCATTGGTAGAGACGGACTAGTTGGGTGTCGATCAGGTACTCGGCTTGGCGTGCCAGAGCTCGACGTTTTTGAAGCGGGCGCCTTGGCCGCGATTGATCAAAGCGACGATTCCTTTGGCGTCGGCAAATCGTTCATGACGGGCTTCGATTGTATGATCGCCCACGCGGGCGACGTAGCGGTCGCCGATGATTTCGATGGAAACTTCGTACCAACGCTTCGGATCGATCGCCACCTTCTGGGTTGTCAGGATTTCCTTGCGAGTACTTTTGCTGATGCCCGACATTTTCTGAATCCAGATCGAATCCGGAGTGATGTACAGTCGGCCGAGATGCAAATTCGGCGGTACCGTATCGCGGCAGCCAATAGCGATTTGCGTCGCGTTACCTAGCTGGACCTGAGCTTTTATGACCATGTGGGTCGCCTCGAATCGGTAGGTGCAGGAGGATGCGTGGTGGTTGGCCTCCAGTTCGTCGCCGATCAAGGCGCCGTTTTCGATGCGCCATTCGCCGATGCCGGCTTGCCAGCCCCCGATCTCGCCTTTTTGGATACGCTCAGCCGACTTGTTGAACGTTGAGAGGACAATCGGTTCGGTGGCTAGTCCTGCGGACGAATAGCCGGGTTTGGCGTGCGAGTTCGCGATGGCGAGCGCGAAAAGGAAAAGGGCGATAACTGGGGTTGCGAAGAATTTCATAGATTTGGAAAGTAAGCGGTGACCCAGCGGTAAGCAAGTTCGATATCCAATCGTATTCGACGAACGCCTCCGACTGAAAAGGGAGGTACTGCTTTTCGCCCAAATTTGAGTGCCTGCAAATTTATGCGGCAAACTTCAATTATACCACACTAGAGTCTATAATTTATAATAGTCCTACTTTCCAGACGCTGGCCAATCATCGGTACGGAAGGGGGGTGCGGCGAAGCCTTCCTTGTTGTAAAGGTTGCACAGCGGGAATTCTGCCCACGCGTAGCGCACGGCGACCGGTTGCTTAACGTGCTTCGATTCCACAACGACAAGCTTGTCCTGTATGGTGGCTTTGGCTGGATGAAACACCCTGTCCTCTCCCGCGATGGTGAATCCCTTGAGTGTCTTGCCGGAAAGCCGTATTGGCGACTCGCCATACGCATCCAGCAAGCGATCACGCGCTTCCAGTCCAGAGCCCACATTGTCAAAGCGGATCAATGTCTGGTTGCCATTCACTTTCATTGATTTGTATAAAGGGCCCTGGGAGATCTTTTCGCTGCCGTAGGCGACACGCAGCGCCTCGGCGGCTAGCCGCTTACCAACCAATTCCTTGTAGGGCGGGTGGATGTTCTTTACCAGACCACCATCGATCGCGACCGCCATGCCGGTTGCGGGGACGGTTTTCAAGGTATACAGCTGTGCGTCCCGCAAGCGAGCCCACTGGGGATCAGAAGGAGTCTCCTGCGGTTTGCGAAAGGCGGCCAACTGCACAAATATGAAGGGGAAATTACCTTGGCTCCAACGCTGGCGCCACGTTTCGATGATCAACGGGAATGTTGTCTTGTACTCCTCGCTGCGTCCGCCATTACCCTCATTTTCGCCTTGGTACCAGATGGCGCCCTTGATCGCGAGGTTGTGAAGGGGTGAAATCATACCGTTGTACAATGCCGCAGGGCGCTTGAAGTGATTAGGCCCCATAGGTACTTGGGGCGCTTTGGCGGCTGCTCTCTCTGTTTTGGATTTGGCCTTAAATTTCGCCAAGGCATCCTGATAATCACGCTCCTTATCAGAATAGCGTTCGAGGGCCTTGCGGTATGGATTAAGGTATATCCTTTCGGCCACCGGATTGTTTTCCATCGCCTCTAGCGGCAACCAACTGACAAGACCCGTTCCGCCGACCGCCGACTTGATTAAACCGATCGGCACACCCGCTTGCGGCTGAAGGTATTTCCCAAAAAAGTACCCGGCGCAGGAAAAGTCCACGGCGCTGTCTGGTGTACAGACTTGCCATTCGGCGCTTTCCGCTAGATCCGCGAGGGGTGCATCCGAAGGTGTCATCGGTACTGTGAAAAACCGGATTTCGTCATTCCTATAGTCACCAGGCTCATTCCTGAATTCCTTGAACGTGCCATCACCGTATTTGATGTAAGATCGCAGCATGCCTGCCATGTTGGACTGACCCGCGCACATCCAGACATCGCCTACAAGGATATTGGACAGCGAGGTATCGTTCACTCGCAACTTTCGAGGTGTCTTGTTCGCCGGCATGGCCTTCAGTTTGACCAGCCAGTGACCATCGCCTTTGACTCGCGTTGTTTCTTTTTGCCCACCAAACTGTATCGTTACCAATTCGCCCACATCGCCGGTGCCAAAGATCTTTACCGGAATATCCCGCTGCAGCACCATGTGATCGGTGAAGACTTTGTTTAGCCGTACCTCAGCATGGCAGGCGAAGGCGGCGATCAGAATACTGAATACATATAAGGGCAGTCGTATTTTCATGGATACTGTATAATTAGAGCCCTATTCAATAGCTGTGAGGATTGCTCCTGTAACCTGGTCATCCTGGGCATGCTGACCAACCTCATTAAAATGCGCATTCCCGGGCAGGATCCACCAGTCGGATTGGTGCGGCAAGGTCAATGTGTACAGGTCGTTGATAATGATTTCCGGATGCTCTCGCATAAACTGCAGAGCCGTCTCATTGTAGTGGGCAGCATCGCCGGCAATCATTCCCGATTGACCCTCGGGAACCGGCGTCGTCGTGGCAAAAATCAATGCTGCATGTGGAGCCAGCTGTTTAAGGTAAGCAATTATCGCGTCGAGGTTTTCACGATACTCTTTGGTTGAGCTGACCTGCTTGCCGTTTTCAGCATCAAGAGCGAGATCATTCAGATACTTCAGGTCACGCAATCCTACATTGAAGTGAATGACATCCCACTGAAATTTCCAGAATGGCCCCATTGTTTTATGGAGCTTTTCCATTTTGGGAATAAATGAGGATGACTCGCCACCATTGGTATGCAAACGGAAGACATTCGCTTTTCCCGCAAGCTGCTCACTAACACGCGGGGTGTACCCAACTGAAATGGAATCACCATATATCGGTACATTTAGCAGGTCCGGATTTGCCTCGACAAAGTCGAATGCTGGTCGCTTGGACAGCCTCTTTGTCAGAAGAGATTCCCATGCATCACGCGTGGGATCCGCCCAACCAGTGTTCAGACCGAAAAGGAGTATTAGGGTGGATAGTCGTAACAACATCTTCAGTTACTGCTAGGAATTTGCTTTGTTATGTTGGTGTATCTTCGTTCGAAACTCATTTCGTTCGTTGAGGTGTCGTATGCGACTCGTTATAGCGGCGTAGCGGCTAGGGTGGGAGTTACATTGATCGGAATAAAGACTGGAAGCGTTGATGGGGTGAAGCTTTCGTCGGTGGTAAAAGAAGACATGGGAGCAGTTGTCAGTCGTGAGCGATCATGCGAATGGTTCTCGTGTATGAAAGAAACCTATACTACTTTTGCATCGAGGAGATTGAATAAGGACAGAGCCGAGTTTCTCAAGATCGGAATCGACCGCTTTAGATCATTCCTGTCATCTTTCTCCTAATAATGGATCGCGCACTTGCTGCTGGATTATCTCGGCCATTGTATAGACAGAATATGAAGCCTACGAAAAATTGGGCGTTCAGCGCGGCCGCTTTCCTTTGCCTGAATTTGAGTTGGCTGGTGACGGTGGCTGGGGAACAGGTCGAATTCTCCAACGTTCGAAGAGTATTCGACAATGGTGAGCGCAATGCCTTCACGGACTTGATCCGGTTTAAGGGCGTCTATTACCTTACCTTCCGCAGTTGTCTAGATGGCCACTCGGTGCATCCCACCTCGTCGATCATCATTTTGTCGAGCTGGGATGCCGTGGCCTGCAGAGAGGTTCATCGCTTTAGCGTAGCGTTGCGCGACGTTCGAGACCCTCACTTTCTCGAGTTCAAGGACAGGCTTTTTGTGTATTCCGGTTCTTGGTACTGCGGAGAGTCTTCTTCCGATACGCGCGACATGAACGAGCTCCTAGGTTACGGATTTTGGACGGCGGATGGCGTGGATTGGAGTGATCCCATCATGCTGGAAGGCAATTATGGCCATTATGTTTCGCGCGCCGCGGCTCACAATGGGAAGGCTTGGCTTGGCGCCAGACGCATCCGCCAGTTCGCTCAAGCCACTCGTAGGGCGGAACGGGATCCGCTGGTGGAATAAGCCTTGCTGGTAAGCGAGGATGGATTGACGTTTCGGCATGTCGGGTTGTTCCAGGAAACATTCGGCGCAGAAGTCGCCTTTCTCTTTGAACCGGATGGGGGCATCACGGCGGTGGAGCGAAGGCCCGGAATTTGGCTCGCCGAGGTTTGCCGTTCCCTCCCTGCCTATCGTGACTGGATTCGGCAGGATTTGGATCTCCCGGTCGGGGGTCCGGTCTTGGCCAAGTGGGGAGAACGTTATGTAGTGGGCGGCCGCCAATATTTGTCCGATTCTACGCGCACGGCTTTCTATTGGCTGAAGGATAAGAATCGGCTGGAGGAATTCGCTTTATTGCCGAGTGGCGGAGACAACAGCTATCCGGATTTTGTCGAGTTGAGCCCGAATCGGGCAGTATTGTCCTGGTATTCCTCTCACGAACGTTACGGGGACGGGGAAGCCGAGACCGCAATCTAGTTGGCGGACTTCGAGCTGAAATAGGCAGCCCGGCTGTCGCGTTGGAAGCCGGCAGATGGCATAAACTGCTGGGGATCCCAAGGGATTCGGCACTTCGGATCCGCCATCCAATCCTGCCACCTATAGAGGCGGCGGCGAAGGTCTCGGAATACGCTAAAATGTTCGCCGCGGTTCGCTAGGTTCGTCGTCTCGCCGGGATCGCTCCGAAGGTCGTAGAGTTCCGGACCGAACTGCAGGTTGGTGTTCATGACGAGTTTGCAGTCTTCCGTCCGGATCATGCGCATCGAGTCATTGACATAATGATACATATCGTAGTCGCCGAAAACAACCGTCCTCCAGGGAATCTTCTCGCCTCTCAGCAAGGAAGCGAAATCGCGACCGTAGACCGGATAGGCGTCGGGCAAGAGCGACTGGGCATCCTCGATCGCCAGAAAGGTGGGAAAAAAGTCGAGGTTGGTGACTATCTCCTCGATTCTCGTACTCGGGCTTATTACCGCTGGCCAGCGGATGAGAAGCGGAACGCGGATGGCGTTGTCGAACAGGTTCGACCGACGGGCGGCGCTCCGGAAGTCGACTACCGCGTAGGTGGCCGTGCCCTACCTTTAGATCACTGCCCATTCGACTCAGCTCAGGGCAGTGATCGCATTGCGCGATCATTGGCAGCTCTCGCAGATTGTCTTCGACCTAATGTCCATTCGTTCTTGAGTGTCGTCGCTACGCTCCTCGGTACCGGTGGCCCTCCAATCTACGAATCACTGACATGATTCGCAGATTTCCGGCTCTGCTGGAGGCGTTTGTTTGCCTTGGGCAACGACGCCGCGGAGTTCTTTTTTGGCTCCGATGGTGGCTTTTTCGATGTTGGAGGCTCCTAGCGTGCGCAGGTAGTAAGTGGTCTTGAGGCCATGTCTCCAGGCTGCTCGGTACATGTGGGACAGGGTCTTCATGTCGGGCGTGGCTAGGAACAGGTTGACTGATTGGCTTTGGTCGATCCATTTCTGGCGTCTTGCGGCGGCCAATACAAGCCAGCTGTAGTCGACGGCGAAGGCAGTCTTGTACTTCAGCTTGATGTCCTCTGGGATTTCTTCGATTTCGTCGAGTTCGCCATCGAAGTACTTCAAGTTATTGAGCATGTCCGTGCTCCAGAGTCCGCGAGCCTTGAGATCGCGCACCAGGTGCTGGTTGAGAATGGTGAATTCCCCGGATAGGTTGCTCTTGACGAAGAGGTTCTTGTAGGCCGGCTCGATACAGGGGGAGGTGCCGGTGATGTTGGAAATGGTCGCCGTGGGAGCGATGGCCATGACGTTGGAATTGCGCATCCCTTGCTTGGCGATTTTCTTGCGTACCGGTTCCCAATCGAGCTTGCCGCCGCGAGGAACGTCGACGTGCTGTCCGCGTTCTTCCTCGAGCAGATCCAAGGTATCTTGAGGCAACAGACCGCGATCCCATTTCGACCCCTCGTAACTCTTATAGGCACCGCGCTCGCCCGCCAAGTCGCTGGAAGCTTCGATGGCGTAGTAGGCGATGGCCTCCATGGCCTCGTCGTTGAACTCCACCGCTTCTTGGGAAGCGAAGGGAATGTCCCGGATGTAGAGGGCGTTTTGCAGTCCCATGACTCCGAGCCCGATAGGACGGTGGGCCTGGTTGGAACGCTTGGCCGCTTCGGTAGGATAGTAATTGATGTCGATGACGTTATCGAGAGCCCGGATGGCGGTACGTACCGTTTCCTTGAGCTTCTTGTGATCGATGTTGCCATCCTTGTCCAAGTGCTGATCGAGAACGACGCTGCCGAGGTTGCAGACGGCGGTTTCATCGTTGCTGGTGTTGAGTGTGATCTCGGTGCAGAGATTGGAGGAGTGGACGACGCCTACGTGATCCTGTGGCGAGCGCACATTGCAGGGATCCTTGAAGGTGATCCATGGATGGCCGGTCTCGAAGATCATGCGCAGCATTTGCTTCCACACCTCGATGGCGGGCACGGTCTTGGACCACATTTCTCCCTTCAGAGCCTTTTCCTCGTAGGCGAGGTACTTCTCTTCGAAATCCTTGCCGTAGCTATCGTGCAGGTCGGGCACCTCGCTGGAGCGAAAGAAGCTCCATTCGCCCCGTTCCTCCATGCGCTTCATGAACAAGTCCGGAATCCAGTTGGCCGTGTTCATGTCGTGGCAGCGGCGGCGGTCGTCGCCCGTGTTCTTGCGCAATTCCAAGAAGTCGTAGAGATCGTTGTGCCAGGTTTCCAAGTACGCGCAGCCAGAACCGCGACGCTTGCCGCCCTGATTGACGGCGATGAGCAAGTCGTTGTGAAGCTTGAGGAAGGGGACGATGCCTTGGCTCTCGCCATTGGTGCCATTGATGTGGCTCCCGGTGCCGCGAACAGCGGTCCAGCTGCCGCCCAGTCCGCCAGCCCACTTAGACAAGTAGGCGTTTTCGGCGATGCCGCGCTGCATGATGCCCTCGATGGAATCGTCGACGTAGTAGAGATAGCAGGATGAAAGCTGGGAATGGCAGGTGCCGGAATTGAATAAAGTAGGCGTAGACGAGCAGAAGCGGCGGCTCTTATAGAGCTTATAGAGGGCCTTGGCCTTAACTTCTCTTTCCTCTTCGGCAATGAAGAGCCCCATGGCGACCCGCATCCAGAAGAATTGCGGCGTTTCTATACGGCGGGCATGGGCGAGTCCCTTCGACTTGTCGACAATCAAGTAGCGGTCGTACAAGGTTTGCACGCCGAGGTAGTCGAACTCCAGGTCGGCCGAGGGATCCAGGCTTTGGGCCAGCTTATCGATATCGTAGTCTTTGATCTTCTCGTTCAAGCGGCCGATAGAAATGCCGTGGCGGATGTACTCCTTGAATTTCTTCTGGTGCAGGCGTTTCAGTTCGCGGACCCCGTGCTTGACGATGTCCCAGCCAAGCACTTCCTCGTAGATGTAGGAAAGCTGGATGCGGGCGGCGAACTTGGCGAAGTCGGCATCGAGCTCGATCAAGGTCCGAGCATTGAGGGTAATTGTTTTCTGGAGACCTTGCTCGTTAATTTCATCGAAAATGGAGCGTCGCAGCTCGGTTTCGATCTCTTCGGGAGAAAGGGAAAGGTCGAGTCCAATCATGGCGAACTCGATACGCTTCTTGAGATCGACTCCATCCCAGAAGAAGGTGTTTCCGTCGTCGGTCTTGACGACGACCATGGAGTTTTGCTCGGGCGTATCGACGCCGCTTTGGGCTTCCGCATCGCGGAGGGCTCGTCGTTGGGCTCTATAGAGAATGTAGTGCTCGGCCACCTTGAAATGGCCCTGGCGCATGAGCTCCTCTTGAACCATGTCCTGCACTTCCTCGATCTGCACGAAGGCTTGGCCGGAAGCTTCGAGCCTCTCGGTAATAGCGTGGGCCACCGCGACTGCCGGGTCGGAATTCATTTCAAGAGTTAGGAAGGCCTTTCGGACTGCGATCTCGATCTTCTGTTCCTTCCAGGGAACCACTTGCCCATTGCGCCGAATGAGCCGAAGGGTTTTCAGACTCATACTGTGATCGGCGGCTAGTTTTCGTTGGCGGTTCATGAGCATGCTCTTGGCGACATCGTAAGCGTCGTTTTCGACCAGCGTGCGTTCGATGACGTCGTAGACTTCCCCGAGATTGAAACGGGTTTCCATGGTCGAAGATGACTTTTCCTCAAGCTTTTCGCAGACCTGCTTGGCGACGATTTGGACCCAACCCCGGTTCTTGTCGGTAAATATTTCCTTTTCGTTCTTTGAGAGTAGCACATTGGCCAAGGCGTTGCCAATGGTATCCATGATTTCGCTCTGGTCGAAGGTAGCCTCGCCTTCGTGTGTGACTACATGAATTTGCGAATCGGCCGATTCATCGGATTCGTCCATGCCTTGGCGCCAATCAAATTGCAGTCTTTTGTCGCGGGTGGTGGATACGAGGCGCTTAAGGGCGAGGTCTTCTTCGAGGGTGGGATTGATCATGGCGGTGGTTAAATTATGAATTTTGAATTATGAATTTAGGTCGTGGATCGTGGGACTTAAGATAGGGGGCGGAGTAAAGAATAGTGGTTGGCGAATGGTGAAAAGTTGGACTAGAAGACCGAGATGCAAAGCGAAAGCGGGATTCACAATAGAAGAGAGTGGCAAGCGCGTCCCTTTTTAACTTTGCCTCCTGCGATCTTCTTTTAACTAGAGGTCGTCGTCGCTATCGTTATTGAGCGAAGAGGCTTTCTGGTATTCGGTTACCCGGCCTTCGAAGAAGTTTTGCTCCTTTTTGATGTCCATCATTTCCGCTAGCCAGGGCAGCGGGTTCTGGACATTGCCGATGAGCGGGTCGAGGCCGACGCCTTCCAACCTTCGGTCCGCAATATAGTCGATGTATTGAAGGAAATCTTCTTTACGCAGCCCGATGGAATCCATTGGCAAGCAGTCGTTGATGAAATCCTTTTCCAGAGCGACTGCTTCCGCCATGGTGTCGCACAGCTCTTGCTGGAATTCGTAGGTCCAGATATCGGGATTCTCGTCTACCAGCTCCATGAGCAGATTGCGGAGGAGTTCGATGTGGTTGGACTCATCGCGAAGCGTGTAGCGGAACATTTCCCCGATTCCCCGGAATTTGTTTTGGCGGTAGAGGGAGAGGATCATTCCGAACATGCCGTAGAACTGGGTCCCTTCCATGCATTGGCCGAAAACGAAGAGGTTTTTGGCGAAAATCTGCTTGTTGCGGGTTTCCGTCAGATCCATGTCGCGGCGGAGGCCATGGGAGGTGCGAGTGACGAATTCGTTCTTCCTGACGATGGTTTCGATATCTTCGAACATCGCTTCGCACTCGTGCGGATTGATGCCCAGAGAGCTAATCATATAGAGGAGGGAATCCGCGTGGATGTTCTCTTCGTGGCTGTGGCGGCCCAGCACGAGCTTGAGCTCGGGAGCCGTCACTTTCTCGCGAATGACGTGTATCATGTTATCCCCTACGATACCTTCGGCGGCGGAAAAGTAGCCGACACCCATCATGATGATCCAGCGCTCGATATCGGAGATCAAAGTATTGTCCTTCCACTGCTCGATATCGCGATTCATGATGATATCCTCGGGTTCCCAGTGGTTGGCCTTCATGGTTTTATACAAGTCGTAAGCCCAATTGTATTTGAGCGGAAGGAGATTGAAGCACATGGATTGGCGCCCGTTGATAACGCGCTTCTCTTTGAATGCTTTTTCCGCTTTTTCCTGGTCTAGTAGGAAGGTCTTATTGCCGACTGTGTAAGTTTTATCCATGTGTGTGAATCTGTGGTGGTTTGGGACTGGTTTAAGGTTTGTTTTGACGGGAAAAACGTTAGGAAAAGAGAAAATGGAACACAGCCGCCAATGGCTGGCGATTTTAAGTTGTTTTTAGTTATCCACTCCTTGCTAACCACTAGATGGTGTGGATTTGGAGAAGACGACCACAAGATATTGTGATGATTTTTCTAACGTCAACGTGTTTTCGACGCTTTTTTTTGAGAAAATCAGCTCATTTATGAGGGCCGAATTTGCTAAGGACCTCATTTCCAAGAGCTTGTCTTCGAATGGGGCGAATCCTAAAAAAATTGCGCATTTTTTTTCGAGCGATTTGGCGTCATTCGGGAGGATTTCGAGTTGCTTCTGTTTCGCTTGGTTCGTTCCGTTGGGACCCTCGAAAGAGGTTCCATTTTGGTTCGGCGATGGTCCCCGTTAGCTGGACTTCGAAGATGCCGGTAAAAATGTCCAGAACTCGGGCCGGCAGCTCGAAGATGGGTATGGAACGGAAGGGCTGGAGCTGAGCGGTGAAGTCCAGCTCGCCCTCGGCCAAGTCGTAATTCCCTTGGCTTTTAATTTGAGCGACTCTCCCTCTGAGCCGCAATTCGGGGAATCGAACAAAGCGTTTTTCGACGTCGAACTCGCCATTGGCATCTTCGAACTTGAGGGTGGTAATTGGCAAGCCAGCGTTGTCGAATACTCGGGAAAGCCCCCCAAAGAGTTGCAGTTGATAGAAGTCGGCTCCAGAAATCTGATACGCTCCTTTTCCATCGAAAGACAAGGAGTCTCCGACGATACCGCTTCCATCGAATTGAAGGCTGGCGACGCCGCCGTAATTGGAAAGCTCGTTTGGGGAGAACTCGTTGGCGGCACTGGCATCATCGTTGGCGGCGAAATATATAGCCGACGCTTTTAGAGTGTCTCCGAAGTGGGCATCGCTGAGAGCTATTTTGAGATCAATCTCTTCGCCTCGAACTTCGGCGCTGGCATCGACCACTCCGTTGGCGAGATCCGCCCGTATGCTAGGAATGCTGACTCTATCGTTGGACACGAGAACCTCGGCTTTCAAGGAATCGAGAGGAAAGTGGTGGTAGCCTATGGGTTCGCTGGTGTCGATCGACAGATCGATGTCGTACTCGAAGACGCCTTTCTTTCGGACACTTGAGGCAGTCGCTCGAACTTTTGGAGGAGTCTTATAGTCGTAAGGTTCGAGAATATCCTCAACATTCTCCCGAAGCTCGTAGATCACGTCTGGGCCGATAGACAAGTCGGTCGTCGACTCCGCGTCCAGCCACAGGCCGCTAAGCTTATTTTTCTGGTCCCGATGATCGATGGCTAGGGAAAACTGGCTTTCTCCGCGGACGTAGCCATCTGGCCGTTTCAGGCTCAAATCATAGAGATCGATGTACCGTTGCCGTATGTACATACGTGTTTCAATCTCGTCCATGGCATGGCCGCGCAGCCCTAGGTTTCTACCGAAGGCGTAGCCCGTTAGTCGCAGGGTTTCCGGTCGCTTAACGATTTGCTCGGAATCCATCAGACAATAGAAGCCTTCCTTGGGAAATTGGAAATTATCCCATAGTTCGATCCACCAAGGTTCTGGAATCCATCCATCGACCGTATTTGGATGGAAGAGACCATCGATGAGAAGACGTCGACGCTTGCTATCAAGGTCGAAGTCTAATGCGAGGCGACCATTTTGGGGACCGCTTCGCAGCCAAATGCTGGGGACTCTGACGGCGCTTCCCTGCAAACTGGCCTCGGCAATCGCGTGATCGAACCGGGCTCCCAAAGAGGTGATTTGACCTGCCACTAGAGAGGCCCTGGCCGATTTCGGTTTCCATGAATTCTCGAACTCCGCTTCGATCCGCACATCAGCTTGTCCATCGAAGCGAGCGATGGATTCGATAGGTCGTGAGATTATTAATGGGGAGGGCAGTTCCTTGGCTATTCTAGCGGCGAGCTCGATAAGGCCGTTGGTCGGGGAGCCCGAGAGACGGGCGACTCCAGATTTGGAATCCAGATCGCCGCTGGCCCGGAATTCCCAAGGGGAGTCGGCGATTTGAATAATGCCCTCGACATTCCATAGTGCGAGGGATTTGGGGTGAATATGGGCAGAGATATTCTGGATGTATGCAGATTCCTGGCCCGCTGATCCGATTTGGCAGAATAGCGAGCTGGGCAACCATCGGTCGGGCCCCGGAAATTCATTCCAAAGGGCGGTGATGCGGGTGGACTGGATGCGGGTGTTTTGGGGACCGTTCGCCGTTCCTAGTTGGGCATCCATTCGGAGGGGAGATCGTTCGGTGGCGTTAGCCGTCAGCAGCAGTTCAGTGGCGGAAAAGCTATCCTCCCATTCAGCTGCCTGAGCGCTAATGGTAGCCCTCAAGGATCGCGGCTCGTTTTTTACGGCTCGAATAGCGATAGCGGCCTCGAGTCCGGTGGCTTGGGCGAGGTATTCCTCGTATTTTCGGGCTTGTTTGTGGAAAGCGATAAGCTGTTCAGTGAGGCTTGATGCCCTTCTTTCTTTTTCAGGCAATTCGAATGTAGCAAGGTTGATGATACCCGTCATCGTTACACGGGCATCGCTGAATTGGGTGGTCGCGCGTTTGATGTCCCAGCCCAGTCGAGTGTTTTCCGCAGCAAGATCTATTTTGTCGATCAGCGGCTCGGGAAGTCCGGAACGAGATAGCATGGCGGGAACGATAACGGACCCGTTGTCCACATAGAGTTCGTTCAACCTAGCCTGTCCGAAAACAATGAGGGCCGGATTTAGCTTGAGACTGATGCGGTCGGCCCGAGCGATCTCCGATTGCAGGTCCGTCGATTTGATTATGGGCTGATCAATGGTGATACGCCCGCTGGGTTGTATCCGTATCCCTGACATGCTGATGGAGGCCCCTTGAGATTGCAGTATTCTCTCGAGTAGCTGGACGAGAATCCGGGGCATATCCGTCTCATCGATCGTTACAATGTAAGCGAATAGGCCTATTAGCAAAGACAGGATAACAACGCCGAGCGTGTAGACGAAGTCGATGGCGGCTTTACACAGCAGGCAGGCGGCGCGCCAGGCGTATTTGCTTTTCGATTTACCTTTGGACTGCAACGGTTTTCCTAGTCTAGTCGACTGTGGAGCTCGCCGGTTCGCTTGTGTCGTCGGGAAGCGTGGTGTTCGGGTCGAAGGGTTCTTGAGGAACCTCTCGCATTACCCGATCGAATACGACTGAGCTAAATGCGTCGATGAATGCCTGTTCGAATTCGAAGACGGAATCCGCATCGATCGATCCCCCTGCCATAAAGGGGCCACCAGTAAGCTCGGACACATAGAGCTCTACGGTTTCTGTTTGTCCCTCATCTCCATTTGTCCACTGATAGGTTGCATTCAGGAGATAGGCCCAAGATTGGAGCCTTCCCGCAATGTTTACATTCGACGTGTAGGCATCGTACAGATACGACTTTATTTCCAAGGGAGTTAAGGCGTTGACTAAATCGATAGGCAGGTTGCCTTGCTCGATGGCGGAATCGACAATGGTCTCCCCGTTGGAGAGTCGCGTGATCGTTAGACGGTTGACAATCGCGTCCTCAGGAAAATCGAATATCTGGCGGGTATTGTAGTGAAACGCTTCATCGGGGATCATTTCAATGATGTCATTGGAAACCAGGTACACGAAGTCCTCTTCGGCCAGTTTCACGAAGCGAGTCGCCCGGTCCTCGCGATTAGGGTCTCCAAGAAGCAGCGTTTCCGATTGAGGCACGTCTAGCGCTTCTTCTCTGTCTTTGAGCCGATTGGAGGTAACGCTGATAGAATATTCGGGAAATTCGAGGCCGTAAGATTCCAAATCGGCCGCTGTTGGGGCGTCGTGTATGAATCCGGAGGTGCCGTTGGTGGCGACGGCCTTCACTCGGTTGAGCCATTCCAGGGCATCTTCAACGGCCTTGGACGAGCCTTTTTGACGTTGCAGCCCTTGGTTCTCGTTGGGTATGAGGATTTCCCATTCATCGGTTTCCAATTTCTGGAGCGAGAATACTTTTGAGCCTCCGCGTTGGAAGGATACTGAGTTAGCGTACTCCGTATCAATTTCGAAAACCCGTCGGTCTCGGAGATTAGTTTGGGCGTTCTCGACGTAGGAAAGGTAGTCGATTTCCATTTCGAATATGGTGGGGCGATTTTCGAGTTTGGCGTATCGAATCGATGGTTGTTCGGGTTGAACGGTGTTTCCTATTTCCAAGGCCTCGCGAGTTTGATCCGATTCTACGGCGATTCTGAGAAAGGGTTCTTCCAGTCCGTAGAGGGCGAGGTCAACTGGCGTAGGCTGGAGGATTCTCAGGCTCTTCAACTCAAGTAGCTTGCCTAGAAGCGTATTCACTTCGAGCGTGTCGGCTCGGGTGCGAATAGGCGTTTCGAATGCCCATTGGTCGTCATTTTTGGTTACTCGAGTACGTAGATTATTGACTTCGCTCAGTTGTAAGTTCCAGGAATCGACCTCAAAAATGCTGGATCGAAAGATTCTCGGATTTCTCAAGTCTTCGATATCCACGGAGAGGCTGTCGACTAGGCTTCGATCGACTACATGGATCTGCGAACGATCGGCTGAAAGCAAATAGAGGTGTTCGCCGACCTCTGTCGCGTATCCGAGGCCCACCGAGCTGCGGTTTCCTTGGCTACCGAATTCCAGAGTAAGTTCAGGAGGAGCCAGACCGTAGTCGCTCAAGGCAGAACCAGCTTGAATCAGTCGGTTGGTGTCGAAGGTCACTTTGGTATCCAGGAATTGGAGCTGGGTCAGAATGCGTTCGACGGCGAAGGCATTGGAGGGCCAGCGGTAAGGTTCGGTAAGCGTCCACCCATTTTCCAGGCGCTCGAGTGTCAATGATTGATTCGAAGCGCTGTTGGAGATTCTCAAATAGTCGATATCGACAGCGAGCGCTCCCAGAGCATTGCTGTCCTCTTGGCCGAGGACCTGGCGGTCTTCCCACGGATCAATGTAGAAGACGTAGGTGAGAAGGCTGAGTAGGATGACGAGCAGCGTCAGTGTGATTTTCAGGCGCATAGGTGCGGTTATTGCCGTCTAGCGATGTACATAAGGATGCCCAGAAGACCCACGATAGCAGGCGGTCCCAGCCAAATGAGATAGCGGGACAGGAGAAGCTGTTCCATGCTCAGGTCGAGTTTAACCTTGCGGATGGGCCGTGGTGGGATGTTTAGCTGGGCTATGCGGTTGATGGCGTAGTTGATCGCGTTCATAGCCAAGAACAGGTTGCCCGAGGCGCTGATACGATTGTTGGTCAGAAAGTTTGAAGTGCCAAAAACAATGAGACGACCGCCGGGAATGCTGATACCCAAGGAGGAGTCGACTTTTCTTTCCGACACGGCGGCGACGCGTATGGGTCCTCTGAGATCGACGGTCGGATCGTATTTTGGGGGAGAGTCGCTGTTGAAGTCCTTTTCTCCCCAACTTTTCTCGGATGTGGCCATGAGTTCCTTTACCAAGAGTGACTCGTCAATCGGGCGCCCGGGATCCTCGCGAACGACCCGGGCTCGATCCGTTACGAGGGTCATATTCAAGCGCAGCAGCTCGTTGGTTATGGGGTGAGGAGCGAATCGACGCACCAGTAGGTCTCCTCCCTCGATTTGGCTATCCCGGCTCGTTTCCACCGCTATGGCATCGTCGGCAAGGATTCCCCATTCGAAAAGCAGATCGTCCAGCCCGTGATTGGCGCCCGGTTCGATCATGAGAATCACCCTTCCCGAGTTTCGTCTCAGATAGCTTTTGAGAATCTCTTGTTCTCGAGGGAGGAAAGGCGATTGGGGGGCAGGTACAATTAAAAGGCGAGCGTCTTTGGGAATCTCTGTGATGGTGGAGAAGTCCAGCGTTTCCGTTTCGAAATTCTGGCTTTCGAGTTCATCCGCGAATTTGGATATTCCTCGATCGGGAGAAAAGCTATTTGGATCTAGTTCGCCGTGCCCGGAGGCGAAATAGACTTTCGGGGCGTTGTCTTCAGAGATTTCCAAAATTGTCTGGGTGAATACCGTCTCTCCCAGAAATTCTTGGATATCCCCTTGGGAGAGGCGATAGAGCTCGTCGATTCGGACGATCTTCTGTTGGGCTCCAGGATTGAACACGATGGCGTTTTCCTCGGAAATGCCTAGCTCCTTGGCCCTTCGAGCTTGCTGGTAGACGTTAAGGTATTCGACTCGCACGCGATTTTCTCCCTGATTACGCGTTTCGTATTCGTATTCGCCAAGCAATGACTTAACATCATGATATATGTCTCGAATTCCGAGATCGCGACTCTGATCAGTTAGCGTTACTATGATCTGAATAGGCTGCTGAAGCTGTTGCAGATAGGCTATGGTTTGGGCCGATAGGGTGAAGGAGCGGTTTAGGGTGGTGTCGAACCGCGTATAGGAACGCATGGCGATGGTGTTGATAGCCGCCAGAATCATAAAGACGAGGAGGAACTGAACGATGGCATGCAGGCGATCGGCGATTCGATTGGACTGGTAGGACTCTATGAAATTCATCCGGCTAACTGGTCCCCTCGCGGTATTCGAGAATGAGTATGCTTAAAAATAGCGATGCCAGCGAGCAGCTTCCGTAAAGGACGATTGCTCGTGTATCGATAACTCCAGACGAGAAATCCCTCATGTGCTGCAAGACATCTGTATGCTTGGCCAGCATATCGATCCACTCTGGCCGGGACATCAGAGGCAGGGCTAAGTCTTCGAGATAGCTTCCGACAACGATAAAACCGAAGACTAGGGAAAAGCTGGCTATACCGGCGACCAATTGGCTTCGCGTCAGGGTGCTGGCGAAAATCCCGAGGCTGAGGAAAAGAGTTCCGCTGACTGCGATGTAAGCATATCCTCCGATAATTGGATACGGGTCAAAGAGAGAGTCCTCTTGGACGAAAGAGTAGAAGAGAATGTGAAAGCAGCTCGTAAAGGCCCAGAGGAAGGCGTAGTAAATGTACCCCGCGGCGAACTTAGACAGGATTACCTCTGTCGCTGTTACTGGGGTGGTCATTAGGGTTTCGAGAGTTCCGCGAGCCCGCTCTTCTGAAATACTCCTCATGGTAAGCAGCGGAACCATGAAGAAGACCGGAACAAAAAAGAGCCGGAAGAAGGTTATGGACGGGTTTTCCTCTTTGGGATCGCTAGCGTAGTCTACGAGGATCAGCTGGAAGAGGAAACCCATGATGAGGAGGAAAAGGAAGGCAGCGATGTAGGTGCTAGGGCTGACCAGCAATTTCCAAATCTCGGACCGGAGCAAGGTTGTGAAATGCCTCATTGCTTATACCTGGACCTCAACCAGCGGTCGAGATTTCCGCCTTCTCCGGATTTTCGTCGGAAGTTGACGGTTTATTGGCTATATTTGTATCCAATGCTTCCCAACTTCGGCGAGTGGCGGCCAGGAATACATCCTCGAGGGGGGCTTGTCGCTTGCGGAGGGAGCGAGCTCGAATAAGCGGGTTTCCAGCTAGGCAACTGAAGATCTTTTCTCCGTAGTCATGGCTGCCTGGAATGCGTATGGATACCTTGGAGAAGCCGCGTTTGTCAGGCTCCTCGAACTGGGTCACATCTAGTTCGGTGGACACCGTCTTTAGGGACTCGCGAAGGTGGGGCAGGTCACCATTGATTTCCAGTTCGTAGATAGTGGAGTCAATAAAGGCTTCGCGCAGCTCATTGGGGGTGCCCTGACCGACGATTTTTCCGCTGTTGATAATCATGACCTGATCGCAGGTCATCTCGATTTCGGCAAGGATATGACTGGAAATGATTACGCTCATCTTGCCTCGTAAGCCGGCTATCAAATCGCGAATCATTATCACTTGATGGGGGTCGAGGCCGATTGTTGGCTCGTCCATAATAATCACCTCCGGACTGGCCAGGATAGCGTCAGCGATGCCGACCCGTTGCCGAAAGCCTTTGGAAAGTTTGCCGATTATGCGGTCTTGGGCGCGGGTCAAATCGCATCGCTCCATCACTTCGTCGACCCGTTTGCCTCGGTGGCGTAGAGGAAGCTCTTTTAATCGGGCCCTCGATTTCAGGTATTCGCGCACCCTCAGTTCTTGAGGAAGGGGGTTGTTTTCCGGCATGTAGCCGATGCGGCGTTTCGTTTCTTGAGGTTTGGTGGCTACGGATACTCCACAGATACGAACGATCCCGGAAGTTGCTCTGAGATAGCCGGTTAGGATGCGCATGGTAGTGCTTTTGCCGGCCCCATTGGGGCCTAGGAAGCCGACTATCTGGCCTTTTTTTACTCGAAAGGATATGCCGTTAACGGCGTCCAGCTTCCCGAACCGCTTGTGGAGGTTTTCCACTTCGATGGTATATTCTGGCTGATCCTCTTTCTTGGGCATATGTTTGATTCTAGATCGGCGATTTCCGGAAAGAAAGCGACGCTTCACGAGTGCGGCAACCCCAATATCCTAATCCCGCCTGCTAAAAATAGTGACTATCCTTTTTCGCAACAGGTATTATTCGCGGTGGCCGCTTTGCTTGGTTTGGCGCATTGGCTGCCATTTATGTATAAAACAGACTTTTGTCGTTCGATTCGCATTCACTTTTCGATGGTGACCTCGCCCGCTCGTATTTGAATACGGGAACCGTCTTCTCTCTCGAGTATCAGAGCTCCGTGAAGATCGATACCGCGAGCGATTCCGGAGATCCTAGACTTTCCATGAAGGAGGCTGATTCTCCGGTCTATCAGGAGATCGTAGTCGATCCACATTTCTTTCATAGCTGATCGGTAAGAATCGGAAATAAATTGATCATAGGCTTGGTAGACCCGTCCCGCCAAAAGGGCGGCGAACCGATTTAAGTCGGTGGTTTCTCCGGTGATTTGCTTGATCGAAGTGGCGATGGAACGCAGTTTCGGCGGCCAGTCTTCGCAGGAGCTGTTGATATTCAGCCCCACGCCGAGAATGAGTTCCCGCGTATGATCGGAGTCCATGCGGGCTTCGGTCAGAATGCCGGCCAGTTTCTTGCCTCCGATATGTATATCATTGGGCCATTTGACGTTACTCTCGATGCGGAAATAGCTGTTCAAGCAGGCGCAAATATTGACGCCGATCCAAAGTGTGAAGGTCGATAGCCTGGCTGGAGGAACCCGGGGGCGAAAGGCGAAGCTGGCATAGAGATTGCCGTTCTCGGGGCTATGCCATTCCCGGCCGAAGCGTCCTCTGCCTCGTGTCTGCTTTCGAGAGATGACTAGGAGCGGATCGGGAATCTCGTTGGCTAGCAAGCGTTCCGCTTCGGAATTCGTGCTGTCGATTTCTTCATAGGCGAGGACGCGCAAATCACGGGCGTGGCTGGGCAGCAAGGCTTGGATTAGGCTTTGATTTAAGGTTCGGGGATAGCGGGCGATCCGGTAGCCCTTGCTCCGGACTGCCTCGAATTCGAACCCCTGTTCGCGTAGCTTCTCCATGTGGGTCCACACCGCAACGCGCGAGATGCCAAGGCTGTCGGCCAAGCGGCTCCCGGAAGCAAAATCGTCTTTCGCGGCTAGTAGTTGGCCGAGAATGAGCGATTCCTTGCTTCGATTTGACGAGTGGTGGTTTGCAGGCGTTTTTTCGCTCATGGCTAGCTTTTACAGGGCCCGATCCCAATCTAGCCCGATGTCGACCCATACGCTTTTGTGTACTAGTGCGCCGGTCGAAACAAAATCGCAGCCAATCTCGCTGTACGCTTCTATTGTATCCAAAGTTACATTACCACTAATTTCGGTGACGGCCCTTTCGCCGATCAGCGCTTTGGCTATTCTTAGATCGGGCAAGGTGAAGTTGTCCAGCATCACGATGTCCACTCCGCCCTCCAGCGCGGCCTCGATTTGCTCAATCCGGTCGACTTCCATTTCAATTAGCAAGCCCGGATTCTCCTGTCTGGAACGGAGAGCGGCTTGGCGTGTGGCTGCCGCTAGATCGCTCCCGAAAGCGGCCAGATGATTGTCCTTGAGCATTACGCGGTCGAAGAGTCCCATACGATGGTTCCATCCCCCGCCGCAGGCTACACAATATTTTTCCAAATATCGGTATCCCGGAGTGGTCTTGCGCGTATCCAAAAGCCTAGTGTGAGAGTCGCTCAATTTCTCTGTAAATTGACGCGTAGTCGTCGCGATCCCGCTGAGGCGCTGCAGGAAATTTAGGAGGGTCCGCTCGATGGAAAGCATGGATGGACAAGGGCCTGATATCGTGGCGATGGGGCTGCCCGCGCTAACCATCTGGCCATCTTCGGTCATCGCTTTAATTTCGAGCCGTTGATCGAAGCTGCGGAGGATCTCATCTAACAGCGGAAGTCCGCTTAGGCAAATTGTCTCGCGGGCTCTCAGCGTTGCTTGAGCTCGATTGTCTGGATCGAGTAGGGCGCTGGAACGGTCGCCAGTTAAAGGAGGTTTCGACAGGAGTCCGGATCCGGTTAAATCTTCCCGTATGGCCAGATCGATCAGCTCTCGAACCGGACCCAGGTCGAGATCCTCCCAGCAGATTCTTTGGCAGCAAGCCTCCAGGATTTTTTTTCTAGCAGTCGTCACTCATCGAGAGTTATCTTTAGAGATACAAGGCTAATAAAGGCAAAAATTCCGGGAAAACGCATTACTGAACACGATAGCGATGGATATAGAGGCATTCGAATCGAGCTTAGCAACTAGGGAGACGCCACCAGAGGGTTTGAGCGACGAGTTAAAAGCCCTTTGGCATAATGGCAAAGGCGATTGGGAAAAGGCTCATGAGTTATGCCAAAATGCGGGATCTCGCGATGGGGATTGGGTGCATGCCTATTTGCATCGCGTCGAGGGCGATTTTTCCAACGCCTCGTATTGGTACCATCGCTCAGGGCAACCTAGACTCGATGGGTCGCTCAAGGAAGAGTGGCGGTCGATTGTACGGGAACTGCTCTCTCGCTGAAGGGATTGGTGGTTTCGATTCAAGTTTATAGCGAGCGTAGAAGCGTCCCGCGCTCCGAGGAACGGCGGAAACTTGTGGCATTCAACCCTGCTTAAATCGCGGCGAGCCTAGAACCTCTCCAAACAACCGCTCCTACCATCGGCTAAACCGTTCGGAACAATTGGTATAGCTGCTTTTCTTCAAGCGGCCGTAACTAACCACCACTTCGCGGCTGACCAAAGATGGACATATCTACTGACCTCGTCTATTGCAAAGGTAGGCAGGTCTCGCTTCTGCGACTTGTCTAGACCCGAACTGTACTGGAAAACGCCTCGGTTTTCCCGGGCTTAACCCAGTGTAGGCCGATTTGGTTTTCAGGGCTGTTGGGCGGGCCCATCCAGGGCTCGATGCAGAAAAAGGGAGATGCGTCCGACTTAGTCCAGGTCACGACCGCGTATCCAGGATTTGGCTCGCTGTCCGCTCCAACTTCGATCTCCAGTTTGGAATCGTCCATGGAGCAGTGGCAGCCCACGATCGGCTCTGTTAGCTCGTAATGAATTCGGTCGACGAGTTCAGGATTGGCGACGGAATCGGTTTTCTTGAAGCTATCGACGGGAAATAGGCTGCCATCCGCGGCATGCTTGCAGGCCTTCCCGGCGGGTATGCTGACAGTGTAGTCGCGGCGCTCGGTTCCATCCACCCAGGGGAGATTAAAGTAGAAATGGTTTCCTGCGGACCAGGGAATAGAAACGTCATCGTTATTCTTCAGCCTCAGCTCGACAGTCAAAGATTTGCTTTCGAATCGATAAATAACCTCGAATTCGTATTGAAACGGATAGGCCTCCCTGGCTTCATCGTTAGCGATCATTTTGGCGGCGAAGCCGGTTTCGTCGGCCCGCGTGATTTCGAATGCGCTTTGCCGGGCAATGCCATGCATGGGCATGGGGCGCTGGTTCCCATTGGGATCCTGCCAAAAGTTTATTTTGCCACGGTCGAAAGTGCGGGCGGAAAACGGAAAGAGGATGGGATTGCCCCCGCGGGCTTTGACAACCTGGCTGGCGTCATTGAGCTCTGGCCAGGTGATGATGTCGCGAAACGTCCCATCTGGATAGGTGATGTTCCAGTTCATCAGACGCGCACCCGCTTCAGGCCAGGCGAGAAAGGTGGAGGCTCCCACTTGCCACCTGAGGATGCGCGAACCGAGGTATTCAATTTTGTCCATTTCCGATCCTTTGAATAAGAGGTAATCCAGGAATATGGCGAAACGAATCTTGTGAAAACGGCAACTTTTAATCTTAGATTACGCCTCTTTGCCCGCCTTGAGTAACAAATGCCCAGTAATCAAGCGTTTGCCTCCCCTCCTGGCCTTGCTTTTTGCTAATGGCCAGGGCAGAATTCAGCTCGACTCTTGAAATGAGACACTTATTTTTATGCTTGGTAATATTATCGACCGCGGAATTGGGATTTGAGTTGCGGGCCGATACGGAGGGCGACGCTGCTGGCTCGTCTGATGGGCAATCGGAAGATCCGGCGGAAATCTCGTCGGTGGACGACGCGGCGCCAGGGGGTTCGGACGCCTTCGTTGTTTACGTCATACCCATAGAAGGGCCCATTGGCAAACCCACGCTTTTCACAATTCGCTCCGGTATCAAGGATGCGATTGAAAAGGAAGCGTCCCTGGTTCTCTTCGAGATGGACACGCCGGGCGGGGAACTCAATTCTACATTGGAAATCATGAAAGTCATCGATCGCTTCGAGGGCGACACGGCGACTTTCATCAACGAAGAGGCCATTTCTGCGGGAGCGATAATCGCTTCCGTAACCAGGGACATCTATTTCATGCCGCGAGCGACGATGGGGAGTTCCGAGGTAGTGACGGGCACTGGTCAGGACGTGGATGATTCCATGAAACGCAAAATCAACGCCTTCCTGACTGCCAAAGTAGACGCTTACACGGGTGAGTACCGATATCGGAGTCAGGTGATGGAGGCCATGATTGATCCTGATGTGGAACTGGTTATTGAGGGAGAGACGATATCCAAAGAGGGCAAGCTGCTCAATCTCAACGCTCGAAGGGCTCATGAAACTTACGGCGACCCTCCGCAGTCTCTTTTGGGATCGGGGATATACGATGATTTGGATGCCTTGATCGCTAGCTTAGCTAGTGGCAAGCCGATTGTCCGGCATGACTTTGAAACGACCTGGTCCTTGAATCTGGCCGGCCATCTGATGAGTTGGAGTCCCGTGCTTTTGGGCTTGGGCATTCTCGCCCTTCTAGTCGAATTCAAGACTCCGGGCTTCGGGGTATTTGGAATTGCGGGAATTGCCATGATAGCGGTGGTCAATTTCGGGCATCACGTCGCTGGGCTATCTGGGTACGAAGGGTTAATTGTTTTTGTCATCGGGACGGCAATGGTCTTCGTAGAGCTTGTGTTTTTCCCGGGCCTTATTTTCTTAGCGTTGCCCGGCCTGGTGATGATGGTGGGGGGATTGCTTTGGAGCATGGCGGACATTTGGCCCAAAGAAGCGCGGGACTTCGAGTTTACCTTCGAACTGTTTTTGAGGCCGATCTACAATTTGGCGGGTGGCGTGATTTTGGCCATGGTTCTTTTTGCTCTCCTTGCCCGTTTCTTGCCGAAAACCGTCTTTTGGGATCGCATGATTCTAGCGGAATCGGTTAGCGGGACAAGCCAGCCATCGATTCCCAACGGTTCGTCTAGGCCAGGAATGGGCACCGAAGGGCTGGCAGTGACAGATCTATTCCCGACGGGTGAAATCGAGATCGATGGAAAGCGCTATGAAGCTAAGACGGATGTAGGGATGATTGAAAAAGGGGCTCGCGTTCGTGTATTAAAGGCGGATGCCTTTGGCTTTCATGTGGAAGAGGTGAAAGCATGACCACGATCGTTATTTTCTTTGTTGTAGGCGTCCTTTTTATCGCCGCGGAAGTTTTTCTTCCTGGCGGGATTGTTGGGGCCATTGGAGGGCTGGTTATCATTGGCGGAGTTATTCAAGCGTACTCGGAATTCGGAGCTCAAGGAGCTTTCATCGCCGCCATTGCCGCCATTCTTTTGCTCGTAGGCGCCCTATACTTTGAGTTCAAAGTGCTGCCGAATACGCGAATGGGCTCCCACCTCTTTCTAAAGGACTCCGTTCAGGCCCGGGTAGATTATTCCGACGCAGCTGATGATATTATTGGCCAGATTTGCACAACGGTCACCGCATTAGGCCCAACCGGATTCGTCATCGTAAACGGAAAGCGGCTGGAAGCTTTCTCGAAATCCGGCTTTATTGAGAAAAATACCGAGGTCAAAGTGACTGGCCGAGACAATTTCAGAATAATCGTATCCAAAATATAACTAAAACTGCTTAATGACTATGACACTGCCCAATACATTGGCATTCTTGAACAACGCTCCACTAATCCTAGTAATCGCGATCGGCCTGGTTTTGCTGGTTATCGGGTTCGTCTTCATTTCATTCTTCAATACATGGTTGAAGGCCCTGCTTTCGAAGGCGCCTGTTGGGTTTCTCAACATCATCGCCATGAAGTTGCGAGGCGTGCCTTACAGTTTGGTTGTCGATGCTCGTATAACCGCAGTGAAGGCAGGCGTGGATTTGACTACGGATGAATTGGAAGCCCATTTTTTGGCGGGCGGAAATCTGATCCCCACGGTTCAGGCGATCATCGCCGCCATGAAGGCGGGCATCAGTCTGGATTTCGTACGGGCTTGCGCCATCGACTTGGCTACGAAAGGTTCGGGCAAGTCAGTGGTTGAGGCGGTTCGCACATCGGTCGACCCCAAGGTAATCGACTGCCCAAGCCAGGAGTCAGCAAAGAAGACGATTGATGGGGTGGCCAAAGATGGTATCCAAGTTAAGGCCAAGGCCCGAGTGACGGTGCGTACCAACTTAGAGCGATTTGTTGGAGGGGCTAAGGAAGAGACGATTATTGCCCGTGTGGGCGAGGGTATCGTTACAACCATCGGCTCGGCGGATTCCTACAAGGTTGTTCTGGAGTCGCCTGACTCGATTTCCCGGAGGGTTTTGGACAGGGGTCTTGACGTAGGCACGGCTTTCGAAATTCTATCTATCGACATTGCCGATGTGGATGTCGGGGCCAATGTGGGTGCCTCGCTCCAGGAAGCTCAGGCGGAAGCCAATAAGAATATGGCTCAGGCCCAAGCGGAAATCAGAAGAGCCGCGGCTGTAGCGTCCGAGCAGGAAATGAAGGCTCGAGTCGAGGAAATGCGGGCGAAAGTTGTCGAGGCGGAAGCGCAGGTGCCCCTAGCCATGGCGGAAGCGTTCCGTAGTGGAAATCTGGGTATAATGGACTATTATAAGATGAAGAACATTGAATCCGACACGCGCATGAGAGAATCGATTGCCGATCCTCTTCAAGATGATCAAGGCGATTCGAGAAGGGATGGCTAGAGCGGATAGCTAATGGATTACTGGTTTTTAGATAACCTGGATAAGCTCGTTCCGATTATCATAGCGCTGCTCTATTTCATTGGAGCTAGTAGAGCGAAGAACAAGGAAGGGGATGCTGAGGGCCCGAGTCCGGATGCTTCGGAACGGGCCCGGAAAATCCAAGAGGAAATCCGTCGCAAGATTCTCGAGCGTCAAGGCAAGGGTCGGACGCCCGTTCGGCGGGAGGCGCCTAGAGCGCCCGAACCGGCATTTGAACCATCCTTTGAGCCAGACCCTTCGCCCATTCCGCCGCGTCCCTTTCAAGCCCCTATTTACGAGGAGTCGGAAGCGGATCCGTTTCCGGAGCCTGAACCCTTCATATTCGATGCTCCCGACCCCTATGAGGAAAAGCGGCGAGAGATTGAAAAGAAGCTCGAGCAGGCTCGGGAATTAGCCAAGAAGGCCGAGATCGCCGGCCACAGGGTGGTTGCGAAAGACCGATCCAAGGATCGCGAAAGAAAATTCGTTTCGAGAAGCAAGAATTCTATATTGGATGGTTTGGACGACACGAATTCGATTCGCCGGGCGATTGTCTTGAAGGAGATTTTGGATACTCCAGTCGGATTGCGCTAGCGATGCGGGCCCTTTCTATGTGGCCTGATCTACGATGAAAGTGGAATTGCTAGCCATTTGCGATGCCGCGACCGACTATCAGGGGCGTCTGAACATATTGGGCGTCTTCGAAGGAATCGCGGCCCCCAAACTGCCGGTAATCAGGGATCGTTTTTCTATTGTCACGCGGATGCGATTCGATGCTGATGAAGCGGGATCCCACCGACTGAAAATCGCCCTTCGTAACCAGAAGGGTGTTCTCTTGATTCCCGAGCTGAAAGCCCGATTCAATGTCAAAGCCAGGTTCGAAAGGGGATCGGTCTCGGCGAAACTGGTGCTCAACTTGAACAAACTCAAGATTGAAGAGTTCAGTCGCCACGAGATCGCCTTTTTATAGACGATGAATTGGTTGAAAGCTTACCCCTCACGCTAGCCCGTGCAATGAAAAAGCAAATACAGGGAACGATGGATAATTGAAGTGGGGTCATTGGCTTCCGAATCCTTATTTCCATAGCGAATCCCGCCATCTGGCAAAAGGTACGGTGCATACCATTACTTTATCAGGTTCTCAAGTTGGGAGCGGAGCTCCTGGGGAGAGCGAGCGGGGATTTGGCAAACGAAATCTTCGCAAACATAAGCGGTAGACTCTCCGTCAATTGGCCTGGTGCCTCTAATGAAGTTCAGTCTACGGCCGAGAAACTCCTGACTAGGGCCGGAGCCAGCGTGGAGCAGAAGGCGATTCGGTAGCAAGAAACCGTTGGCGGCTGATGCCATTTCTCGACTGTCGCCATTCGAGTCGATTACAATTTGTACGGGTTTTCTGAAAATATATAGAGACGAATCGATTAGAGCGGGCATAGAGATAGATGATTTCACCAAGTCGGGAATAAATGCCTCGGCAGTAATGCGGGCCATTTCGTTGAAAGAATCATCATCAAAAAACTGCCCGAGTCGGACCAGGTTTTTGGCGCTGATCTAGTTGGAGTTGGGCATCGCTCTGTCGAAACGGTTTTCAGATCGGTCGAAGACGATATCTTGGCCCTCGGTGAATTCGAAAAATCCACCATTGTCTCTGTCGTAAAATAGGCGATTTTGCGATTGCTGGAGCGTGTAGGCTCGGTCAAGCCACCCTGGTTCCCCGGACGCTTCGTAAAGGTCTATGAGGCCTTGAGTTAGAAAAGCGTAATCTTCCGTGAATGCATCCGCGCTTGAGGGGATGCCGCGATAAAGCCGCCAAAGCTGTTTCTTATCGCATTGGTAGAGTTGAGCTCCGATGAAACTGGGTGCTCCTTTGGCAGCTGCAATGTAAGACTCTTGATCGAGAATCTGTCCGGCCTTGGCCAAAGCTGAAATGGCTAAGCCATTCCAAGAGGTAATAATCTTGTCATCCAAATGAGGTATCGCTCGCTTCGACCGCGCTAGTTCCATCAAGCGTTTTATTTCACCCAACCGATCGATCACGGTTATTTCATCTATTTCGAATTCGTTCGCTAGTTCGGTGATCTATTTTTCGACACGAAGTATGTTGTAACCGTCTAGGGCTTCTGAACTCGATGAAACGCGAGGAGCGTTACCGTTTGCCCTAATGCCGTAATAGGCCGAGGCCATGGCTAACAGATTACCATCTCCCAAAGCCTCTTGAGCTTGAGCTAGACTCCAGATGAAGAATGTCCCCTCGCTCTTCTTTTCCCGCGTTTCCGATTCGTAGC
Source organism: uncultured Opitutaceae bacterium (assembly GCA_964404745.1). Classification (GTDB taxonomy): domain Bacteria; phylum Verrucomicrobiota; class Verrucomicrobiia; order Opitutales; family Opitutaceae; genus Pelagisphaera. The sequence goes on from CAYOLG010000002.1 coordinate 82,628, forward strand.
TTTCGGCGTCCTCCGCGCTACAGAATCCACCGGACGCCCGCATCAGATACGAACAAGTATCGAAGACGGCTTTTCGACAACGTTGCTCACTGGTGGCTCTCCACGCTTCTAGCAAGGCGTCGATTAGGTTCCCCTGATCATAAAGTATTTTTTCGAAATGGGGTAATTGCCATTCGCGGTCGACTGTGTACCGATGAAATCCTCCGCCAATGTGATCGTTGATTCCTCTTCTAATAATTGCATCCAAGGACGCCAACGCCATTTCTCGGGCAGCGTTTCTTTTTCCCGAATCCAGCGTTTTTAGGGCGCTTGACCTGATTAGAAAAGCCACATGCACTGCTCTTGGAAAATTTGGGCCGGATCCGAATGCTCCGGTCGTTTCGTTGAATGCGGATTTGAAATTTTCGATAGCCGCATTGACAAGCGGTTCGTCCAATTCTTCGCCGAGGGCTTCGCTGCTTTTGGGGACTGAGAGCTGGTTCAGAATTGAAACGATTTCGTTTCCTCGTTTCAGCACGCCTTCCCGATCTTCCGTCCTCATAGATTGGATACGATTGAGGGCTTCAGGAAAAGTGGCTCGAGTATTCCCTCTTGTTCTGTCTGGAGGGAAATAAGTCCCTCAGAAAAACGGTTTTCGATCGGGCGTTGGCTACACGTTCAGGGGCAACCTCCGCTACCGGTTAGCTGCTGCACGAATGTCATACATACTTGGTCGATGTCCGGTCGCCCTTCGCGATCCACTTTTATGCTTACAGAGTTCTTATCCAGGTAGGCGGCAATATCTGGGTCTGAAAACGATTCCCGATTCATCGCATGGCACCAATGACAGGTATAGTATCCAATTGAAAGAAAGACCACTTTGTTTTTCCTTTTGGCTCTCTCGAATACCACGTTGCCCCGAGGATACCAAGCGACAGGATTATTGGCGTGCTGCTGCAGGTAGGGCGACTGAGCATTACCATTCGTCTTGCAGCCAGTGTATCGGCCCCGAGAGTAATTGGCATGAAAACAGCGGCGGGGAACGCTGTCGTCCGCTAGTCAATCAAAAGAGGCATGGAGCTAATGACAGATTCAATCGAAAATCGTTCAAGGATAATCCCTTTATGAGGCGGAAGGACACTAGTTGCTCATGGGAGCTATCCGGCCAGGGCGCGTGCGCGTTTTCTAAAAATATGCCATTCAATCGATTGCTGCTTGATAGAATCGCGGAAATCGAGTGGCTTTGCAACATAATACCCCATGCCAAATGCTTTGAAAGTCATTAGCGATTCCCGAACTGAAAGATTTCAACGGAGCGATGCCCCGAAATTCGGGGCTTTCCATTCAGCATTCGCATCTTGGAGATTCTGTCCGGCACTCCGGTTTGCCCAGGATTAATGGAGTAGGAAATGAGACGGTCATTAGCCTACATGGAGAACTCTTCAGGTTCGGTGTTCTACCGGGCAAGCAAGAGGGAAGCCACTCTTTTCGGCTTTTCCGCTCTCCTTTTCCTTTGGGGCTGCTTTCGCATGACCCAAGCCGGTTTGCCTAGTGGAAGCGGAGACGCAGGAGCTTTTCTGATTGGGGTTCTGTTTGCTTCCTGCGGTTTCTTTTTGAGCTGGTACGTGGCCAATCGATGGATGTGGCTGATGATTGCGGTGGCGATTGTCGGACGAATGCTTCTCTTGCCAATGCCTGCTTCGGAGGATCTTTCCCGGAGACTTTGGGAGGGCGACGTTCTCAATATGAATCTGAATCCCTACCAATTAGAGCCCAGCAGCGAGGAATTGAGACTGCTACGCGATCGCCGGTGGGAGCGCATCGAAAACAAGGATCAAGTATCCAGCCAGGCCCCGTTAGTTTTGGCCGTCTTTAGGATGTTCAATTCCGTGGGATTAAGCGAGTGGTCGGTCAAGGCGGTATTTCTTGTCATCGATATTTGGATATGCATTATTCTAGCTTTGAGATACGGCTCCAAGAAGGCGATCCTGTATGGATGGAATCCCTTAGCGGCTTATTTCGTTGCTGGAGAGGGTCGAGTAGAGTGCTTGTTTTTGCTGCCCGCGCTAGGCGGGTATCTGATCTGGGAGGCCTGGGTCGACCGCAAGGGAGGGGCGGTCGTGATAGCCAATAATGGCGGTCTCGGTGGGGGGGCTGGCCAGATGGTAAGCTTTGCCGCTTTGCTCATGGGGCTCACGATAGCCATGAACATTATTTTCCTCCCGATACTGGTCTGGATGTTTTGGCATGTGCTAAGCAAGTCCGGGCTAAGAACGGGACTGGCAATCTTGGTTATCGGCTTAGTACCTGCGTTTTGCTTTAGCGGATGGGGGGCGTATTCACTGGGCGCGGACATGCGGAGCCTCTTGCCTTTCGCGCTGCCCGTAGATCAAGGGGCTCTATCTCTTTTGCCCAATGTATTTGAATTTATAGGTCTTCCGTTGAAGCCGGATCTTTTCTATTTAGTTATTCTTTTAATCGCTTTCGCTCTGATGGTTCGCAACGAGCAGCTGGGCCGCTACACAAACCTTTATTTGGGCGTTTATTTCGTTTTTGCCGCAGCCATCGCGCCTTGGCAATTCCTTTGGCTCGCTCCCTTTGCGGTAGGTATCGGGCAGCTAGGCTTTCGATTGGCATCCGTTTCCGCCTTTGCCTACTATTTCGCTTTTGTTGGATCGGAGATTCAGACAGCTTTAACGATTTGGCAGTCGTGGGCTCTATGGGCTCCATTGCTTCTCGGGCTGGTCTGGTACGCAATCAAAGGCCGTTCTAAAACCGATGGCCTTTATGTCCGCTCCTACTAAAGCCATTCTCATGTATCGGGCCCCCATAGAAGGGCAGGTGAAAAAGAGATTGGCTCAATCCATCGGCGATGCGGCAGCTCTGTCGCTTTATCGATGGATGGGAAGCAGGCAGCTAGTGGCGATCCCTTCAGCCTAGTCGGTCGAAATTCGGTTCACACCCGATGAAGCGGTAGCGAGCATGCAAGCCTGGCTAGGGCTAGGGCTCGGTCCTCGATATGCGGCCCAGGGGCGGGAGATCTTGGCGAACGAATGTGGCGGGCAGCCAAAGCGTCATTCGATGGGGAAGTTTCTCAAAAACTCATCTTTTTTGGGGCGGACTGCCTAGGTTTGGATGAAACGCTTTTAGCCAAAGCACGCAACAGTCTCGATGTGAATGATTTCGTAGTAGGTCCCGCTGCGGATGGCGGGTATTATCTTTTGGGAATGCGTGGCTGCGATTCGCTGGTGTTTGAGAATATTCATTGGGGATCTGCCACCGTTTTTGCCGAAACGATTGAGAGGATAGAACGTTTGGGGGCCAGTTTTGAGCTTCTCGAAAAGGTGTCAGTGATGCGAAGCTCGTTGGGGTATTTTATGGCTCATTAGCTGCGTTGCTGAATTCGGTAGTGGCCGCTGCTTGGCTCGCTTTCGGTCTCGCCCGTGTCCCCTATGTACGGCAACTACTTCGATGATGAAAGTCATCAAAGCGAGTGGCAAATTCTGAAACGAGCGAATTTCTCTTCAGGCTTCAATTGGCGTCAACTGTCCTCAGTTGAACGCTGTCTATAACGCGGTCGCTGGCGAGGATATCGGATACGAGAACGATCTTGTCGCCAGGAAATAAATACCCGCGTTTGACGAGCTCCCTCATCGCCCGAGCAACCGTCGCCTCAGGCTCGGTGCAGAAAATCATTTGGAAGGGAACTACTCCGTGATGAAGTCTCAATTGCCGAACGGTGTCTTCCGAATTGGTGAATGCGAATATCGCCGAAGTTCGTGGGCGCTGAGCGGATACGCCTCTGGCCATAGATCCGCTTCGCGTGAAGCAGAGGATGGCGACAGCATCCGAGGCGTTAGCCATAATTACAGCGGAGTGCTGAATGCGGGCTTTATCGGTGGCGAGCTCCAGATTCTCGGCGAATCCGAACTTCTTGCCGTAGCGATCGATGGCTTTGGAGATTTTCGTGAGGGCGCTGACGCATTCGAGAGGGTATTTCCCGATGGTGGTTTCGCCCGATAGCATGACGCAGTCCGCTTCTTCTTCGATGGCGTTGGCGACGTCGGAAACTTCGGCCCGGGTAGGCAGGGGATTGGAGATCATGGATTCCAGCATATGGGTCGCAATGATTACCGGCTTTCCGAGAGCCAAGCAGGTCCGGACGGCGTTGTGCTGGATAATGGGCAATGTTTCGAATGGGCACTCGATACCTAGGTCTCCGCGAGCAACCATGAGACCATCGGTTTCCCTAATGATGGCTTCAAGGTTGGAAATGGCGGATTGATCCTCGATTTTAGCGACGATGCGGGCGCTGTGGCCGCCGTTCTCGTCCAGGAAATCTCGGAGGAGTTTGATATCGTTTTCCTCTCTAGCGAAAGAGAGTGCGAACAGATCGATGCCCTCCTCGATTCCGACGAGCGCGTCCCGTTTGTCTTTTTCCGTCAGAGCGGGCAAGTTGACTTTGACGCCGGGCAGGTTGATATGCCGTCGGCTGGTCAATTCACCCGGTATGATAACCTTGCAGCGAATGCGGGCTACATCCTTTTCTAGAACCTCTAGCCTGATGAGTCCATTGTCGACCAGAACGACGCTGCCCACTTCGACGTCGTTAACCAGATTGGAATAATTGACATCGACGGACCGAATCTCCTCCGAGTTCTCCGCTCCCGGCTTTATGGTGAAGTCGAACACCTCATCTGTTTTCAGCTCCATTGGGTGTTCGACATCCCCTGTGCGGATCTCCGGACCTTTGACGTCCATCATGATTGAAATGGGACGGTTTTGCCTTTGCTCGAGAGCCCGGATACGGCTACAGACTTTGCGAACGTAGTCGTGATCGGCATGGGCCATGTTGATGCGGCAAATATCGACGAAATGCTCGCCCATCAGTTTCTCGAGCATTTCCTCGCTGTCAGTTGATGGCCCTATAGTGAATATGATTTTCGTTCGTCTTGGGGAGATGCGGGATTCCTGGTTCATTTTTGGGAGGGAAGGTTTTGCTTAAGAGGGCGTTCAGCAAGCAGACGATATCGGGTTTACCGGTGTAGGGTTGCCGCTGGCGGCAAACGCAAAATCGGCTAGAGCTCTACTTGCTCGAGGGTCGCGAACGGCATCTCAACAGATTTCGCATTTTTTATACAGTCTGTAAGACCTTAAACTTGCTGTAGATCGGTGCCTCCGCCCGCCGCGATCGTATCGATGCGATAGCGGGCCCGTTCTCGCAGCGAGCTAAATTCGTTTTGGATCGCTTCCGGGCTGTTGCAATCCTGACTTAAGTGGGCCAAGAAAACCTGGTTCCAGGACGGCTCGCCGATTGACTCCAGCAAGTTTCGGGCGGCGCCATTGGAGAGGTGGCCGTGCCGCCCGCTTATCCGCTGTTTTAGCGACCAGGGGCGCCGCTCGTCTTGCTCAAGCAAATGCGGGCAATAATTCGATTCAACCACGAGCGTATCGACATCCCGGATGCGTTCGCCAATGTGTTGCGGGGCGAATCCCAAATCGATTAGCCAGGCCAGACGTTTGATGGGGGAAAATAGGTCGTCGCCTCGACCGCTAGCGAATTTAAATCCGACGGGATCGTGGGCATCGTGGGGCAAAGAAAAGCTTTCTATCGTCAAGTCGCGAAATTGGAAAGTCGACCCGGTGTTGAAGATCCGCCATTGCGGCTTGTGTTTCAATTTCGGCTCGATGGCGCGAGCGGTCATTAAATTGGCATAGACCGCTGGATTGAATTTCTTGGCGAAAGTGGAAATACCTGCTGTGTGATCGCAGTGCTCATGGGTGACGAAAATAGCGTCGATATCATCCGGCCGAACGCCTTGCTCCTCGATCATGCCGCATAACCGTTTGCAACTAAAGCCTGCGTCTACCAAAACGCGGCAATTCTCGGTGACAAGTAAGCCGCTGTTGCCAGAGCTGCTGCTGCCGAGGATCGAGAATTGCATGGACATCGGATGAATAGTGAAGAAGAGAAGCGATCAAACTCAAATAGGAAATGGGCGGTGAGGAAATTTATGAAGCGCTTTAACGGGGTCACAGGCAGTGCTTGCGTTTTTCTCTCGGCACTATCTAGTGGCGGATTGCAAAATTCAAATGGGCTGTTGGCGTTTCGCTCCCGGGCGAACACGCCGAATCGTCGAGGCAAGCCAGGCTGGAAGGAAGTCAGAGGAGCTGCCTTCTCAGGAGCCTTTCGAAATCGATGTCGACAAAAGATAAAACCAAGATGTACCTCCATAAGACCGATCCGGAGGGAGATGCGGCGATTCAGCGGACTTACGACGAAGCCTTTCGTCCGAGCGAAGGTTACCGTGAATCGATGCCGGATATTATGGATTCTGTGGGATCTGCTCAGGAGGAGCCTATACCCATTCAGCAGGTGGGTGTATCGAATTTCCGGCTTCCTCTGAAGTACAGGCGTCGGGATGGTTCGATCTTGGAGCTGGAGACGAGTGTTGTGGGCACGGTATCTCTGGAAGCGAGCCTCAAGGGGATCAATATGTCTCGCATCATGCGGTCCTTTTACCAACGAAAGGACGAGGTTTTTTCTCACGAGACGATCCAGTTGGTCCTGGAAGGATTTCGGGAACGGGTGGAAAGTCTCGATGCCCGCGTCTTGCTCAGTTTCAACTACCCAATTGTGCAACAAAGCCTGCGGAGCGGATTGAGCGGCTTCCAATATTACCGAGCCGGAATGGAAGGCCATCTAACTCGGGACGGCCTTTGTCGAAAAGGCATGATATTCGATTTTGTCTATTCTTCCGCCTGCCCTTGTTCGGCGGAATTGGCTGAGCATGCCAGGGATACGAGGGATGCCTACTCGATCCCGCATTCCCAGCGCAGCAAAGCGCGGATCTGGGTGACGTTGGCCGATGATGCTAATAGCCTGTCTTTCGAAGAGCTGCAGGAGCTTTGCCAGGAGGCTTTGAAAACGGAGACCCAAGTGATGGTGAAGCGCGAGGATGAGCAAGCTTTCGCTGAATTGAACGGCGTCTACATCAAGTTCGTCGAGGACGCGGTTCGCGCTATTTTCAGGCGTCTCAATCAGGAGCCTCGTATAGCGGACTTTCAGATCGCTTGCTCTCATTTAGAATCCTTGCACTCGCACGACGCGGTATCGGTAATTTGCAAGGGCGTCGAGGGCGGTTTTCGCGGGGACTTTACCGATTTCAACGATCTGGTTTGTTAGAATTCAATCGGCAATCCGTCTGGCTTAGCCGGTTAAAGGGATAATGAACTAGGGGTTGCTGAAACGGTGCCGACCCTTCAAGATAGGCAAGAATTGGTTTAAAGAAATGTCACTGACAACGATTGAGAGACCGTTCACGGAAACGGAAGTCGAAAAAGAGGCGAAACGGCTTCTAGTTAAGCTAATGCATATCGAGTGCGACTCGCGTCACTCGTGGAACATCGATACTTGCCGGACGATCGCTCCGCTGACCTTGGAAATCAATGCTCTCAAGGAAGAAAAGGAAGCTGTTATCCTGGCTCATTCTTACGTGGAGCCCGAAATCATCTATGGCGTGGCCGACTTTTCCGGCGATTCCTACATGCTGTCGATGAGGGCTAAGGAAGCCAAGGCCAAAAAGATCGTATTTTCGGGGGTGGTTTTCATGGCGGAGACAGCCAAGATTCTTTCGCCGGAAGCCGAAGTGGTTGTACCCGATCGAAATTCGGGGTGTTCGCTAGCCGATTCGCTGACGGGACTGCAGCTGCGGGAAATGAAGGCCGCATATCCGGATGCGGGAGTCGTTTGCTACATTAATAGCGCTGCGGAAGTGAAGGCCGAGTGCGACGTTTGCGTAACTTCGAGCAATGTCTACAAGATCGTGGCCGCCATGCCGCAGAAGCGGATTCTGTTTGTGCCGGATCGCTTGATGGCGGACAATATCCGGGTAGAGATGGCGAAGATGGGTATCGAAAAAGAGATTATTTCTTCGGATGGGACCTGCATTGTGCATGACCAATTCGACCCGGTTCTCATTGCGGAATCTCGAGCGAAGTTTCCTGGCCTTAAGGTGGTGTCGCATCCGGAGTGCACGCTCGACATCACCAGCGAAAGCGATTTTGTGGGAAGCACGGGCAACATGATGACTTACGTCAAAGAAACCGAAGCTCCCTACTTCATGATGCTCACCGAGTGCGGTCTGGTGGAACGAATCGAAGTGGAAAGCCCGGAAAAGCGTTTCATCTCGGGATGCAAACTTTGCCCGTACATGAAGATGAACTCTTTGGAGAAGATTCGAGATGTTCTCATCGCTCCCGAACCTCGTCAGATTATCGAGCTTGACGAAGCGCTTCGATTGAAGGCCCACAAGGCGATCGATCGGATGTTCGAAATGAGTTAGTGGATACCATCAGAACAGATTGCCTTGTCATCGGGGCGGGACTAGCCGGATGCGCCTATGCTCACTACGCGTCGGGCTTGGGACTTTCGGTGACCCTAGTCTGTTCGGACGAGTTATCCAAGGGAGCTAACAGCCAATGGGCCCAAGGCGGAATCATTTACGATACTTCTTTCAATGCCGAGCAGCTTAAAAGTGACATCCTCAAAGCGTCTGACGGCACATCCAATCCCGAGGCGGTAGACTCTCTGGTCGAGCATGGACAGAAAGCGGTGCAGTCGCTTCTGCTCGATGAGCTCAAGGTCCCGTTCGATAGAGAGGAGGGGGGCGAGCTCAAGTACACTCGAGAAGGTGGCCACTCGGATCGGCGTATCATTTTCTCCAAGGACCTGACGGGCATGGCTATCCTGAGCAATATGCATGCGCACGTCGTGGGATTGGATCAGGTATCCGTTTTAACGAATACGGTGGCAGTCGATTTATTGACGCTTTCCCACAATTCCGTGGATCAGCAAGACAAGTACAAGCCACTTACGTGCATTGGAGCCTACACGCTGGATACGCTGTCTGGGGAAATTAGAGCGATTATCGCCAAGAAAACGATTTTGGCTACGGGCGGATTGGGGCAAATATTTCAAAATACGACGAATCAGAAAGGCGTAGTCGGGCACGGGATTTCCATGGCCCATCGCGTTGGGGCCCGGGTCATCGATCTCGAGTATATCCAGTTTCACCCAACGGTATTCCTGAAGAAAAACTGTCCGCTGTTTCTCGTTTCCGAGGCGGTGCGGGGGGAGGGAGGCGTTTTAGTCGATGCCAGAGGAAGACCGTTCATGGATAAGGTGCACCCCATGAAGTCGCTGGCTCCAAGGGACATCGTAGCTAGAGCCATTCATCAGGAGCTGATCGCGTCTGGAGAAAACTGCGTTTATATTGATTTGTCCTCTCTTCCTGAAGACTTTATCCGAGAGCGGTTCCCGTCAATATATCGACGCTGTTTGGAGTGCGGGGTCGACATTACCAAAGAGCCGATACCCGTGGCTCCAGCCGCCCATTACTCTTGCGGGGGCGTCTATACGGATCTTTCCGGCCGTTCATCCGTGAAAAATCTCAACGCTATTGGCGAAACGGCTTGCACGGGTTTGCATGGGGCCAACCGACTCGCGAGCACTTCCCTGCTGGAATGTTTAGTATCGGCCAAGCTTTCGGCCGAATCCGATAGACAGGATATAGGATCTGAAAGCTTCCATTTGCCCGATGTAAGGGAATGGAAAAGTCCAAGCGAGAGCGCTGACGAGGTGCTCATCCAGCAGGACATGCGGCTAATTAAAAATACTATGTGGAATTATGTGGGCCTCATTCGATCGCCACGGCGATTGCAGCGGGCCCGACGCATCCTTATTGAGCTCGATCAAGAGATCAGCGACTTCTATGCGGGAAATCGATTGACTCGTTCGCTCATCGATTTGCGTAATGCCGTAAAGACGGCTTTGTTGGTCGTCCATGCGGCGAGCTTGAATTCGGAAAGCAAAGGAAGCCATTACATCGCTACCGAATCTGAGGATTTAGATGCGCCGCTGGCCTCGATCGAAGATATCAAATAGTACCCGCTCCCTGAAACGGTGACGGAATGGCGCTCTGCACAAGTTTATAGAGGGTTATGTTTGGCATTGCCAAGGAAACGGGAATCTCGAGATTACCGGTATCATGGCAACTCTATCGACCAGCGATCTTCTGCAGCAATTGAAATGGCGCTATGCCGTCAAGGAATTTGATTCCGCCAAAAAGATCCCCGAAGATCTGATTGATGCGCTCGAGGAGTCATTGGTTTTGACTCCCTCGTCTTTTGGACTGCAGCCCTGGAAGTTCTTTATTGTAGAAAACCAGTTGCTCAAGGATCGGATGCCGGAAATTTCCTGGAACCAGCCGCAGCCGAAGGACTGTTCGCACATGGTATTGCTGGCCATAAAGCGCGATTTTACGGAAGCGGACGTCAATCGTTTCATCGAATGCCTAGCCGAAGCTCGCCAAGTAACGGTTGATAGTTTGGAGGGATACCGCAACTTCGCGGGCGGATTTGTTGCCCAAGGCGTCAGTGAGGGCTGGATCGAGCATTGGTCGACGCACCAGGTTTACATAGCCATCGGCCAATTGATGGCTTCCGCGGCCTTATTGGGCGTGGACGCTTGCCCCATGGAGGGGATTCAGGCGGATGCCTACGACGAATTGCTGGGCGTCGATTCTAATGTGTACCACGTCGTGCTCGGTTGCGCTCTCGGTTACCGTTCGGGGAACGATAAATATGCATCCATGCCGAAGGCCCGGTACTCCAAAGCCAGTCTCGTCGAACGGATTAGATAACCCTGAGCTCGTTACCCGAGGCGACTCGGGATTGACAGGAAAGGATCTCTTTTTCAAGGGTCCTCATCGAAACACCAAACACTGATCTCAATATGATCCGCATTAACGAAAATTTTCTTAAGCTCCAAGCTTCCTATCTGTTTTCCGACATCGCCAAACGAATAGCCGCTTACCAGGAGGCGAATCCAGATAAGTCTATTATCAAGCTGGGTATAGGCGATGTGACAGAGCCATTGCCACTGGCTTGTCGGGATGCTTTTCACTCCGCAATCGACGAGATGGGTACCCGTAGCGGATTTCATGGCTACGGACCCGAGCAGGGATACCCATTCCTAAGGGAGGCGATAGCCCAAAACGATTTTCAGGCTCGCGGGGCGGATATATCGGCAGACGAGATATTTGTAAGCGATGGAGCCAAGTGCGATAGCGGCAATTTTCAGGAGATTTTCGCTGAGGGGATAAAGATAGCGGTTGCTGACCCTGTGTATCCGGTTTATGTAGACACGAATGTGATGGCTGGACGTTCTGGTCCCAGTGTAGATGGACGCTACCAGGGCTTTGTCTATCTGGATTCCACTCCGGAGAATGGATATGTCCCGGCTATTCCCAGCGAGCCAGTAGACCTTATTTATCTGTGCTTTCCCAATAATCCCACTGGGGCCACCGCCACTCGCGAGCAGTTGAGCGCGTGGGTTGAATATGCCAGGGAATCGGGAGCCCTCATCCTATTTGACGCAGCCTATGTCGCTTTCGTGCGCGATGATTCCCTTCCTCAAAGCATATATGAGATACCGGGAGCGAAGGATGTGGCCATTGAATTCAGGAGCTTTTCAAAGAACGCCGGCTTTACCGGCACGCGTTGCGCCTATACGGTGGTTCCCAAGGGGTTGACGGCTGCTGACTCGAAGGGAGAGCAGCATTCTGTGCACGCTTTGTGGAATCGCCGGCATTGCACTAAGTTCAACGGCGTCTCTTACCCAGTTCAAAGGGCGGCAGAAGCGGTCTACAGCGATGGCGGCAGAGCGGAGGTTAAAGCGCTAACGGATTTTTACCTGGAAAACGCTAAGATAGTCAGGGCTGCGATAGAGGATCTAGGCTATGCGTGCGTAGGTGGCGATAACTCTCCGTACATCTGGATTGATGCTCGCCGTCCATCTTGGGAGTTTTTCGATGATTTGCTAAACGAGGCAGGAGTCGTCTGCACTCCTGGGGCGGGATTCGGACTTTGCGGGGAAGGACATATACGCATTAGCGCTTTTAACAGCCGGGAAAACGTGGAAATGGCCATGGAGCGAATTCGCAAGGCCTTGGCCAAATAGTTTGCCGCCCTCGATCCCAGAATAGCGGGTTTTCGAAATATCCGGACTTTCGAGCGCCGCTTCTGAATCCAGTGCAAATTGGTGGGACTCGATCCTTCGTTTTCATCTCTGCACAGCCAGGCGGGGCGGAGGCCTTGATCGGCGCTTGACAAGGTTGAGGCGATTTTCGACTGTTTGATGTTCTTATGAGCATTATTGCCGATATTTTGACGATCATTCTGGTTTTGATCTCCATTTTTCTCATCCTTGTTGTATTGATGCAGAAGGGTAGCGCCAACAGCGGCATGGGATCAGCCATGGGAGGCGGTATGGCGGAAGCTGCTTTGGGAGCTGAAACGACATCGGTGCTCACCAAAGTGACCCGAAGTACGGCGATTGTTTTCTTCGTAATGGTCTTTGGCTTAGGCTTGGCCTATATTCGCCTGCACAGCGCGGCTCAGCGAGCTGAGGAGAGCGCTTTGCCGGAGTTTTCGGCACAGGAAGACGTGCGTCCTAGTCTGCAAGAAACGATCTCTGGGGCGGAAACGACGGCGGAAGAGGCTGCGGATTCTTTGGGCGAGCAGGTCGACGCAGCCGCTCAAGAGGCTGGGGCAGCGACCAACGATGCCGCTGATCAGTTGGAAAACTAGGTGCTCGGAAAACAAATTCCGCTTGGCCGGGTCTCATTGGGCAATGCGCCAAGTCTCGGCCTCTATATTTCTGATTGTCGCGGTTTTATGGGGGTCTAGTTCTCTAGAAGCTCAGCGAAGGGTCACGAGCGGTAGCCCTCTCGATACCGTTGGAGAAGCTCCAAACCAAAAGCTGGGATGGGAAATCCTTCAGCAGTTTAGGTCCATGCACTGGGATGGCGGCTACCGATGGCGTATCCAACTCAAGATGATGCCTCGCAGAGAGAAGAGCAGGTACATAAATGGAATGATGTATGGCGACCGGAGCTCTCAAGGCCCGATCAGCCGTATTGACATTGTCGAGCGCCCCGCGGATGTCGATGTCGGGGGAAATCAAGTCCAAGGCTCTACCTTGCGACTGCTTCTGCAAAGCGGCGCGAATGCTTATGCGATGCAAAAGCTCTCTGGCGATTCAGGCCCGCCAAACGTTGTAGTGGCTGATGCCATGCTCGATAGAATAGCCGGCTCAGAGTTCAGTCTTTTCGATTTGATGGCCCCCTATGTCTACTGGCCGAAGTTTGAATACGAGGGAAGGAAAACCTTTCGCGGCGGGCCGACCCATCTTTTCTGGATGTATCCACCCGAGGAGGATGATTTATTGAGCAATCGAATTGGTGGAGTACGGCTTTATATCAGCGACCAATTCAATGTGCTAACTCAAACTGAGATATTCGGTGCCCAAGGCGAAAAGCTTAAAACGATCTACATAAGCGGCGTGAAGAAAGTAGATGGCCAGGCGATTTTTAGCGGCATGGATGTTCGCAACGAATTAACGAGGGACAAAGCTCGATTGAGAATCCTCGATGCAGATATGGGATTGAACCTTCCCCAGTCGCTCTTCGAGGCTCAGTCGCTAATGGATGATTTGCAGAATCAGCGAATCTCAACCGGTCGCTTTGAATCATTTCAGAACGTCGAGTAGCATAGAAATTTAGAGGCTAAAGGTATTGGCCGATCTCATGCTTGCCCTTATATTTATAGTCTAGGCCGTGGACTGGCAAAATCGGATACATCCTTTTTGCATGTTGCCTAGCGCGGGTGGCAGAAATTCTGATACCGATACGGTTTGGTCGTATCGATAGACTGAAACCTTGTCAGCTGCTGGGCTCTGGTATCGAAAGTCTGGAGCCTGCGGATACAAAGTTTTCATAGTGGCAGACCTTCCCGTATTCAGCCTGATCAGTACGAAAAATAGGCGGTTTTGTCGTAATTTTGTATTGGGTACCCATATTTTTAGGGCGGTTTTGGGTGTAGTTAAATACCCAAAATCATGATTTAACCCCAGTTTTGACAATTATTTTGAATACAATAGGCATTTGAGGAGCGTTTGCGGGTTTTTCGCTGTAACCAAAATACAATAACACGAATTTTATTGAAAAAATGCGAGCGGGTGCTAAGACGTGTAAAGTAGGGCGTGAGAATTCTCCCGTTTGTTTAACAATACTCACATAACCATATAACCAAATTATAATAATGGCCGTAAAGAAAAGCGTCGAGAGTTCACCTCTCACATTCGATCTGAAAGCAGATCTCATCGCAGTTCTGGACAAGTATCAATCCGGACTAGGTGGCGTATCGAAGAGCGAAATCATTCGTCATGCGATTTCAGGATTCGACTACAAAACCTTTCAACCAGTGGTCGAGTCGCATCGCCAAATTTCGGTGCGTTTGCCGCTTAAGCAAAAAAACGCGCTCGTAAAGCTCGCCAAAAGTAAGAAAGTCAGCATCGGCGAATTGCTTCGAGCAGCGCTCGAATCGCTTCCTGCTAATCCAGCGAGCTCGGGCATAGAAAAGCCTGCTCCTAAGAAGAAGGCAGCTCCCAAGAAGAAGCCAGCTCCCAAGAAGAAGCCTGCTCCTAAGAAGAAGGCAGCTCCCAAGAAGAAGGCAGCTCCCAAGAAGA
>CAYOLG010000002.1:97296-169313 GCA_964404745.1 uncultured Opitutaceae bacterium
AAAAAGGCAGCAGCTCCCAAGAAAAAGGCCGCCAAGAAAGCTGTAAAGAAGGTAGCCAAGAAAAAGGCGGCTCCTAAGGGTAAGAAGAAGTAAGCTGGATAAGCGAAACTAATCTATTTCGAGAGCCGAGGCGGGCAGCCTCGGCTCTTTTTTGTCATTCAGCCCGGTTCGATCATTCTTCTCTCGCATGGTATAATTGGCACGAGGACCTGCGGGCGGAATCGCCGGTAATCGGTCGTCATTTTGTATTCGTTTAGTAGGGGGATCTCAATCTAGTAGTAGGGTCATGCTATATCTTGGAATCGATAGCGGTACGCAGAGCGTGAAAGCGGTCGTGTACGATGCGGAAACTAAACGAGTGATCGCGGACGGGCGATCGCCGCACCATTTGATAGGCGGACTGCCCTCGGGACACATGGAGCAGGATCCAAAGCAATGGACGCATGCAATGGATGAGGCCATACTGCGGGCTCTTTCTACCGTAGATAAGTCGGCGATTCAGGGCATCGGAGTTAGCGGCCAGCAGCACGGCTTTGTAGCCTTGGATGAATCCGACGAAGTTATTCGTTCGGCCAAGCTTTGGTGCGATACCAGCACTGTGGAGGAGTGCGAGATCATAACCCAGGCAATGGGAGGGCAGGTTTCCGTCATTTCAATGATTGGGAATCGGATGCTTCCGGGTTTTACGGCTCCAAAGATTCTCTGGTTGAAGCGCCATGAGCCCGAAAATTTCGATAGGCTAGACAAAATCATGCTACCGCATGACTACTTGAATTTCTACTTGACCGGCGAATGGTCTATGGAGTTTGGGGATGCTTCGGGTACGGCTCTGATGGACGTTCGATCGCGAACTTGGAGCGATCGGGTGATTGCCGCCATCGATGAGCGGATACGGGATTGCCTGCCAGACTTGTCTTCGAGCGGCGATGCTTGTGGCCAAGTAAGGAAGGAGATCGCGGAGAAGTATGGCATACCGGCTTCCGTCGTTGTTAGCGCCGGTGGTGGAGACAATATGATGGGAGCGATCGGAACAGGGAACGTCGTCCCAGGGATCGCCACGGCGAGTTTCGGTACTAGCGGCACGATATACGCTTACAATGATGAGCCTGTTGTTGATCCAAAAGGAGAAATAGCAGCCTTTTGCGATTCCACGGGTGGTTATTTGCCTTTGATGTGCACAATGAATGTTACTACCGTTTCGGAAGGAGTCAGAAAGCTTTTCGCAAGGGATCATGGTGAATTGGCTGCCGCGATCGAGCGGACCCCTAGAGGTGCTGGAGGATTGGTTATGCTACCTTACCTAGAAGGGGAAAGAACTCCTTCAATTCCCTCCGGGTCGGGACTGTTCATTGGCTTGAACAGCAAAACGCTGCAAGCAGACTATATGATTCGTGCTGCGGTAGAAGGCGTTACGATGGGTATGAACTTCGGCTTGATGCGCTTACGCGAGCTAGGGGTTTCGACAGGCGAAGTACGGCTAACTGGGGGTGGCTCGAGAAACGCAGCCTGGCGTCGGATTATTGCGGACGTTTTCGCCGTTCCGGTCATTTGCATGAAGGAAGATGAAGGCGCTGCTTTGGGGGCTGCTTTGCAAGCCGTCTGGTGCGGCAGCAAACAGTCGGACGGACAATCATCTATTGTCTCGGTCGTCGAAGGAGCGGTGGAGCTCGATGAATCGACGCGGATTGAACCCGACTCGTCAGCAGTCGCTTTTTACCAAGAGCTTCAGGCCTTTCACTCCCTTCTTTCGAAGTCGATGGAGCCGCTTTACGAAACCCACTCTAGATTCAAGTCCTAGCAAATTTGCAATCTGATGAGCGCGTTCTCGCGGCCGCGCATGGGCGTGAAATTAAGCCCGCCCGGAGGTCGAGCCCCAACTGTCTTGTTCTGGATACAGGGTGGAACGTGCCGAGATGTCGCGTTTATGGCCCCGATGTGTGAGTACTGCCTTGGGCAGCACGGCTAGCTGAAAAGTTCGTAGCGGGATGGAGGTGTTGGGTCGGCCGCAATTTTCTTAAATCAGTCTGTCAGAAATAAAGATCGAATCGCCTCAGAGCGCGGGCTGGCGATTGTTCTTCAATGCTTGGTTCAACTGCTCTATCAGAAGATCGATGGTCTGAATACGAGCCGACATTTTACAAACCGATGGAACGATTTTCCACGGAGCATGAGGTTGGTCGGTTTCTTTTACCATCTCGTTCACGGCCTCCTCATAAAGATTCCATTTCTCTCGATTACGCCAATCTTCGTCCGTAATCTTCCATTGTTTTAGTGGATTGGCTTGCCGGGCTTGGAAACGTTCGAATTGCGTCTCCTTGTCGATGTGGAGCCAGTACTTTAGTATAACGGTACCGAAATCCGCCAAGTGGGCCTCCATTTCTATAATTTCCTGATAGGCGCGTTTCCATTCTCGGTTGGTACAGAGGCCTTCCACTCGTTCTACCAGAACGCGTCCGTACCAAGAGCGATCGAAAATCTCAATGCTGCCTCGGCGTGGTATGCGTTTCCAGAACCTCCAGAGGTAGTGGTGGCGCAGTTCGTTTTTGGTTGGGGCGCCGACGGGGGTTACATGATAGGATCTGGGATCGATTCCTTGTACTAGTCGCTTGATACATCCGCCTTTACCAGCCGCGTCCCATCCGCAATAAACAAGCACTACTGGTATCTTGGCTGCATAAACCTCGTGGACTATTTCGTGGATTGCTTCTTGGCGCTTCTTCAGCTCAGCCTTGTATTCATTCCGGTCCATCGGGGGCGAAATCTTGACTTTGGATAAAATATTTTCGCCCCGGTAGGGAATCCATTCCTCTTTTTTTGATGGTTTGGAAGCTAGAGACCGTTGTTTTTCCTTAATGGCGGCTTCGAGCTTTTCGATTATTGTGTGGTAGACCTTTATCGCGGCTTTTCGAATGTTATTGGTATCCACTAGCTCCCAACGGGCGTAGGGGGCGTCGGTTTTCTCCGCCATCTGATGTACCTTCTCGAGGTAAGGCTTGTATTGGCGATGGCGCTTCCAGTCTTTTGGACGCACGCGCCATGCTGTTTTTGAATTCGATTCTAGCTTTTCAAACCGTTTGGCCTGGGTTTTTTTGGGGACCGTTAAGAAGATTTTTACGATGGCTACGCCGGAGTCGTTGAGCTGACGTTCGAAGTTACGTATGTGGCTCCAATAGTTGTCGATTTCATCGTCGTCTATCTCTCCCTCGGCCCAACCATCCAATACTAGATAGTAAGGTCCTCTGTCGAAAAATTGCATTCGCCCTTTGGCGGGCGTGTGATTCCAGAATCTCCACAGAAGTGGAAAGTTTCGGGGCTCTTGGTGACTGGCGTGGGTGGAATAGACGTCGTAGGAGCGAGAATCGATCTCGAGCAACACTTGGTTTAGGAGGCTGCCCTTGGCTGAGGCATCGAGCCCCTCGATAATGACTAGAGAAGGGACCCCGTGCTCTTTGGCTTTTCTTTGCGTGACACCAAGCTGGGTGGCCAATTCTTTGAGGAGATTTTTTTGGCTAACTTTGCTTTTTGGCAATTCACTCATTGGCAGCTAAACGGAGCTTGGGAGATTATGGCGGCCCGACAAGCGCTTGTTGATGGCTGCCCTAGGTATTCGCGAGGTCTTTACAAAATCGGCTATGAAGCGGAGTGATACCCGAACAGCTCGTTTTCCTTTATGAAGGCGGCTGTTTTATCCGGGACCATGTTTTCCCACGACGCGTCCAGTTTGGCGATTTTCTCAAGAATGTCTCGGGAGAAAATTTCCATTAGGGATTCATCGATTCCGCGAATAAGTTCGATGTATCCGTTTTCCAGTAGATGTTGATACAAGTGGGTAAGGCGGCTGTCGACTCTCAGGTTTTCGCAAGTTATCAAGAGATCCCCGGCAATTCCTTCCGATCTCGAGGCTTCGCCGGATTTATTCCCAGGCTGCTGCGACTCCAAATAGTGCCGGTAGGCCCGTTGCTTCATGGGATAGATATAGAGTTTCACGGAATTTCTCAGCAGTCGCCCGAAGCTCTCGAGAATGCCGCCGGGCAGGTGCGTGTAGTATTTCTCGTTGAATACCTCCAGGAGATTGTTAATACCCATGGCGATACCAATCATCTCTTTGGTGTATTGGCGAAAGTACTGGCTCAATCGATAAAATTCGAAGTAGTTCGAAATTAGGGTAAAGTTCCCGGTTGTAGCTAATGAGTCAATACGGTGAAGGAAGTCTTCGTAATCGATTTGCCCGCTGGCCTGAAGGTTTTTCATGGTGATTTCGGCGAGTACGATGATGTCTTTGTCGGCAACCGAAGGCTCTTGAATGAACTGGGCTCCAGCGCATTTCAGCATGTCGATATTAACCATGGTCACAGGCCGGAAGCTTCCCCGCTCAACGAGAACCGCCTTTTTATACAAGGCGTTGGCGGCGAGCTCCACTTTGCCTTCCGGAGAAAAGATAACGGCTTGGGTGAGTCCTTTGCGGACTAGATGAAGGTTCATTATCCGATTGTCGGTCGAATCGAACTCGGGGCCATCGAGGCGGATTAGGTCAACTTCGATGCGATTGGGCCCGAGGTTGTCAACTAGAGATTCGATCAGCTTCTCGGGGTCGTGACGGAAATAGAAGGCTCCATAGATTAAATTGGTCCCAAGAATTCCAATAGCGTGTTGCTGATCGAGGCTGTCTTCGTCCCACATTCGCGTGTGCAAGACAATGGAGCTTGGCTCGGTATCGGGTTTCGGCTGGAAACGGATACCCAGCCATCCGTGAGCATCGTTAGGTCCGCGATAGGGTTTCGTCTTTACGGTATTGGCGAAGGTGAAAAACTGCCTTTCCTTTTCCGATTCGCCCAACCGTTGAAGAAGGAGCTGGTATTCTTTCTTCAGCATAGTGAGTAGCCTTTCGCGGGAAACATAGCGTTTGGATTTGCCATAAATCTGATCGCTGAACGTCATATCGTAGGCGGATATGGTTTTGGCAATGGTGCCTGCCGCTCCTCCTGCCTGAAAGAAGTTGCGAGCGGTTTCCTGGCCGGCCCCTATTTCAGCGAAGGTTCCGTAAATGAGTGGATCCAGGTTGATCGTCAGGGCCTTGCGATTGGTCGTTAGAAGATTGTTTTGAGTGGCTTCCGACATAGTGTTTCTGCTCCTTTCTTTTTTTGAGGGCTAAAGGCCGTTCTGGCAATGCAGCAGATTGCTATTTTGCCTGGCCACAGATGGGAAGGCCGCGCTTCTACAAAAATGTTGCTCTTGCCTGATGGCTCGATTCGATAGAAACTTTCGCTTTCTTGTTCAGAAAACTATACGGCCCCATGGAAACTCTTTTTATCGCGATCGGCGCAGGCGTTCTCTACCTAGTCGCTTACAATACCTACGGAAAATGGCTTGCTTCCAAGCTCTTCAAACTGGACCCGGAAGCTGCCGTTCCCAGCGTGGCGTTGAATGACGACAAGGACTACGTTCCCACTGACAAGGGGATTATCTTTGGGCATCACTTCACGTCGATAGCCGGAACGGGGCCGATTGTGGGCCCGGCTGTAGCGGTGATTTGGGGTTGGGTCCCGGCCTTGCTTTGGGTCCTTTTCGGTTCGATATTGATCGGGGCTGTGCATGACTTCGGGTCGCTGGTCGTCTCCATGCGAAATCGGGGTCAGACTGTGGGCGACATTGCGGGACGCGTTCTTACTAAGCGGACGCGATTGCTCTTCCTCCTCATCCTCTTCATGGCCCTCACAATCGTATTGGCCATATTCGGCCTTGTGATCGCTTCCGTATTCAAACAGTATCCGGCTTCTATTTTCCCCTGCCTCGTCCAGATCCCTCTGGCGATTCTAATCGGCGTATACCTGCACCGTCGGGGCATCAATATCCTGATTCCGTCTTTGGTTTCGTTAGTGCTCATGTATTTTTCTGTCTACTACGGAAATGCAGGATTCTTGGGGTCCTTTAACAATGCCCTAGCTGACTGGCCGATCATGGTTTGGGTCGCCGTATTGCTTCTCTACAGTTACGTCGCTTCTGTCCTGCCTGTTTGGGTTCTCTTGCAGCCGAGAGATTATATTAACAGCCTTCAGCTTTTAAGCACTCTGGCTCTTGTTGTTGTTGGTCTAGCGATTGCCGGTCTCATAGGAGGAGCTCCGATCGTAGCTGGCGGCGACCGAACGCCGCTAGAAATCGTTGCCCCTGCCTTCAGAATGGCGCCTGAGGGTGCCCCCTTCATTTTTCCTTTCCTTTTTATAACAATCGCCTGCGGGGCAATATCCGGATTCCACTGCCTGGTATCCAGCGGGACTTCGTCGAAGCAGATCAAGCGCGAGACAGACGCCCAATTAGTTGGATACGGATCCATGTTAACTGAAGGATTTCTGGCAGTGCTTGTCATACTGGCCTGTGTTGCCGGCCTGGGTTTAGGCGTTGCCGGATCGGATGGAAGTATAACGCTTGGGACCCTGGCCTACGAAGCTCGTTACGAAACCTGGGGAGGGGCCAACAGCCTAGCGGCAAAGGTCGGCGCATTTGTTGAGGGGTCCGCTAATTTTCTCAAGGCGTTGGGCTTGAACGTGGGATTCGCGGTGGCATTGATGGGCGTATTCGTGGCTACTTTTGCCGCCACTACCTTGGATACCGCTTGCCGACTGCAACGCTACGTTATTCAGGAGCTCGCTTCGACTTTCGCTCCCAAGATCTCGCCTTCCGCTTTGGCTTCGGAAGCTTACGACTTTGATGACAATCGCCGTGGCGCCGATCGACATACGGGACCCTCAGCTGATTATAAACCCCACGCCTTAAACCCTTTTGCCTGGTTGACCAACAAGCACGGAGCCTCGATTTTCGCAGTGGCTCTGGCGACCTTCATAGCGTCTATGCCGGGCGGGAGTGGAATGGCTGCCGGAACGGGAGGGCTCATTTTGTGGCCGCTTTTCGGGGCAACGAACCAGCTTCTGGCGGGACTGGCTTTTCTCGTCATAACATTTTGGCTGTGGCGTCGCAATTTGCCGGTTTGGTTTATCGCCGCTCCCATGGTTTTCATGCTGATTCTTCCAGGAATCGCCATGTCCATGAATATTTTCATGGGCGACAGCTCCTTCTTAACGACCGGAAACTGGCTACTTGTGGCTATTGGCTGCGCCACCTTGGCCCTTCAAGTTTGGATGATCATCGAGGCATTGATGGCCTGGCCGAAAGCGAAAGGGATTCTCGAATCTCAATTGCCTCCGCTTACCAGAACGGTTCAACCTGAGCCGCAGGCTGAAGGCGGCAGATCTTGTTAAACATTCGCGAAGCTCGGATTCCCTCTCAGGAATTTTCGTAAAAAATCGGTCTATAACGATCGACAAAAGATTTGCGTTTCGACCTCGCTGGCGAATCGAGTTTTTTTGCCGAAGCTGTTATCAGGTTATGAAAGAGTTTCTTAAGATGTTCTTCGCCTCGATGCTGGCGTTTGTTTGTGTAGGATTCGGAGGTTTCATTGCTCTGATTATTTTTGCCGGAGCCTTCTCATCGATCAGCGCGCCCGAGCCAGTAGTCAAGAAATCCAGCATGTTGGATTTCGATATGAATGCCAACATCCAGGATGCTCCAGTCTCGCTCACCCAAGAGCAGCTGATCAACGAAGCTTTCGGCCGGGGCGGTCCACAAACGTATTCCCTAAGACAGGTGCTGCGGGCTTTGGAGGAAGCGGCAGATGATATGCGCATCTCCGGCCTTTATCTTAAAGGCTCTTTGCAGCCGGGTAATTATGGATCCGGATTCGCCGCTATCAAGGAGGTGAGAGAAGCTATTGAAGCGTTCAAGGAGGTGTCGGGAAAACCGGTAATTGCCTACGTCGTGTATCCAACAGACAAGGATTTGTATCTGGCTTCTGTGGCGGATAAGATTATCATGAACCCGGAAGGGATGATATTGGCTGCCGGAATGGCTTCTGAACCGATTTTCTTTGCGGGATTTTTCGAGAAATACGGAATTGGGGTGCAAGTGACGAAGGCGGGAGAGTTCAAGTCGGCCGCTGAAAGCTTCGTATTGAAAAAAATGAGCGATCCAGCTCGCGAGCAGACAGAGGCGCTTTTGGAGGATATCTGGGACGAGTATGTGGAAGCTGTGTCTAGCCGGGCGGACATGAGTTCGGCTGAGTTTCAAGCTTTGGTCGACAGTAAGGGCTTGCTGAATGGTCGGGCCGCCTTGGACGCAGGGATTGTTGACGAATTGGGTTTTGCGGATTCCGTTATCAAAGCTTTGAAGGAAGCAACGGGAGAAGAGTCCGATAAACTTGAATACAAATCCACATCTCTTGCCGAATACATGCGAGCCAAGTCGAAGCTGGCTAAAGGGCAACACGTGGCCGTGGTTTATGCGGAAGGCCCGATTGTGGTAGGAGAAGGAGGACATGGTCAAGTGGGCGGATCCGGTTTGGCTCGCGAGATACGATCGCTGCGGGAAAATGAGGATGTGAAGGCCATCGTCCTGCGGGTGAACAGCCCGGGCGGTTCCGCCTTGGCCAGCGAGGTGATACAGCATGAGATACGATTGGCGAAGGAAAAGATGCCCGTTGTCGTTTCTATGGGTACAGTCGCCGCATCGGGAGGATATTGGATTTCCGCATACGCGGACCGGATCTTCGCCGAGCCCAACACGATTACCGGTTCGATTGGAGTGATTGGGATGTTTATGAACGTCAAGGAAATCGCCAATCGTCACGGATTTACTTTCGATGTCGTCAAGACGGGCAAGTTCGCCGACGCCCTCTCGATAGCTCGCCCCAAAACGCCCGAGGAGATGGCTATCGTCCAGCGGGAGGTGGATGACGTGTATGCCGATTTTCTACGCAAGGTATCCGAAGGGCGCGAACAGCCAATTGCCAAGATAAAGGGAATTGCCGAAGGAAGAGTTTGGTCTGGAGAGGATGCGCTTGAGATTGGGTTAGTCGATGAGATTGGCGGCTTGCAAAAAGCGATTGCCTATGCGGCCAAGGAGGCGGGCCTAGACGAGCGCCCCCCCGTACGGGACTACCCAGAACCGACGGACTTCCTTCAAGAGCTGATGGAGAATTTAACGACGACGGCGTCCCTAGGAGTGGCTGGCGCGCCTCTACGAAAACTCGACGAGGCGGTCGAAGAGCTTAAAGGGATTTCACAGTGGAACGATCCCAAAGGCGTGTATGCAGTGTTGCCTTACAAAATTTACGCTGACTGACTGAATTGTTTTGCTACCGATGGAAACGAAATTGTTGAAAAGCTGCAGCGCTGCAATCATCCCGGAAGGGACGGTTATCACCTTGGAGCAGGAGACGCCAGTATTCGTGACGCAAACGCTTGGGGGCAATGTGACGGTAAGGGTAGGGCAAAGACTCTATCGAATTTCCAGTGTAGATGCTGATGCGGTAGAGGGGCTTGAATTAGATAAGCCGGAATATGGAGATGGCGGGAGCGGCAACGGAAAACCTTTCTCGGAAGAAGCAGTTTGGGATGCTTTAAAGCAGTGCTTCGATCCGGAAATACCTGTAAACATAGTGGACCTCGGACTCATATATGATATGCGTATCGATGATTCGGATAGGGGCAAAAAAGACGTTTCCATCAAAATGACATTAACGGCTCAAGGTTGCGGCATGGGCCCCGTGATAGCTCAGGATGCGAAGAACCGAGTCGAGCAAATCGAAGAAGTCGAGAGGGCGGATGTAGAGATCGTTTGGGATCCTGTATGGAATCCGCAGATGATTTCGGAAGCGGGCCGAAAGGTGCTCGGTTTGGAATAGCAGGATAAGCTCATTTCTACTCGCGATTGGGTCGAGCTACTACGCCACTATACGGTTCGTCGGAGAAAACGCCGTTTTCTGGTTTCAGTAAAAACTCGTGGCAGATATCGAATAGTTCGCCTTCCGATTGAGCTCTTCGAGCTCGGTAGATAAACTGTCCATCGGGATCCACGCCTTGGCCGATGAAATTGAGGAATTTCTTCATCTTGTTCACATGGGCTTTTTCTTTTATCCAAGGCTTTTTCAGTTGGTCGAAAAGCGCTCTTATGTAGTCATATACACGATACAATTGAACTGGCTTGCTGCGTCCGGTGGACTCGTATTCTCGAATTTGCTGGAAAATCCAGGGATTGCGAATCGCATGTCTTCCGATCATGACTCCTGCAGCTCCAGTGAAGTCGATTATTTCGCGGGCCCTTCTCGCGGAGGTCACGTCTCCATTGGCCAACACTGGACAGGACACGGTTTCCACGGCCCGTTTAATGGCATCGTAGCGCACGGCGCTTCGGTACATCTCTTTCACGGTTCGGCCGTGGACGCTGAGAAGGTCTACCTTCCATTTGTTGATCAATTGCAGAATCGTCTCGAAGTTCTCTTGATCCTCGAATCCGATTCGCATTTTCACCGAGAAGATCCCAGGAATGGCGTTTCTGAGTTCGCCGAGAATGCGATCCACTTTGCTGGGCTCGCGCAATAGGCCACCGCCGCATCGCTTTTTGTACACGGTAGGGGCTGGGCAGCCCATATTTAGATCGATTCCAGCGACGGGGTATTCGAGCAGTTCAAGGGTCGTTCGTTTGAGGTGATGGATGTCTTCTCCGATCATTTGGGCGAAGATCGGGCGCCCTGTTCTATTTTCGGTAATGGATTCGAGAATCGGTTTTTCCAAACGCGATTGAACGTGCACGCGAAAGTATTCGGTAAAAAAGTAGTCGGGATTTCCAAATTGGGAGATGACTGACATGAAAGGCAGGTTGGTGACATCCTGCATTGGGGCCAAAGCGGTGATCGGCTGATCGATCGCGATGGTTGGGGGGAGCTCCCTTGCCGATTCCGTCTGCATGCTGGCTTGGGAGAAAAGCAGGCATGCCTCGCTATTCAAGCTTTCTTCAAGCTCGAATGGATAGCATTAGACCTCTTTGTTTCCCTCGTTCTGCTCCTTCAGCACCCGCTCGAGTATAGGGCTCATGTCATCGACCGAATTGAAAACTTCCTCGGTCGTGAAAATGGGTACTTCATTCTGGAGAGAGAGAACAATCGAATCGCTGGGCCGGGCATCGAGTTCCAGGATTTTCTTGGCAACCTCGTTTTCCATTTCCACAAAAATGCGGGCGAAAAAGGTGCTTTCCTGAACGTCGTTAATAAGAATTCTAGTGATTCTGGCATCGAGGCCTTTGAGCATGCTGCTCATAAGGTCGTGGGTTAGCGGCCGTTCTTTTTTCACGCCGTTCAAGGCCATTGAAATGGCGTTGCCCACACTGTGGTCCACGTAAATGACGTACGCTTTATCTTCATTCCCGAGGAAAACAGCGCACCCGTTAACAGTGGGCATGACTGCTTTTACGGAAACTGGGACGACGCGAGAACTCATGGATAATTGCTTGGCTAAAAATGGAGGGCGAGTTGCCATGGGGCAAACCAATTGAGGAATCGTCTCCGATCCCCGGCACATTAAATTATAAATCGAATTACTTTTGCCGGTCTCAGAATCCCATCAATTGGATCTTCGAGGCTTCCGCCTCCGCGAGGGTTTTAGCTTTTTCGAGTATAATAACACAGTCCGCTTTCAAGAGAGCTGTTTTGATGCCGGCTTCCCTCATTGTTTCCAGGGTGCGAAGACCAAATACGGGCACGTCGAACCGAAAGTCCTGCTCGTTTTTCACGGTTTTGACGAACACGAGTTGATCAGTCTTGAATTCCCCAGCCCGTCGCAACATTGGATCGGTCCCCTCGAAAGCCTCGACGGCGAGCACGGTTCCCTTGCGGACGACTACGCCTTGACCGATGTCTAGTCGGGCTACTTCTTGGGCAATGTGGATGCCATGCTCCAGGTAAGTGTCTTCGACTTTCTCGAATTGACTCGTGATGGGCCCTTTGGTGGCTAGCTCATCGTCAAGGAATGCCCGGGCGTCGATCGCTGTCTGGCCGTTTTGGGAAAGCGCGTCGGCGATCGCCCCAAAAATCGTGCCAGCGTTCTTGCGCTTAAGTTTTACCAATAGACTGGCTGCTTTCAGATCCGGCTTTAGACCGCGGAACAGTTTGCCCGGCTTTACCTGGCCTGCCGCGATCGTATAGCGGCAATTGAATGTTCTCAGGGCCCGGAGCCATTTGCCAATTTGTCCCACGTTGATGCGGACGCGTTCGTTCTCTGGAAAAGATTCGTAGAGTTCTTCGGTCGCCTCTTCCTCGAATGCGATGAGTCGCATGCGGATGCCTTTGGCGCGGGCCCGATCTGCCACCAGTTTTGGGTAGACGCCTCGCCCGGCGATCAATCCGACTGGCTGAGAGCGATCAAAATCCGGAGGCAAATAGCGCGAAAGAGAGTCCATTTTAGGAATGCGAGGGCGATCGGCAGTCGAGAGCCTCCTGCCATAGCGGCGTTTCAGCGGATCAGTTAGCGACGATGTTGATGATTTTCCCGGGAACGAAAATCGCCTTCCGGATCGTCTTTCCCTCTATTTGGGCAATGACGCGAGGCTCTGCCTTGGCGAGAGCCAGTACATCCTCTTCGGTGGCCGATTTCGAGACGAGGGCCTGTCCGCGGAATTTCCCGTTTACCTGGAAGACGATTTTCACTTCCGACGTTTCCAGCTTGGAGGCATCTACTTCGGGCCACGGGGCGTAGCACACAGATGGCGTTTCGCCTAAGCGGACCCAAAGCTCCTCGCAAATATGGGGCGCGAGGGGGGCCAGCAATTTGACAAAACACTTGGCGGTGGCCGGACTCATAGTTTCGCGGGTCTGCAGGTGATTCACGAGAATCATCAGTTGGGATATCGCCGTATTGAAGTTGAGGCGATCGAGATCTTGGGTGACTTTCTGGATCGAATGGTTTAAGAGAGACAATGTTTCTTCGCCGTCTTTTGCTTCGTCGCTGATTTTTGGATTCAGGTTTCCATCCTTGCCAACAATTTCTCGCCAGACTTTTCCGAGAAAGCGGTTGATGCCCCCGATTCCTTTCGAGTTCCATGGCTTGCGGGCTTCCAAAGGCCCGAGAAACATCAAGTGCAAGCGCAGCGTGTCTACTCCGTACTCGCTGACAACTTCCACTGGGTCGACTCCATTGCCGGCGCTTTTGGATATCTTCTTCCCATCCTCTCCAAGCAGCATGCCTTGATGAAAAAGCTTGGTGAAGGGCTCTTTTGTCGGAACGAGCCCCTCGTCATAGAGAACCTTGTGCCAGAAACGCGAATACAAAAGATGGAGTACGGCGTGCTCCTGGCCGCCGATATAGAGGTCGGGAGCCTTCCAATAGGAGAGCGATTCTCGGGACGCGAGTTCCTCGACGTTGTCCGGATCCATGTAGCGAAGGTAGTACCAGCAGGATCCGGCCCATTGTGGCATAGTATTGGTCTCTCGGGTGGCCCGTATCCAACTTTCTCCACTCGGTTTGTCGGATGATGCCGGCACAAATTCGCCGGTTTCGAAGTTATACCAGATCTCGAGCCAGTCGGTGACGTTCTTCAGCGGGCTTTCTCCGGTCCCAGCCGGTTTGTAGGATTCTACTTCAGGCAGTTTGAGCGGCAGAGAGGCAGGGGGGACAGGCAAGGCGTAGCGTTCGCCATTTTCGTCAGTGAAGCTGACGGGAGTTTCGGGAAGCCATTCGTCCAGGACTCTGCTGTCGACGGCTTTTTGGTAGTCCTCTTTGGTTACCCAAGCTATAGGGAAAGGCTCGCCCCAGTAGCGCTGCCTTGAAAAGAGCCAGTCGCGAAGCTTGTACTGAACGCTTTCCTCGCCCAAGCCTGCTGCACCGAGTTTTTGAGTGATGCGAACGATGCCATCTTTCGACAAAAGCCCATCGAACTCTCCTGAGTTCATCAACTTGCCATCCCCGATGTAGGGGAGCGATTCGCCGCTAGGCCCTTCTATAACCTGAACGATTGGGAGATCGAACTGCTGGGCGAATTCAAAATCGCGTTCGTCGTGGGCGGGAACGGCCATGATAGCGCCGGTCCCGTAGCTTATGAGTACGTAGTCGGCGACCCAGATGGGAACTCGTTTTCCTGTCAGTGGATGGATGGCATGCGTCCCGGTGAATACGCCCGTCTTTTCTTTGGCCAGATCCGTCCGTTCGAGATCGCTCTTGGCGGCGGCCGATTCGACATAGCTGGCGACCGCTTCCCGTTGAGTCTCGCTTGTGATTTTTTCCACTAGCGGGTGTTCGGGAGCAATAACCATGTAGGTAGCTCCCATCAGGGTATCAGGTCGGGTGGTGTAGATCTCCAGAGCTTCGTTTGCGTTCTCGATGGCGAAACGGGCGGTGGCGCCTTTCGATTTACCAATCCACTCTTGTTGCATCTTTTTGGTGGATGCCGGCCAATCCACTCCTTCAAGATCTTCGAGCAATCGATTGGCGTAGGCCGTAATCCGGAGCACCCATTGTCGCAAGCTGCGCCTGACTACTGGATGATTGCCACGTTCGGAACGTCCATCGATTACTTCTTCGTTGGCCAAGACGGTCAAGAGCTCTTCGCACCACCAGACAGGGCGCTTGTCGACGTAAGCGAGCCCTCGTTTAAAAAGGAGCAAGAAGATCCACTGAGTCCATCGGTAGTAGTTGGGATCGGTGGTGTCGACTTCCCTATCGTAGTCGAATGAGAATCCGAGAGACTTCAACTGATTCCGAAAGTGGTTGATTCGCTCGATGGAAGTTTTGCGCGGATGAGCGCCAGTCTTGATGGCGTACTGCTCGGTCGGCAGCCCGAAGGCATCCCATCCAATTGGGTGCAAAACGTTTTTTCCTTTGGCCCGTTGGTAGCGTGCGACAATGTCGGAACCTGTGTATCCCAGAGGGTGCCCAATGTGGAGACCGGTTCCGGAAGGATAGGGAAACATATCCAGGACGTAATACTTCTCCTTGGAGGCGTCATCGTGAGTGGCGAAGGTCTTTTCGTCTTCCCAACGCTTTTGCCAGGCGGGTTCGATCTCCGAGAAACGATAATCTGGGCTATTTGCGGCCATTTTTAAAAAAGGTGGGCACTGTTGGAGAAAAAGTGACTTCCGTCAATCACCCAAGAGCTTAACGGCATCCTTAGAAAGGACACCCGTTTGCAGCCATTTTCGTTCTCCGGACGCTTCTGCCGGCGAGGTCGACTCAAGCGGCGCGGCGCCATTACACCCTGATCTCTATGGCATCATGGAAATTCGGTGGGCGCATGGGGATCGCTTGTATACTACCGAACTAGGCAAGATAGGCAATTCTCCCGCTCGCTGTGTCGGCCAACTTGATTGGGTTACCTTGAAGGAAGCGCGCAAGCGAGCGAATCAACGAGGGCCCATTCCAGCAAAACAATTGCTCGCAAGGGAGCCTCCTACATTAATCGTGGCTCCAGACTAAACGTAGTTGTACTCGAGCTCTTCCTTGGCGATTGCGATTTCCCGCTGCAGACCGTCGTAGGCAGTTTGATTTTCCTGCATACGACGGATGAGCTCATTGTTTTTACGTTTTAAATACTCGGGGGAACCTTTGATCTGGGCAAGTTTGTGGTAGCGCTTGGCGGCCGCCTGTAATCTCCATCCGGGAGCGAGCGCCAAGGCGGATATGGTTGCCACGCCACTAGCTACAAAGGCCAAGAGGCTGATGGGCGTCTCCAGCGAGACCCCGGCAAGCATGGATCCGACTGCAAGCAGCACGAGCAAGCTGATGTAGAGGCCGTTTTTCCCTCTCACGAGCTGGGGATCGGGCTCGTTCGGAATCAGGGTTCCATTCTTCTTAAACCGCTTTATCAATATGGTTACCTGAGTGTGTTGGGCCTGGATTACGTGTAGACGTTCTAGCAAGACAGTGAGGGAATTGCCGAGATCCTGCAGCTTGTTCTGCAGATAGGTCTCCCGGTCCTCCCATATCCTGGCCGCCCTTTGGTAGATTGCGTGCGATCCTTGGTGGCAGAGATTGTTCGCTGTGGTTTTTAGGTCTTGTCCTAGTACGCCGGATACATGAGTGAACCGTTTTCTTGCGGCAAAGTAGCATTCCTTTTCCCTCAGAAGGGCCGAAATTTCCTCGGTATTTTCTCCAAACAAGGCATCGTGCCTGTCGCCATCGATCCATTCGAGTCCGGATAAGAGATATAGACGAGAGCGATCGGCGTGGGAAGGGACATTGCGAACGAGGCGGGCATAAGGGAGCCATCGTTGTTCGGCCTCCCGAAAGTTGGGGCTTTCCTCAATGGAATTGATGGCGGCCAGCCGTACGCTGTCGTCGAGTCGCAGCCCTTTGCCGGTTTGCTCGGGAGCTATCGAACCGGGTAGGCCAGAGAGCCAGCGAATCGCTTCACTTGAACGCCCTGGACCTAAGATGGCGTCCAATTCGTCGGCATAGATCGATTCCGGAAGCGAGCAAATAGCGAGCTTTTCGCGAGCATCCTTTGGCAGGGAGGCAACGCGCTCTCTCGCCATTTCGATAGATTGGCGGCTGATGGCTCGCGTCGTCAGCTCTTCAGCCGCTTTCACGGTCTCTTCTGGATAGCCCAGCCCCCTGACGAATACGAATTTAGCCTCCTCCTGTGAGCAGCCTTTATCCATGGCGAAATCGATTACGGACTCGATCCCCGCTGGCCCCAGTTCGAAGTCGGCCACGAGCGTGTCCCATTCTCCCCAAGTTCGTTCAGCGGCATGAAAGGCATACGTCTCTCCCGTCTCCTCCACGACAACGAGGTTTCTTCTGTGTGGGCCTTTGGTGGCGGCTGGGATAACATAATCGCGAAACCAATCCCGAACGGATCCTGATAGCGTGTCATCATTTTCTAGATGGAGCAGAACGAGGTCCGCGCCCATGGATTGCAAGGGCAAGGCGTCTAAAAATGCTTCTGCTTGATTTCCAGCCCTATTGTTGCCGAGACCGACGGATACCTCGATATCTTCGCGAATGAAGTTTGTTCGACCTACCGATGCGGAGGCAGCGGCATTCACGTAGGGCTTTTTGTTTTCCGCGATACCCGAGTGGGTAATTAGCAGCGAGTCGTCGGATCGTATGGGATCGATTTTGCCTTTTTGGGAGTCTTCGAGGCGTTTGGAGACGGCTTCTTCCATGTCAGGATTTTGAGGGAAGCGCACCCCTTGGCTGCAGGCCGCGACGAATTCCTGGGGAGTGTCGATGGATGGGTCCGCTTTCGGGGTGATCCAAACGATTTTCTTTTTCGCCATGAAATCGGATTCGCGAAGGGATTTGAGGAAGGTTGTCTTTCCGACTCCGTTAGATCCGTAAAGGTTGACGACTCTGAGAGAACTGAGCGTGAATTCCTCGAGGGGAAGCATACCGAAAAAAGTCCGAACCGCCTCGATCCGAGGGATGAGATCTTCGGGTGTGTCTATCACCAGTTCCTGAGCGCTTTCGTTCATCGCCTATAGGTGGCATATACTAGGCCACAAAGCGAATCGGCTCGATATAGGGAAGAGTTGAGGTTGCCCGCCAGTATGCACAAAAGTTTTACAGTTGAAATGGGTAGCGGGCGATCTCCGAGCGCCCACTTTCAGTAGGGGCCATCGGCGCTCGGAGATCGCTCGCTACCTTTAGAATGGCCTGGTGTCCTAACGCGGGAATCGCTACTTAGAGAGATTCGCCATTGGATCGGGAAAGTCGAAGAGGGCGTCGCGCTAGCACATCATGTACAGCCCGTCTGTCCATTGGGCAAAGGCCTTTAATTCCTGCTGGTCGATGTATTCCTGAACAAGCCACTCGATAAAGCGCCCGCCAGCTTTGTCGGCGATTGGAAAGCCTCCGCCGAGCCTGGGATTGATTTCAATGACTTCGAGGCTACTGGATTCCTCTTCATAGAAGACCTGTACATTGATTGGCCCGCGGGCTCCTTCAAGTGCAGAACCGATGGAATAAGAAAGATCCAGCAGAGCAGGAATTCGAACGGCTGTGGCTTTAACGGACTCGTCGCTTTGAACCGAGGTCCTCTGATGCGGTATGGAGCAGATGCAAGTTTCGTCTCGAGATAGTTAGCTGTTAATCGTGTACTCGGCTCCTTGTGCGATCCGCTGTCCCAGATTCCCGACGCAGCGGGTTAAGTCCGACAACTGATCGAGTCGATCGACGACATGGATTCCAGAACTGGGCGATCCGCCAATGGGCTTGGCAATGAAAGGCAGATGTTCTTCGGCAATTTTGATAGAATTGGAGTCCAAGGGGAACGAAAAGGGGTGGGAAAGCCGTGATTTTCGAGGAATTCGTAGGTCTTCAATTTATTGGTACAAATCGAAATAGTCGCTTCTGATGATATGGCGATGTGAACACCGTTTTCCTTGAATTCGCTCTGGGCTTCGGCAAGCGGTCCGAGGTCGCTGTGTCTCGCAGGTATGACCAGCCTGATCTTGTTGGCTAGGCAATAGTCGAGCAAAGAGCCGGTCCAGTGGGTTTCTTCCATAACGATTGCCTGGAATCGATCGACGGCATGGCGAGTCGACACGTTGGATTGGCTATCTACCGCATGAAGCGTGGCGCCAAGCCTTCTCGCTGACAGAGCCGCTATGCGGGGAAGGGCCACCTTGCTGCCAGGAGAAAGTAGTAGAAGGCCGGTTATTTAGGGAGCTTGATTAGGGGAAGAGCTTCTGTGCTACCCGAGATTGTTTAAAAAAAGTGGCTCTCCTGCGGAGAGCCACTTGAAGAATTTGGATGAGTCGGAATTACGCAAGCAATTGCAGAGCAATCGCACTGGAAGCATTCGCTTGGCCAAGCATAGCGGAGCCGGCCTGAACGAGGATGCTGGCGCGGGCCAACTGAGCCGATTCGGTGGCGACGTCCACATCGATGATGCGGCTGTTAGCAGCTTCGAGGTTTTGCTTGTTGATCGTAAGCATTTCCGATGCGAAGGACAGCTGGCTCGATTGAGCTCCGTTTTCAGCACGAAGAGTAGCAACGTTTTCAATTGCAGTCGTCAGCTGAGCGAGCGTGAAGTCACCCAAGTCGGTGGCGCCTGTTACAGCAGTAACCGCGTTGCCTAAAGCAGCTTGGTTAATGTCGACGGTGCCTGCTCCATCTTCGGTAGTGCCAACGGCAAGTGTAGAGGCGGAAGCCCCTGCGGTGAAGAGGGAGACTCCATTGAACGTTTCGCTAGAGATAGCGGTAAGCTGCGCTTTCAAAGCGTCGAATTCCGTATCGTAATTAGCGATGTCCGTAGAGTTTTTGGTGACGTCGGCCGCAAGCGTCTTCAACTCAGACATGCGGTCGAGGATTTTACCAGCTGTTTGAAAGCCACCGTCTTGTGTCTGTAGAAACGACCGCGCATTGGCCAAGTTCGTGCTTACCGCATCAGTACGCTTGATGGCGGCGCTCAGTTTCATGGATACTGCGAGTCCCCCTGCATCGTCGGCAGGAGAAGTTATCTTTAGACCGCTAGACAAGCGGTTTAGGCTCTGCTGCAGCATGGCGTTGCTGCGGTTGAGGTTGTTTGTCGCAGCGGTGGCTGCGGAATTTGTGTTTATTGTAACTGACATATTATATCATCCTTGATTTTAGCTGCGACATCCGTGCCGCGGCGCGTCTGTTGGTTAGCGCCAGACAGCGCTCTCCTTCCAGAAGCGGAAGAAATTCAGGCCAGACGGATCAGTTGCGCCCGGCTGGCTGGAAAGTTCTATTCGAATTCTACTATCATCTGTAATCTGTATTGGGTTGGTCGGTCGGCTTGGTTGCTTTAGATGCAGGATTGATTTCGATTCGTAATTGAGCGCGAAATACGCTTTGAATTATTATCTGTCTGTATCGCGCGGCCAGGTGTTTCGTTTAACCTTTTGAGTGGCATTACTCAAATGGCATGAGTAATTTCCGCAGGCTTTCGTTTGGTGGATCGGCGTTTTCCAGTTCCGAAGGCTTTCCGTTGCATGTTCGAGTCCGAATCGGCGAGCAGGTTGTTTACGCGGATAATCGAGCGAACGGAGCCAGTCCTTCGCTATGGTTGGGGACAATGCCAATCGAGATCCCGGTATCTACAATTTTGGTACTGATTCTACTTGCTCAAAAAAATAGGCCCCCCGTTCGAAAGCGAGGGGCCGATGCCGTAGCAGTAACTAATCCAAAAGTTGTAGGGCGATTTGAGAGGAGGCGTTTGCCTGGCCGAGAATTGACGCGCCGGCTTGGACCAGGATGTTCATCCGAGCTAATTGAGTGGACTCTTGAGCTACGTCGACATCGATGATTCGGCTATTCGCCGCTTCCAGATTCTCTTTATTGGTTACGAGCAGATCGGAAGCGAACGATAGCCTATTCGACTGAGCTCCGTTTTCGGCTCGCAGGGTAGCGACTGCTTCGATGCCACAGGTGATATGCGATATTGCCAGGGTGGCGAGATCCGAGGCTCCGGTGATGGACGTTAGATCGTTGCCCAGAGAGGCCTGATCAATGTCTACGGTTGTCCCGCCGTCTTGCATTGTGGCCACGGCCAGGGTAGTAGCAATCAACCCAAAAGGTGAACAGGGACACACCGTTGAAGGTTTCGCAGGAGATAGCCGCGAGCTGCGTTTGCAAGAACGATTGGGCATTGGCTATATTGGTTATGACGGCGCTGGTACGATTGATCGTAGCCGATAGTTTTATGGAGACAGCCAATCCGCCAGCCTCATCGGACGGTTAGACTACCTTTATATCGCTTAAGAGTCTATTGAGACTCTTTTGGAGCATTTGATTGCTCTTGGCGAGGTTGTTTGACGCAACTGTAGCTGGGCTATTAGTATTGATCACTACAGACATTTTTAACTTCCTTGTTTTTTTGGTTGCGGTGACCGTGTTTCGACGGGTTTTTTGATTTCGTATTAGCCGCACGTGTAACTCAATGAGCTACGCCCTCTAGTATCTGTTGCTCGGGAAGAACTTTAGAGGAAATCTACGGGATTCGAGCGGAATTTGTCTAGGGACCAGGTGAATACCCTATCCGGGCGCTGAGTTGCGGACTTCAAACGGTCCACGCGGCGAGATCGCTTCATCGAATATCGTTATGAAGCTTGCGTCTTGTTCCGAGCCTGTAGGATGTGCTTTAGTGAAGCGAAAGATTCTAGGTCTCGTGCTCGCGGGTGGGAAAAGCAAACGCTTTGGCCAGGACAAGGCGTCTTACGCGTTCCATGACGGCGTTTGCCAATTGGATTACGCTACGCGCTTGTTGGACGCGTTCTGTTCAAAGGTGGCTGTTTCCGTTAGCGGTGGCCAGCCGAGCACTTTTGCGGAAGAGGGTGGCGTTTACGACCTGATAAAAGACCGAGCGGGAGTTGAGGGGCCGATAGGCGGCGTTCTATCCGGCTTGGCGGAGGCTCGTGGAATGGGCCTATTCGTGATCGCTTGCGATATGCCTCTTCTCGATGCGAGTCTCGTTTTGCGATTGCTGACCCAGCGGGA
Organism: uncultured Opitutaceae bacterium; assembly: GCA_964404745.1. Lineage (GTDB taxonomy): Bacteria > Verrucomicrobiota > Verrucomicrobiia > Opitutales > Opitutaceae > Pelagisphaera. The sequence continues at coordinate 118,575 of CAYOLG010000002.1, forward strand.
CGAAAGTCGACTAGCGACTTGCTATTTAGCATCCGATCGGAAGCCTGAGCCCTTGTGCGCTATTTATGAGCCCCATTGCCTTACCGCCCTTGAAAGGCATGTCGAGTCCGGGTATTCGAGTTTGCGACGATTTTTGATGGATGAGAATGTATTAATGGTTCCTTGCCGGTCGCCTGAATTGCTTACCAGCCTGAATACTCGGGAAGACGTGGAGCGCTTGCAGTCGATGGTTTCTAAGTAAAAAGTCTGGGATTCAAGATGCAGAGCGACAGTCCTAAAATTCTCGAGATTTGCGTATCGCCGGGCCACGATTTCAAGGGCCGGCATGGCAAGAGTAGGCTGAGAAACGAATCGATCAGCTTGGATGCCGTCGAATGCGTAGCGGGCAAAGGTTTGCGGGGGGATCGGTTTTTCGACTACAAATCCGATTTCAAGGGGCAAATCACCTTTTTCGATAAGGCAGTTGCCGATGATTTGCGAGAACGCCTGGGATTGGATTCGCTCGATCTCTCTCAAACTCGCCGAAACGTTCTAATCGCTGGGGTCGAGCTAGACCGATTGATTGGCAAACAGTTTTCCTTAGGCGACGTTGTATTCGCTGGAGCGGAGGAATGCGCTCCCTGCTATTGGATGAACGAAGCATTGGGCCAGGGCGCGGAAGAGATGCTGAAAGGACGAGGTGGCCTCAGGTGCCGGATTCTCTCTACTGGCGTCCTGAAAGTGGGCAAGATCGATATCCGCGAGATCGAATAAGGGATGGCTATTGGTACGGTAATTCTAGATACGGAAAAAGTCGATTTCGAAGGCGAAACGCCAAGTTCCGTTTCAGACCTATGGGCTTTAATCGAGAGCTTTCTTGGTCAATCGAATCGAGTGATCGACGCGTTTATCTTTGATGGCGAGGCTTGGAGTACGGAACTAGGAGAGCCACTCGAATCCTGTCGAGAGGTCAGGATCGCCTCCGTTCCTGAAGTCGAAAAGCTGTCTCAGTTGGTGGATCAGTTGTTTGCCGAGGAAGACAAACTGATCGAGCTATGGCGAAAGGGGGCATCGGAAGCCCTGCCCCTACCTTGGTGGGACTTCCAGCAGCGGGCTTAGGAAATCTTGAATGAGCCCCAGCCATTTATTCGGTGTATCCAAGAGTTGAGCTTGTTTGGACGGGAGAAGCAAGCGGGTTGGGAAGGCCAGTTGAGCCAGGCTGAAGGGAAGCTATGCGAATGCCTGAACTCGGTAATCGACCATTTTGAGAGTGGAGATTGCGTCGGTTACTCGGATGCCTCAGCGAGATTGGCGTCTACAGCGCTGCAGCGCGTATTCGAAACGTTGTTGCGGGATACGAAGCCGGTGTTGCAAGCGGGAATGTAGAATTAGCGAGGAGCAAAAGGCGACAAGCGCCTTTAATGAGCGATTTCCAGCTTTAGCTGTTTGCCTGAATCAAGTCTCTCTTCGAGGACCTGGGGTTGCGGATTATGCTGCTGTCATTAGCAGATCGACCGATTGGGATGCTTTGGTCTCTCGTTGGCTGGAAGGTATCGATTTGGAAGCTAACACGGTTTACGCGGTGGCGGGATTCGGAAATGGATTCCATATTGCAGCCCCTCTGGATCGGTTGCCTGACAGCTCGTTCATATTTTGCGCCGAACCGCAAGCGGAAGCGATTTGCAAGATGGTTGATAGCGAGAGAGCGGAATCCCTTTTTAGCGATCCGCGATTCTACCCCGGGGTCGGGGATCTGGATGCGGATTTTTTCGAGTCCTTGTCGAAATTCCCCTCCTTGGAGATCACGAATGCCAGGCCTTTGGTATTTGCCCCGCTTTACAATCTGTATCCAGAATTTTATAATCGATTCCTTTCAGAATTCCCCAAATCTTTGGAATACGGGAGGAAACTGGTTGGCACAAGTGTAATTGGGTCTGGCCTTTGGCAGGCGAACACTTTAGCGAACGCCCAGACACTTATTAATGCTCTGGAACTAAAGGCCGCTGCCGGCAATTTCCAGGGGTGCGTCGCTATTCTCGTCGCCGCCGGTCCATCCGTGGATGGAGCCATTGATTTTATTCGGGCTCGAGCGGACGACTGTTTGATTATAGCGGTTAATTCCTCCTATCGAGCTTTGCGTAATGCGGGGATCGTTCCCCATTTCGTGATTGCCGCCGACCCGTATGAATTTACCGGCAAATGGTTTGAAGGAGTACCTTGCGACGATTCGATTCTCATCGCCCCTTTCATGGTATACCCGCCTGTTGTTAAAAGATTCTGCGGGCGTATACTTACTTGGTCGTTGAACAATCTCTTGGCGTCCTATCTCCGTTTAACGAGTGGGCTGGATCTGGGTTCGGAGGTTACTGAGTTGGGGACGGTTTTGGCATGCGTGTTCGACATTGCCAAACTCTTTGGGCCCCGGGCGATCGTATTCGCGGGTCAAGATTTAGCTGCGTGACCGGACGACCGGATGCACGCGAGCGATTCCTTCTATTCGGATATGGGCGGAGACCAGCTCAAGTCGCAAGCGTATCGGGTGCTTCCTAGCAACGAAGGAAGAGAACTTAAGGTCGAGAGCAAATTGTTTGTGTACCTGAAACGCTTGGAGTCCCTTGCCAAAATCCACGGCAGCGAAATCGGTCTATACAATTTGTCCCATTCAGCGGCCAAAACCGAAGGCATTCCATATGTCGACTCTCAAAAGATGGCAAATCGGTTTAGCGGAGAATCTCGAGAACGGATTTCCCAGGGAATCGAGAAAGCCAAAGCGGCGATCCGCGACGCGAGCGATGTTAGGGGAAAGCTGGCCGAGTCGCTGAACCGATTGGCACCCTTTGCGAAATCGGTGTGTTCCCTTGCCCTGCAAAGCGCCGTGGAGTTGAAGGCGGCCCTAGAATCGGGGAGCAACGAGTTGGAAAAGAGGGGGTCAATATGCCTTAAAAACGCATCAAGAGCTAGAAAGGCTCTTCGAGAAGAATCCTGATCCGAAAAAACTGCTGGAGGATGGGGCTCTCAAATACGAGCTGGCATTGTCCCGGTAGGCGATCGGCTGGATGGAGAAAGGCGTTGATGATCAATTGCGGAGCGCAAAAGAGCTTCATGAGCGGCTTTGGGCTTTGCCAGAGGGGTGGTTTTCCTTTCTCAAGGCGGTTTAAGCGTCGCGGAAGCAGCTTGGATAGAGGAAAGAGCCTATTCCTTTTAGGGTGAATCTGATGAAAAGCCGGTTTTTGGCTAAAGTTACTCATATCGCTGTCGAAGCCAATATTGCCGAGGCGGTAGTATATGCAGTTTCAACTAGCAGGGTTAGCGAGTGGATTTGATTGGAGGGTGATGATCGACCAGTTGATGGAGATCGAACGCATCCCCCAAGCGCGCCTGCGTGAAGACCAGTCTGAGAATACCGACAAGAAAGATTCCTTGCAGAGGGTCGACACAAAGCTCCAGGCCCTTAAGACTTCAGTTTCCGGTTTCAACGACGGTGTGCTCTACAATTCCAAGGCTGTAACGCTTTCTGACGAAACCTTGGGTATAATCGCTTCGGCTGGCACTTCCGCCCAGGAAGGCTCGTATAATATAGACGTCACTCAGCTAGCGACCTCCTCCAAACGGAACGGGAACACGGATGTTGGCGGCACGATCGGGTCGGCTGATACGCTCATCTCTAGTTTGAATCTGTCTACGGAAATCACCGAAGGCACGTTCTTCATAAATGGGCAGGAAATCACCATCCAGGAGACCGATACCCTGCAAGACGTCTTTGACGGAATCTCCATAGCCACGAGTGGAGTCGTTTCAGCCTCTTACGACGAGATTGCGGATAAAGTGACGCTAACAAGCTCGTCAGGGGAATTGGAGCTCGGCGGATCGAGCGATTCCAGCAACTTTCTCGCGGCTCTTAAATTAGAGCAAATCGAGATGGTCAGCTCGGGCGGAGGATCCACTTCAGTAAGCAGTTCCGGCACGTTAGGCGTGGTCGATCTCAATAGTTCGATTGCTTCCAGTGGAATCGGGGGAGGAAGCCCTATTTCCGGTTCCGGAACGATCACCATTAACGGGGTGGCAATCTCCTTTGATGCGGATTCGGAAAGTATGAATGCCCTGATGACCCGAGTAAACGAGTCGGCTGCCAACGTTACCATGACTTACGATTCTTCCGCCGATCAGTTTAGAATCGTCAACAATTCGACGGGAGCCTTGGAAATGCCGGTCATCGACAGCGATAACGGGCTTATGGCAGAACTGGGTCTCGATGGTTACGCCACCGTAGGGCAGGACTTGCGGTTTTCGATCGATGGCGGGGCTACTTTGTCCAGCCGATCCAATGTGATATCTGAAAGTGACCATGGTATCCAGAGTCTAGATATAACGATTTCTGAGATTGGCTCCCAAAACATTGGGATCAGCCGGGATTCCGAAGCGCTTAGCGAGCAGATCAATAGCTTCATAGCGACTTTTAACGATATCCAGGACTACATTCTGGAAGAGACTAAAGTTACCGTTGAAGAAACGGAAGTCACGCGGGGCAACTTGGCGGGCAACCGGGAGATCTCCCAATTGGACTCCCAATTGAGATCCTTGGCCTTTAGGCAAATTGAGGGCTTGGGGGGAGACATATTCCGCTTGGAGCACATCGGTATCGACTTTATAAGCGGAACCTCAAAGCTGGAGATCAAGGACGCGTCCAAGCTGGAATCAGCCTTGGCGGCCAATCTAGATAAGCTGGAGGATCTATTTACCGGGGATATTGACGGCGACGGCGATACTAGCGAGTCATTCACTGCCCGGATGGATGAATTTATCGAGAACTTCACCGCGGATGGTGGAATTCTGGATACGCAAATCAATACGCTGACGGAACAAAACAGCGACATTGACTCGCAAATCGAAGAGATGGAGCGACGTCTCGAGTTCACACGACAGGCATTGGAGGCCAGTTTTATTGCCATGGAAGAGGCGCAATCTAATATACAGCAGCAAGCCAACGCGCTAGCGGGCTTATCGCTGCCACAGCCGCAGTAATTTTGTATCTCTCCCACAGGCATGAATCTCCATTTTAGTCCCACTCGCGGGCTGCCTCTAACGGCAACCGTCTTATCTCTCGCATTCATCACTGGGTGCACCTCCGTTCACCGGGTCAATTCCGAGTACGATATGACCTTCGGCAAGAAGCGGGTGACCACCAACGTTTACCAAACGGGCTCGCTCCCAGGCGATCTAAGCCGCGTAGCTTTGCTGCCCTTCTACAAGGGAAACTATGAACATCTGAGTTTCGATGAGCTAGAAGAGAACTTCCGCCTCGAGCTTATCGACAAGCGGCTTTTCGAGGTTGTTGCTATATCGCCGGAAACGATGAAGGAAATGTTTCCAGAAGCGCGCTACTCCTCGGTAGAATATCTCCCCACCGATCTGCTCACCAAATTGAACGCCCGTTACGACATCGATGGATTGATGCTTGTCGACGTAAGCTATTTCAATGCTTACCAGCCCGTTGGATTGGGCATCAGGGCGAAATTGCTAAACGGTAATACCGGGGAACTTATCTGGGCCGTAGACGAGGTATTTGACGCATCCGATCCAAGGGTCTCGAATTCCGCTAGAAAATTTTACAAAACCGAATCGATCATCCAGTATCCCTTGCATAATACGCAAACGACCCTGCACAGCCCCAATCGATTCTCGAAATATGTCGCCCACTCGCTTTTTAGCGCAATTAATTTACAAAAAGATTAAAGTTCCTAAGGAAAGAGCCGTTTTTAAAATATACTAACAAAAACTGCCTAAAAAACTTTAATCGCATTTCTGTAATGAACATCAATAACCACCCACAAGCAAACGACGTTTACGCCGGCAACCTGGCTAATCAGCCCAATAAAAAAGCTGCTCGGTCGCCAATCGAACCGAAGACGCAGGATCTGAAAGGAACTGTAGAGGACAAGATCGACTTGGGCAAACTGGACGCTCTGCGGGAGCAACCTGAGATTCGCCCGGAAGTAGTGGCCAAGGGAAAAGAGCTTCTCAACGATCCTAATTATCCGTCGCAGGAAATCGTCGAATCAATTGCTAAGCTGATTGTGCCTTTTGACGATGAGGAATAGATAATAACCCTTATTTTTACAGCAAAGGGTATTAGTAGAAGCATTAGCCTCTGATAATGAATCAAAACGCCGCTTCCTATAAGAAAGCCGCCATACTGTCCGCCAGCCCTGAGCGACTAATCCTGATGCTTTATGATGGAGCGCTCGATGCGATGCGGGAAGCGAAGAGGGGTTTTGAGATCGAAGATCTGAAGCTGCGAAACGAAACGATTAGCAATAATCTAATCAAAGCTCAAAACATATTTGGCGAGCTTCAACGATCGCTGCGATTGGACTTGGGGGGTGAGTTTGCGGATCGGATGTTTGGTCTCTACGGTTTCTATTCGATGAAGCTTAATGAAGCTAACTTCAAGAAATTCGAGGAGCCCATTGATACGGTGATCAGGCTTTTTACGGAGATCCGGGATGCCTGGGAGGAAATGCTTTCCAAACAGAAGGTAAAAGCGGAGCCCGCTCCGGCCTTTACTGGAATGGGTGTGGGCGAGGGACTCTCGCTTAGAGCTTGAGCTTTGATTTCAATAGCGCGTCGCTGCGGAATCCAGCTTTTTGCCCAGAAGCTTCGGTAAAGTCGGAGTTGGCCGCGACTACGATGGTCGAAGTTTCGTTTAGTGAACCGTGGGCTTTCAGATTTTGGTAGCGGGCGATCGATATCACCAAAAGGAGCGAGACTAGAACGAAGTCCTTGAACCTGAGAGCATTCCTTCGCTTGCAAATAGCGGGCAGTGTTTCATCTTCGCATGAAGATCCAGCTGGCAAGACAGTGGGTTCCCAAAATGAAACGGCGATTTATTCTCCTAGACGCTTACGAACGGTTCACCGAAAAGGAAACCCTTTGCCTGAAGGAATCCAATTTCGATGAGGCGCTGCGCCTTCAAGGGAAGAAATCGAAGATTATTCGCGAGTTAGCGGATCTCGATGATGCGGAACGCTTGAGCGAGGAGAAAAGGCAGGAGTTTAATCGGCGTCTTGCGGATCTTGAGCGGATCGAATCGGAGAACGGCCAGCTCTTAGAGCGAATGCAGTCAGAGAATCGTTCTCAAGTTCGATCTTTGTCGAAGCGAGTGTTGGCAGTCTCCAGTATTCAAAAGGCGTACGGTAGCTCTGGTGGCAAGGCCACGACCGAAAGAGGTCTCGAAGGCAAAGCATAGCCGACCCGCCCATCAAAGCCGCTTGGCCATGCAACCCAAATCCTAAAAGATATGAATTCCCTACGCGAAGCAATGTATCGATGATTCGGATATAGAGGCAGTCATCGAGTCGCTAAAATCGGATTACATCACGCAAGGCCAGAGGATTGAGCATTTTGAAAAGGCTCTAGCAGAAAAAACGGGGGCCCGCTTCGCCATTGCGGTCTTGAGTGGCACGGCGGCTTTGTATCTGGCTTTCGCTGCTCTGGGACTCAAGCAGGGCGATGTTGGACTCGTCCCCTCCGTAACGTTTGCAGCCACTGCTAACGCCCTCGTCTATTGCGGGGCTGAGGCTTATTTTTGCGACACGCATCCGTGCACGGTGATGTCCGGGGCCATCCATTTTGAAAATGCGGTTGAGGAATTGAGCGAAAGCGGAAGAGCGGCGAAAGTGTACGTTACCGTTTCTTTTTCAGGAAGGGTGGCGGAAATGGGAGCGATCCAATCACTGGCTTCGAAGACGGGCGCCTACGTTGTTGAGGATGCCGCTCATAGTTTGGGAGCCGTTGAAAAGGGGATTCGAAGCGGTTCTTGCTCTCACTCGGATGCGGCGATTCTCAGTTTCCATCCCGTTAAGCTGGTTACGAAGGCGAGGGAGGGAGCCGAGGCGTTCTACTCTGGATACCTCAGTTTACCTCTGTATCCAAACCTGTCGGCAGACGAGCAATCGTATGTGATCGACGCTTTGGGGCAGTTTTGCCAAAAACTCGGTCAGCCATGGGAGCTCGTCGGTCCATGGTAATGATGCGCCGATTCGGTGGAGAGTATGGTTGGGGCCATTTGACCCGCTGCTTCGTTTTGAATGCGGAAGCGAAAGAACTTGGTTAGACTACAAAATTGGTAACGTCTAGCGGCTTATCCAAGATTCCCTCGGGAGCCACAGCAATCATTTGTCTGTATTCAAAAGTGAATGAAATTAGCTGTATCGATTCGTACGCCAAGCAGCTGATCTTGGATTCGGTTTTGGTCGACGACATGTATTTGCCCCATGCCTACTTCGAATCTTTGAGACGCAAATTGGACGAGCATGGAGAGTCTGTATTGGTCGCGATAGACGATTTGAGAGAAAGATCGCTGAGATAGGCGGACATAGTGATTAATTCGGAGCTGGGTTTGCGCCGCGGTAACTATGAGGCTAGAAAAAGCCTTTTGGGTGAAGCGTACGCGCCGATTGGAAAGAGCTTTGTCGAGGCAAAGCCGTATTCATTTCCCCAATCCCCCAACCGGCAGCCGGTCTTTGTTATGATGGGAGCCACAGACCCGAGAGGCGCGACTTTTGATGCTCTGGAAGCCCTTCGAGAGATAAGGCAATGCGAATTTGCTCTGATCGTGTTTCCAGGGGACGGCTCTCGCAAAGAAGAGATCCTAAGCTATTAGGAGTCGGCATTTAGCGAATACAAATGTCTGCAAGGATTGGATGGGCAGGCTTCAGCAGGCTGGATGGCTAACTCTAGGTTTGCGATCATTGCATACGGCTCTTCCGGGTACGAATTGGCGGCCATTTCCGACTGCTTGAGTTCGTCTCGAGAAAAGATAATGACCTCCTCCGGATCGAAACGCTGCGGGATCTCTCGGCAGCACTGCTTTCCAAACGAACCGGTTCCACCTCTAATCAAGATGGTTTTGCCCCATAGCATAGGGATGGGAAGAGTTAAATGTTTGGAATATGAAGGTTTTGTAAATCAGGTTCAATCCGTGCGTTAAGAGAATGTCAAAACAAGTGTGGACCGGTCTGGGACAATGGTTTCGACTGCTTCCCGGCGGCTCTCGAAACCCGCTGAAAGGGTCTCGAGTGGCGAGATTGAGCCGAATTTTACAAAAACCTGTTTCCGAGGGGTTTCATTATTCCGCGTTTCAACTAGGGTATTGAAAAGTGCCTCCTCCAACGACGGGGCCGTTTTTTTTCGACCAGAACCAGAAATCGCAACCCAAGTAACGTTAGAGCGACTCGTTTATGACAGTGGAACGCATTCTCATCCTCGATGATGAGCTAATAATCCGAAAAGCCCTCGAGGAGCAATTGCGCCGCAAGCGACTGTCAGTCTGTAGCGTGTCGACGCTCAAAGAGGCTCAAGACCACTTGGCCAAGGACGAATTCGATTTGCTATTCGTCGATGTCCATTTGCCCGATGGAGAAGGAACCGAACTCTTGGATCGAATAGCCGAGATGCCGGATCCGCCGCTGGTAGTGATAATAACCGGGAATGGGACGGTAGAGTCAGCGGTAGAGTGCATGCGCTCGGGTGCTTTCGACTACATTATCAAGCCATTTTCCTCCTCGCAAATCGATGTCCTGATGAAGAAGGCGAAGGACTATCGTCAATTGGTGAAGGTAAATCAGTTCTTTACCCAGGAGAGTGCGGTGGGAGCGGAACTGATCGGAAAGAGCGAGCCGATTCAGGATTTGAGATCCATGGTTTCCAAGGTGGCCCCCACGGAAGCGACGGTGCTGATAAACGGGGAAAACGGCACCGGTAAGGAACTGGTGGCCAGCGAACTCTACCGATTAAGCGCCCGCAAGAACGCTCCTTTCATCAAGGTCAATTGCGCCGCTATCTCGGAAACGCTTATTGAAAGCGAGTTTTTCGGCCACGAGAAAGGGGCGTTTACGGGGGCGATGCAGCGACGTGAAGGTCGATTCGAATTGGCGGATGGAGGAACGATATTGCTGGACGAGATCAGCGAGATCTCTCCCAAGGTTCAAGCAAAGCTGCTGCGAGTACTGCAGGAGAGGGAGTTCGAGCGAGTAGGTGGGAACAAGACGATAAAGGTCGATGTGCGGGTCATCGCCACGACCAATCGCAACTTGTTTCAGTTCATGAAGAAGGGCGAGTTTCGTGAGGATCTCTACTATCGGCTCAATGTTTTTCCTCTCTTTGTGCCCCCCTTGCGAGAGCGGGGTGGGGATGTCGTTCTGCTCGCCAAGAGTTTTGCCCAGCGATTCAGCCGAAAACATGGAATCAAGCTGGCAGGATTTGAGGACGAGGCGACGCGAGCACTTCTTGCCCATGACTGGCCCGGCAATGTTCGCGAGTTGCAAAATACGATAGAGCGAGCAGTGATATTGACCGAACCGGGATCCAAGATTTCGGTTTTTTCTCTTGGGTTGATGCCCAGAGCGATGCAGACCCGCACCGATCTGGCGCCGGTAAAAGTTGCCGATCTAGCGATGGTCGGAGCCGGATCTTCGTCGAATGGTTTTAGTGGCCCCGAATTTCCCAGTTTTAGCGACTCGGATGATGACGAGGGGTATCGTGATGAGCCCGTAAAGGCCGAGCAGCCTTTATTTGCTGAAGAAGAACCGCTTCCACTGGAGCAGATCGAGCGTCAGCACATTCTTAGAACGCTTGAGTCCACCGATGGGAATAAGACGCAAGCGTCCAATATTCTAGGGATCAGCATTAGAACCCTCCGCAACAAGCTCTCCTCCTACCGAAGCGAGGGGGAGTTCATCCCGGGCGAAGAATCCTAGTCGAGACAACGGTGTAGCATTAGTCGTTTGCGTTGCAGGAAACTCGCTCGCGAGTGAATCAACCAGGGCCCTTTCCAGTGCGACAATCGCTCGCAAGTGAGCGTCTTCCACTAAATAGATAGGCGTATTTTAGTCAAGTTGACGCCAATTGGGCCATAGCCCAGCGAAGCGTTTTCGCCCCGGGATTCTAATATAGCTGGAGTGTTCCCACTTTCAACCAGCGCCATTTGCTCATTCTTTTTGAGAAGCGGTATAATTGACGCGATTGCTACATGAGCTGCTCTGCGGGGCTCAATCCGTATTGTTTATTAGGTTTTTGACCGGCTGAGATGGGAGTTCTACCTAAACCTTTTAGTTTACGGAACGATACTTACCTTGACCGACAATTTAAAGCCCTCGATGCAGCCTATGACCCTATTCAGCACATACCATGAGCATTAAGATCCTAACGGTAGACGATTCTAAGACTGTTAGAATAATCGTCCGAAAAGCCTTCAACTCATTTGCTTGCGAGATTCTGGAAGCCCAGAACGGAGTGGAGGGATTGGCAATGGCTGCCAAAACGACCCCAGACATCATCCTTTTGGATATTACCATGCCCGTCATGGATGGCGTGGAGATGCTCACTAAGCTGAAATCGGACAGCCAATTAAAATCCATTCCAGTGATCATGCTCACAGCGGAAGCCGGGCGGGACAATGTGATGAAGATCGCCAAAATCGGCGTTCGCGACTATATTGTTAAGCCATTCAAGGATGAGCTTCTTGTAGAGAAGGTGGCTCGAATCGTCGAATTGCGGCTGGCAAACAGCGGCGACGCCTCTCAGAAAAAGATCGACGACCCAATCGACGTTCTAGTTGTTGACGACAAGCCAGCGATCATCGGCCAAATTACCAACGGCCTGGAGCATACGGGCTGGACGGTAACCGGCGTGGCGTCCACGGGTGAAGCGATCGACTTTTGCCAGGAGAAGATACCGGACTGCGTCATCGTCAGTTTGTCGCTGGCAAACGAAGCGGCGATGCAGCTTTTCCGCATCGTTCGCTCCAATGCCAAAACAAAGTACCTTCCCATTTTCGGTCTCTCAGTGAAAACCGAAATCGACGAGCAGCAAAAAGCCCAGAATGCCGGTTTTGCCACCATCGTCACCAAGCCAATCGATTTCGCTGAGCTGGAAGGGAAGATCGCCAAAGCCATCAATCTAGACGCCTCCGGCAAATACTTCGAAATGGATGACCGCTTCTTGACCGTGAAGCTGCCTGCCAATTGCGAAGCCTCGGCGGTCAATGAGCTGACAACCTATTTCAAGTCCAAGACTTCTGAAGCCGTGGACTTCGGCGTTTCCAACGTGGTTTTCGATGCCCAAAGTGTCCAGCAATTGGATATGGATGTCGTCAAGCTGCTCTTGCAATCGATGAGCATCTGCAAAGAGCTCAGCTTGAAGTACGCCATCGCGGGCAGTTCCAAAGTGATCGAGGATAGCCGGAAGTTCGAAGAGTCGCAGAACTGGACCCTCTACGAGTCAATCGAAGAGGCGAAAGAAGCGATTTAGGGCAAGGCGGCAAAGGCCGCTCGGATTTCGGGTGGTAAAGGGCTTTTCGATTACGGCTTCCCCTAGGGATGCCGGATTGGAAACCTATAGAAGATGCCTCAGGAATCCGTTCTCGGAACCTGCTGGAGACTCGATTCCGCGACTGCGCAAAGGAGCGACTTAACTAAAAAAACGCCCTGGAACCCCATCAAGAGAGTAGAACAGGCATCCTGCCTGTATCCAGAGGTTGTGGTCACAGGCTGGAAGCCGATGCTCGAAACAAACGCTCCCGCGACGCGACGCCGTTTTCATTTCCGGATTGGTCCACCGTTCTCGCCGCATCGGATTTGCTTGACCGAGAGAAGGCGTCCTTCGAAATCGCGATCAAATGGTACCTTGGCTTCTGCTCTCGATCGCGTTCCCGAGCAAGCTTTGCCTTCGCGAAGGCATTTATCGAGACGGTTACGCGGGAGCGAAACCCCGAGTCCTACTAGGTGGAATCCTGGTGCAACGCCCTCCGCTGGTTCTTTCGCAATGCCGAAAGGCAGGATGCAACCTCCGTCCCAAGCCCAGAGTGGGTTTGCAACAACCCAGACGCTCCCGATTGGCAAAAGCGAATGCTGCGGGTGTTGCGGATCCGCAAATACGCTTATGAAACCGAGAAAAGCTATATCTACTGCGCGCAAGGATTTCTTCGCTTCATAGGCAGCCAAAACCCCAACTCGCTCAGTGATGACGATATTCGCAGGTACTTGGATCATCTAGCCTACCACTCTCGTTCCCAGGCACTCCCAGTTCTAATACTGACTTTGTTGGAGTTCACCGTGACTGCTTTAGGAGGATCTAATGATGTGGTACACGTCTCGATAGTGCAGTTGCTATCGAACCCGCAGAAACATGGCGGAAAGAAGGTTTTGGTGAGCGGAGTGTTGCATGTTGAATTTGGGGACTCATCACGCTTTCTCTCGACAGAGCATTGGTAGCATCGCGATGTTTGAAGTGCCCTTCGTCACGGACGGCGATACATTCGACCTGAAGACGGCGTTCCAGAGCCGCAAGGCGACAAAAGAACAATATAAAAGCACGGTTTAGACTTCGTCGAAGCTGAAGCTTTTCGGGACGATCAGAACGCCATCGGCTTCCCAGCCAAATCCAAGGACGAGGAAAGATTCGCCCCTCTATCCAAGGCCAAGGGTAAACACTGGGTAGCCTTCCGTACCCTCAGAAACGACAGGATCCGTCTGATTTCAGTTAGGGGAGCGCGAAAGGAATAAAAAGAAGTAAATGAAAGCTAAGGATTTAGACAAGATTTTCGATGATGGGGAAGTCGACATCACCGATTACCTCGACCTTTCCAAAGGCCTCAGAACTGGAAACGAGCAGAAACGAGTGAATGTGGACTCTCCCACGTGGATGATCGACAGACTCGAGAAGGAGTCATCCAGACTTGGGGTTCCCAGGCAGTCTTTGATCAAAGTCTGGATTGCCGAAAGGCTTGAAAAGCCTAGGGCGAAACGAAGAAAGAAAGCATTGGTCCAACCAGCTGATAGTGACAATGCCGGCTAGTGCCGCCATCGTCACATCTCGACGTGTGTGCAATTAGAATCTAAAGCTAACAACAGGAGCAAGAAATGTGGTTTGAGATAGCTATTGTCGCCAGTATCTTCGCCGTGGGAAATATTCTATTTGGCCTTTTCGAGGAAGGCGCGCCCAAGTGGAGGCGGGTCGCGAAATTCTTTCTTCTTACAGGTCTCGCCGTTTTGATTTCGGCAAACGCAGGGAGGACTTGGTTTTTTGTATTTCTCGGGGCCCTACTAACGTTTGCCTCGGTCATTCACTTGTGGTGGCTGCCCAAAAATGGGATCAATGGTTTGACGGGCGAGCCCAAGGAAAAGTACTACGAATTGAGAGGCTGGAAAAAGGGGCGTTTAATACCATCCGCCAAAAAAATGAGTAAATAGCGGAGCCCGTTTCGGCCCCGTTGCTAGGGCAAAGCGTCTCAGAATTCAAGTTCGCAGCGTTCGCCAATGCCAGACGATGCCGGCGTCGCCAGGCATTGGCAGCCTCGCGTTGCTTGGATCTGAGAGAGCGCCAATTCGATCATTCTTTTTGGCGGATGGCGCTCTCATCCATTTGAAAGTGGGTAGCGTTTCGGAAGAAGTGGCATCAGGCGCGAATCCCTTTTGCTACTGTTTCTGCTTTTTCCCCCAAGAATCGCGCAGGGAAACGGTCTGATTGAAGACGGGGGCGCCCGGTATCGAATCCGAATCTACCGCGTAGTAGCCTTTGCGTTCGAATTGAAATCGATCTCCGGCTTCCGCGTTGGCCAATTCAAGCTCGCCGAAGACGCGTATTATCTTCTCCGATTCCGGATTGAGGTTAGCGAGAAAGGTTTGGCCTTCCTCGACATCGTCGGGGTTGGGTTTGAGGAAAAGTTGCTCGTAGGCCCGCACTTCCAGCGGCACGTTTTCAGTCGCGGACACCCAGTGGATGGTGCCTTTGACTTTGCGGCCATCGGGAGTAGAGCCGCCGCGCGATTCCGGATCGAAAGTGACCTGGATTTCAACCACATCTCCCGTTTCGTTTTTGGTGTATCCCGTGCAGGTGATGTAGCAAGCGTAGCGGAGCCTAACTTCTCTGCCTGGGCCCAGTCGGAAGAACTTTTTCGGAGGGTCCTCCATGAAGTCGTCTCGTTCGATGAAGATTTCTTTAGTTAGGGGAACCTTACGATTTCCCATGTCTGGATTTGCTGGGTGGTTAGGTCCATCGTAGAATTCAGTCTCGTCGTCAGGAAAATTCTCGATAACGACTTTCACGGGATCGAGAACGGCCATGCGGCGCATGGCTTTGTCTTCGAGATCTTTGCGTATGCAGTATTCGAGAAGGGCGTACTCGTTGACCCGTTCCCGTTTAGCCACGCCAGCTCGATAGCAAAACTCATTGATAGCTTCAGGAGTATATCCGCGTCTCCGAAAACCTGATACGGTAGGCATTCTAGGGTCGTCCCATCCGCGAACATGCCCTTCCGTGACCAATTGAAGCAATTTGCGTTTGCTAGTGAGAATGTACTCAACGTTTAGGCGAGCGAATTCTATCTGTCGTGGTCTGCTGGGTACGGGCAAATTGTCAAGGAACCAGTTGTACAAGGGGCGATGAAACTCGAATTCCAGGGAACAAAGGCTGTGGGTGATCCCTTCTATGGCGTCGCTTTGCCCGTGGGCGAAATCATAGGATGGATAAATTTTCCACTGATCTCCAGTCCGGTGATGCTCAGCGTGGAGGATTCGGTAGAGTACCGGATCCCGCATGTTGATATTGGGGTGGGCCATGTCGATCTTCGCTCGAAGCACCCGCTCGCCGTCTTTGAAGGCGCCGTCTTTCATTTGTTCTAGAAGGCTAAGGCTTTCCTCGATGGGACGATCGCGAAACGGGGAGTTTTTTCCTGGCTCGGTCAAGGTCCCTCGATACTCCCGGATTTCTTCAGAGGAAAGATCGTCGACATAGGCGAGCCCGTTTTTAACCAAATGTAAGGCCCACTCGTAGAGCTGTCCGAAGTAGTCCGAAGTGAAGTAGAGCCGGTCTTCGAAATTGGCTCCCAGCCACAAGACATCCTCTTTGATAGCTTCCACGTATTCCGTTTCCTCTTTAGCCGGATTGGTGTCGTCGAACCGCAGATTGAATACGCCTCCGTAATCTTTAGCGATGCTGTAGGAGACTTGAATGGCGAATGCGTGGCCGATGTGGAGATACCCGTTGGGTTCGGGTGGAAAACGCGTTACGATCTTATCGATGGACCCGGAGGCCCGGGATTCGTCGATAATGTCTCGAATGAAATTTGAGGGAGTTTCGTCAGTGGTCATGGATGAAAAGAGGATATGAATAGCTTCAAAGGCTGCCAGCCAGGCGAGCATTGATACGGCGGAGGACCCGCTCTTTGCCGAGCAACTCCAGCATGGGGAGAAAGTCTGGCCCAGAATTCGTCCCGCTCACGGCGAATCTAACAACTGGATACCAAGCAAAAGGCTTCTCGCCGGCTTCGTCGGAAAGCTGTTGGAAAGCGCCTTCGATGGCCGGCGCGCTCCACTCATCCAGAGTTTTGAACCGGGGAGCGATTTCCGCGAGCCGGTCTTGGGAGCCTTCCCGGTTCCAGACTTTATTGAGGGCCATTTCGTTTACAGGAAAATCATCCGTGAAGAAGTAGGCGGAAAAGGCGGGCAGATTCTCGAAGCTATCGATCTTTTCGCGGCACAATTCGAGAGCCGCTCGCAAGTAGTCGCTATCGGCGGTATCGTTGATCAGATTCGATGAAACTAAGGCCTTGCGAGCCGCCTTTTCGTATGCCTCGATGGGCAGCCTCTTCATATATTCGAAATTCAGATGCGACATTTTTTTCTCGTCGAATCGGGCCCCTCCTTTTTGGACGTCTTTTAGATCGAATCGTTCGATAAGCTCCTCGATTCCTAGAATCTCTTGATCGTCTTTGGGGGACCAGCCGAGAAGGGCGATGAAATTGCGAACAGCATCGGGGAGGAAATTCCGCTCCCGGTATTCGGAAATCAATGCCCCTTTATCGCGTTTCGACATTTTCCCTTTCCCATCCTTGGGATTTTTAAGGATCATGGGAAGGTGGGCGAACGATGGCGCCTCGGCATTGAGCGCTTTATACAGCTCTATATGCTTAGACGTATTCGAGAGATGGTCTTCGCCCCGAATGACGTGGGAAATCTGCATGGCTATATCGTCGACGACGTTCACGAAATGGAAGCTCGGGGCGCCGTTGGATCGCACCAAAACGAAATCGCGCTCTTCGCGACGCGTCACCTGCCCGCGAATGATGTCGTCGATGACGACTGGCTCGGTTTTGACTTTTTCAACTTCCTGATCGAGGTACTTATCGAATTCATTATAGCGATCTCCCAGGAGTCGGAAATAGGTGGCTCCATCTTTCTCGTAGGTTCTGCCTTTGTCGGCCAGCTTTTGCAAATAGGATTGGTAGATGGGATCCCGCTGACTTTGGAAATAGGGACCGAAGGAACCATTCTTTTCGGGCCCTTCGTCCCAATCGATCCCCAGCCATCGGAGGCCTTCGAGCAATTCATCCAAGGCTTCCTGCGTATTGCGTTCGGCATCGGTATCTTCGATTCTCAGGACGAAGGTCCCTCCGGTTTTTCGAGCAAAAAGCCAGTTGAATAGGGCTGTCCGCACGGTGCCGATGTGGGTGGAGCCGGTTGGGCTGGGCGCGAATCTGACGCGAACGTTTTCCATAGGCAGCAACACGTTGCGCGTAAGCGGAGCCGAATCAAGGCATCTCTGAGGCGCCAATTGGATCCATTTCTATCGGCGAGCCAATCGGCTGATCGGGTACAGTAAGCAAATAGAAAGCCCTACCAGCAGCGACCCAAATAAAGCCCATCCTTGGATAGAGAAAAACTGGATCATGTAGAATCCGATGAACGGGGCTACCAGTCCCCGCATCCCCGCGGTGAAGGTATGGACGGCCATATAGTTTGTCTCCTGACCGACAGGGGCGAACTTGGTGACCCAGAGGCTCCAATTGACATTTCCCCCGGCCAAGGCGAGGCCGTAGCCAAAGGCCCCAAAATAGATTCCAAGAATCGAGTCGGCGAAGAAGAAGGCGACGATCGCGGCAAGCTGAATACAGCTCGCTAATCCGCGAACGAGGAAGAAATTGAAGGCGTCGAAAAGGTGTCCCCAGATCGATGTGGCGATAATTCTAGTTATGCTAGGAATGACGATTGCCGCGATCGCGATTTGCGTATTGGTAGCTTGTATACTGTATTCATTGCTGGTCATGTACTCGATTTGCAGTGGCATGGTCGTCAGATTGCCGAATCCCAGTATCATCCACATCCCCAGCATGCATCCGAAAACCTTGTCCTTCCAGGCGATGGAAAGGTGTGCCATTGGATTGCTTTTGGGGCTTGGTTGGAGGATGCGCGAGGGCGTCATGTAGATACAGGCGCCGGAGAAAAAACAGGCTCCTGCCATGATTTGGAAAAGTATGGGGAAGGCGGAAATATCGCGTTCGAGCAACTGGCCTCCGAACCAGCCAAAAATGGGGGCTAGGGCGACGCTCAAAGTGATGGCGTAGGACACCCGCTTACCGCGAATCGCCGATGCGTAGTTCGTAGAATAAATGTGAACGAGAAGTGGCATTTGTTGAGCGAGAACAGCGGCGCCAATCGTGCCCGCTCCGAGAAAAATCCATAATTTGTCAGACCCAGTTGCCGCAACTAGGAACAAGCAGCCCGCGCAAAGATAGTTGATGCTGCAAATCGAGCTCGTGCGCATTCTCAGGCGGGGATAGTAGAACAGGGCGATAGGGGTAGTGATCAGGCCAACCATAAAAGCGGCTGGCACGAGGGCTTTGGCGAACGATGATCCGTCGAAGTAGCGGGTGACAACCAGCAAAGCGAAGGTTCGCCAGCCGGCATCGATGAACCCTGCCAGACTGCTCCTTATCATATCCCAGCGGAGCGTTCGGCGAGCGATGTCTTCCGCTTCGGAGTCGGTATTTTGTATTGCTGGAGAAATCATTCCTTGAGCTGGGCGCGGCAAACTGGCGAGATTGCAGCGCTGTCGCTTGAAGCGGGTAGCCGCGCCTTCGACAATGGCAGGGATCGATCTTAGGTCGAAGACTTAATTTGCTCGACGAGACGGGCGAATTCGGGGAGCTCCCGCAACGCCTTCAAGTCGCGGTCCTTCTCCAGCCAATGAGCGTCTTTGTAGCCGAGCGCGATCGCCTTTTTTAAAGCGGCTATGGCCTCGCGGGTTTGCCCGGAAAGGGATAGGCTGCATGCGAGGTTATAACGCGTTCTTGGATCGCTGGGCGACAAGCGTACCAGTTTTCGGTCGATGCGAAGGGCTTGCTGGTCCATGCCATATTTGGCGTAAATTCCGGCTAGGATTTCGAGTGTTTGAGTGTCGCGCGGCAGACGTTTTAGCAGCTTTTCGAAAAATTTTATATCGTAGGCGTCCTGAGCATCGATCTCCATTACCGCTTAGTGTCGCGCAGGGAACTAGGATCATTCAAGTATGGCTTTTTTTGAAGCTACTCTTTGGGGATCTCCAGGCTTCCCGTTAGTGTCAAATCGACTTAAAAATTAGGGAGATGATCTCGCTCCAGCAGTCTTGCTTTAGTGTCAAGTTAACAAAGATACTCTGATCATTAGTCGTAGGATGCTCGCCTGCGAGGGATTGTTTCCTCTAAAGTGGAGATTCGTTGATTCGCTCGCAAGCCAGCTTCCTGCTTCGCAAATGAGTTCAGCTGACGCGGATGGCCGACTTTGGTACCGCAAAACGATGCAATCAGTTAGCTAAGCTGGGTCGATGTGGGCGCTCTCTAGGTTCATGATAAGGGGTTAGCTCAAAGGGTGAGCGATTCGACCTATTGGATGCCTTAGGAGCCCCTAAGATCCCTTATGCTTCTTGGGCGATTGGGAGCGATTTCTGCCAAATGCCCCTTGAAGAATCTCTGGGGGAATCCGTTGGAGAAATACGGGTCGTTGATCCGATTTCTAGATCACGGCATCCCCATTTTTGGAAGATGCGTCCAATAACGATCATACTACTATCAGCATGAATGCACGATTTGGCATTATTCTAATCATCTCCTCATTGTTCGCGGCTGCGGCAGCTGGGCAATCGGAGGAATCAGTCAAGTCGAAGGGAGGTATCCTTTCGCTTGAGCAAGACACCGCGACCGTTTCACTTGAAGTTGATGGCGGCGTCAAGGAAGGGGATCGCGTACGTTTCGATCGAATCAACGACGAGGACCAAGTCGAAGTGATTCGGGGCGAAATCATCGAAATCCGGGTAACGGATGCTATCGTTAAGATCGATACTACGAAACTGGAGATCGGGCAGAATGCGCGGATTTTTCCCGTCGCTCCCGTTTTGGAAGCCGACATTCTGGCTTCTATTCTCGATGACAAGTTCTCGTTGTCTGATCCGGTGGATGACGACAAGATCGATCGGAAAGCGGCTTTGGAAGCTTGCCGCGCAGCCCTGACGGAGTTTCCTGAAGAGCAGCGTTTTCATGCTCAGCTGGGACGCCTACTCGAAGTCCTAGAAAAACCGGCTAGCGCCATTCTCAGCTATGAGAGAGCTCTGGAACTGGAACCTAGTTACCCAGTTGTTTTGCACAAGCTAGCGTCTCTGCGATTTTTCGGACCGGAAGAGCTGCGCGATCTGGAAGTTGCTCACGACTTTTATTGCCGAGCTGCTGAGCTGGAATTCGATGCCGCTATGCCAGTAATCGGTTCGATGAGTCGCGACGCTACGGGAGGTCCCCGCGATTACGAAGCGGCGGTTCACTGGTTCGAGATAGCCGCTGACAAGGGGAATCCTTATTCTCAAAACGCCTTGGCTCAGTGCTACGAAAATGCTTGGGGTATCGATCAGGACATCAGCAAGGCCTTGTTATGGTACCGCAGTTCCGCGGAGCTGGACCACGCCCCCGCGATGTGGAGCCTAGGACGCGTATTCGCCAAGGGAATTGGTGTTGAGGCGAACGAAGCCACCGCCTTCGACTGGTATGGAAAAGCCGCCAAGCGCGGGCATCTAGAAGCGACTGTGGCTTTGGCCGACTGCTATTTGGTGGGCCGTGGGATCGAGGCGGATTCCGAAGTCGCTCTCGAGCTTTTCAACAAAGCGGTTGAAAGAGGAAACTCGGAAGCCATGCGCCGATTGGCGGAAATCTATCTTGCTGGGGAAATCGTGAAGAAAGATTACGATATCGCGGCTTCCTTTTACCGGAAAGCGGCTAGCAAGTGTGACCCCATTGCCCAATTTAGCCTAGCGTCTATGCTGGAGAAAGGCCGTGGGATCAGCCGCGACAAGGACGAAGCCATCGCTTTCTATCAAGATGCCGCTCGTCAGGGCCACAATTCTTCGCAAAAGCGTCTCTTGCAACTGCAAGTAGATTGGGAAGGGCGCCGCTACTTTGCCTATAGTAGTTGTGAGGCTGTCCTAGACAGGCAGTCCAAGTTTGTATGAGTGTGGCATAGGCTGGCGGTCGCCAGCCAATCGCTATTCGATAGCTGCCGATTCGGAGGCGGGGGCAGCGACTTTCGAGCAAACGCCAGTGGCTTGAAATTCTTGGCAGGAAGCGGTTACTTGGAGGCGTTGGCTAATAGGAGTTAGGCCAAGCCTGGCGGAAACAGTGCTGCCATACCATTCCATGAAAGGGGCGGGTATTTCGAAAATCTTTTGGCAATCGTTGCAGATCACTTGAGCCTGGTGGCTATCCTGCTCCTTGTTGGGCATGTAGTACTTCAGGTTGGTCCCAATATCCACTTCCCGGACGAGGCTGCTCTCCACAAGTATGGGCAAGGTGCGATACACCGTCGCTCTAGACACGGTACGATCAATCAGGCGAGCTTTGTCGAGCAGCTCTTCGGCGGTGAAATGACTCGACTCCTTGAATACGGCTTCGAAGATGGCCATACGTTGGCCGGTCATTCTCAGATTATGCTTTACCAAATAGGATCGAAATCGGTCTCTGCATTCTTCGATGGTCACTCCTGCAGTCTCAATACGATCTCAATAACTGTCAATGATGGAGTCGCGATTGGATTTGCATGACACGATTGTCGCGGTTTGGCCCTTAGCCGGTTTCGACAAAACGCTCCATTATCGGGCTAATGGCAAATTAGGGGAGAAAATATCCCGTGGCTCTTTGGTGCGGGCGCCCATTGGCCCGCGGTTCGTTTTGGGCGTGGTCGTAGAAACAGGGGCGACAGCAGACGTCGAATACTCCAGGCTCAAGCTGATCTCTCAGCTTTGCTACGATCAGCCGATTCTCACTCCGGATTTGCTGGAACTCGCCGAGTGGATTCGGACGTATTACGGAGCCAGCAGAGAATCTGTATTGGAGACGATGATA
Source organism: uncultured Opitutaceae bacterium (assembly GCA_964404745.1). GTDB lineage: Bacteria > Verrucomicrobiota > Verrucomicrobiia > Opitutales > Opitutaceae > Pelagisphaera. The sequence continues at coordinate 140,749 of CAYOLG010000002.1, forward strand.
CCGGCACCGGTTCGTCGAGGCATGGCTCCTAAGCGAGTGAAGCTGGTTTCTCTGGGGGACGGGGCCAGCGAGGAAGCGCTTGCTCAACTGGAAAAGCGAGCCCCCAAGCAAAAAGCCCTTTACGACTTTCTTTCCCAGCAGATCAAGCCGCAGAGCAAGGGCTTGATATTGAAGCGGCTCAAGCTCTCGACAGCCACCTACGATAGCCTTTTGACAAAGGGCTTTATCAAAGAGGAATCCCGTGTCGAAGAGCGTACTGCCTATGATGACGATTTGGGTTCGGCGGAGTTCGTCGAAGAGAAGTCGATTGAGCTCAATGAGGAACAGCGCCTAGCGGTCGACAGCTTGCGTGAGGACTTGGCCAGAGGGGGGTTCGCGCCCCACCTTCTCCACGGCATTACCGGTTCAGGGAAAACTGAAGTCTACCTTCAAGCCATGGAAAGCGCCCTCGTTCGCAGGCAAGGGGTTCTTTTTCTGGTACCGGAGGTAGCTTTGACTCCGCAAACGGTGGGTCGCATTCGAGCCCGGCTTGCTCGTCTCGGCAATATCGAGGCCGTCGTTTGGCATAGCCATTTGTCGGATGGGGAACGTTTGGACGGTTGGATGGCGCTCTCGTCTGGGCGAGCCCGAGTCGTCGTCGGGGCCCGTTCGGCGGTGTTCGCCCCGATCCGAGACCTAGGCTTGGTCATCGTGGATGAAGAACATGAACCCGCCTTTAAACAGGACGAGACGCCGCGCTATCACGGCAGAGATGTCGCGGTATACAGGGGATTCTTGCGCAAGACCCTGTGCATTCTCGGCTCGGCTACGCCCTCGCTGGAAACCTACCGAAACGCTGTCAATGGCAAGTATGCGGTCGATCGGCTGACCAAAAGGGTCGACGATCGCTCGCTCCCGATGATGCACATCGTGGATATGAGGCAGGAAATTGCCAGGACCCGTAAGCCTACTCAGCTTTCCCGAATGCTGGTCGAGAAACTTCGGGATCGATTCGAAAAGAAGGAGCAGAGCATCTTGTTTCTTAACCGGCGCGGATTTTCCGCTTCCATGCTTTGCCAGGAGTGCGGTCATGTGGAGGTGTGCGATCACTGTAGTGTCCCCATGACTTACCACCGGAGCGATGAGACACTCAAATGCCACCTATGCGGAGTTGAAGCGGCAGCCCCTATGGTGTGCCCATCCTGCCGTAGCCCCAGGATTCGGTGGAAAGGTATGGGAACACAGCGTATTGAAAATGCAGTGACTAAGGTTCTGCCGAATGCGAAAGTGGTACGAGTCGACGCCGATACCATGAGCAGGAAACACCTGTTTCGGCAGATACTTGGCGATTTTCGATCCGGAAGAATCGATATCCTAGTGGGTACGCAAATGATCGCCAAAGGCTTAGACTACCCGAATGTCACCCTGGTTGGCTTAGTGGATGCCGATCTTTCCTTGCACATTCCCGATTTTCGGGCCAACGAGCGAACCTTTCAGTTGCTGGTCCAAGTTTCGGGGCGAGCGGGGCGAGGAGATTTGGCAGGGGAAGTTGTCGTCCAAACCAGCACGCCTCATGCCGATCCGATCCAGTTCGCTCGGCATGGCGACGTGGAGGCGTTTTTGCAGATGGAGCTAGAAAATCGGGAACGGTTCCAATATCCACCATATCGGCGATTGATTCGCCAAGTGCTACGAGGTCCCAATCCGGACAAGGTGGCCTTCTTTGCCGAGCAATTCGCCAAGCAGGTGGAAAAGCGGTTAGATCGGGTCGTGGAGATTCGAGGGCCCGTGCCATGCCCTATTGAGAAGATGAAGGACAACTACCGTTTCCAAACTTGGTATTTCACGGCGAATATCGCCCCGGTAATGTCGGCTCTGCGAGAAATCGCCGGCGAGATCGCTTGGCCCGCTGATGTCGTGCAAGTCCTTGACGCGGACCCGATGATGTTGAGCTGAGCGGATGTCCATGTCTCGTCCTAGACGACTCCATTTTGCTCATTCTTTATTCAAGATGGTACAACTTTTCAGAAATCTTCGAGGGGCTCTGCGGCATGGCGCAAGCGCCAGCCCTACAATGACTTATTTTCGTAGGGCCCGCACTCGGGCGATGCCGCGAATGTTTAATTCATGGAGCATTGCGGTATAAATATTGAATGAGCAGAATGGCGCTGTCTTAGCGTCCGCCATTGTCCTTATTGTTTTCAAGAGGGTGTTACGGGTTATAGCTGCGGGAATTGCTCAAAATAAGGCTAAAGCCGCCTATGAAATTGCCGTTCCTTTAAGTAGGAAACGCGATTGCAGTGTTTCTTAGTTTCATCGCCCAGATAGATATTCATTCGCAAAACCTTATCCATCTGGCTTGAGAGAATTTCTCTAGAGCCAGAGCGAATCATCGATCGATTTGGCGGAGGAACGAAAACCAAATCAACGACTCTCTCTTAACGGGCCGGGACGACAGTCCCGGCCTAAGTGTTTCGTGAGAGAGGCATGTGGCGTTGCTCAAGGTAGTCGCGCTTTGAGGTGCGGAAGCAGCCGTTCGGTGCGTTGGCGAGCGCCTTCCGCGGTAGTGTGATGGCTGGTGTCGTAGAACAATTCGATGTCCATTACGTATTCCGCGGGGTTTCCGAGGAACTCTAAGCCGAGCGAACTCGAAAAGTCCGTGATCCGTTTGATCGTAGCTTGAGCCTTGGGGTGGGAAAGATCGAGAGCGGGATTCTCAGCCATGGGGAGCCAGGCCATAAAAACAGCGATACTGTTGGCTTGGGCCCAGGAGGCGAATTCCTTTAGATCTCTTTTGGCCATCTCCGAGATAGGCGATTGGCCCATTAAATTGTAGTCGTGCTCTCCTCGCCAATGCTCGTGGTCCGTTTGTATGAAGTCGCCGTGCCGATTCATGGTCAGGTAATTATAGTAGGCCGGAATCTCGCCCGCGTATTTGCCTTCCCAATGATCGGTAAGGTTTTTGATGACTTCGGCCTTAGAAAGAGGCTTTAGCTGTTTGTCAAAATCTCCTGTCAGTACGCCGATGCGAACCAGGCTGCCCGCGAGAACTTTCTGCCAGGGGAGGCTCTGGAGGAATCGAGCCTTGCGGGGGATCGAAAGCGACCAGAAGAATTCAGAAGCCCATATGGCGATTTCGTCGGCGGCGTAGCTAGAGTAGTTGTCTCGGAAATACATGGAGTTTTCCAAGCCGAGAATAACAGTATCGCCCGCTTTGGCGAAACGGCGAATTTCATCGAAGCAGAACTCCGTGGGCATATTGACATTGAACGCCAGGTTGACGACGTTGTAACCCGTTTCCCTTTGGATCAGTTCGGAATTAAAGCCAAACCAGGCACTGGACCCGCCCTGTATCCAAATAGTTGGGCCTTCCACGGATTCAGCGATGTAATGCTTGGCGATACGCGCCTCCCGATTGAGATGATGCGGCCACCAGGGCATGCCCAGATGGGTCACGAACCAGACAAACACAGCCGCGATTCCCGTTAGTGCGGATAGGGCCAGGTAGATGAGAAATCGTTGCGCGTTCATTGGAAATCGAGGATGGCGCTAGAAGCGGAAGTAGATGAAGGGCGAAGACTGGAAGGAGCCGCTTTGAATAATAATGAGGGCTATGATTATCGATACGAGTACGGCCGCCTTTCGTTTGAAAACGGGTCTTCCGTTTTCAGGCGTCGTTAGCCACGAGAGGGGTCTGGGAAATAGGGTTACGATGATTCCGGCAAAAGCGATTTGCAAAACCGATAGTCCAAGTTCCGAGAAGATCAAATGACCCGGGTGGATGCCGCCAATAAGACCTGGATACCAGCCGAGGAAATGGATGGCGTAGTGGACGGGTTTCCAGATTTCCACGGGCTCCAGAGATTTCAAATAGGCTATGGCGCTTTCTCCACCCATGCTTATCCATCCATGTTCGCCTGACAGGTATTTGAAGTAGGCAAGCGCTTCGGCTAAACTTTGCGACCGGAAAAGCGTCCAGCAAAGGGTCACAGCCAAGAATGTCGCTAGCCAAGCCAGTTCTGGAGGCGTCTTAAGCCCGGTTCGTTTCCAAGCGTGATTAATGGCTAGGAGAATGCCGTGAATGCCTCCCCAAAGAAGGAAGGTCCAATTGGCTCCGTGCCAGAGACCGGCGATGGTCATGACAATCAGCAAGTTGATGTAAGTCTTGACCCAGCCTTGGCGATTGCCGCCGAGCGGAATATAGAGGAAATTCTTGAAGAAACTCGATAAAGTGATGTGCCAGCGTCTCCAAAAATCGATGATACTGGTAGCTCGGTAGGGCGAAGCGAAATTCTCTGGAAGCCGGATTCCGAACAGCCTTCCGAGGCCCAGGGCCATTTCAGAGTAGGCAGAGAAGTCGAAATAGATTTGCAGAGAGAAGGCCAACAGCCCTGTCCACGCAGTGAGGCTGGATATGGGACCTTGGGAGGACTGTTGGAACGCCGCGTCGGCAACGGGCGCGAGATTGTCGGCCAGCAAGATCTTTTTGCCTAGCCCGATGGTGAACAAAACTATGCCGAGCGCGATATCGTCGATTCGGACCTTGCCGAACATAGGCGATTGAAGCTGAGGAATCATCTCCCCTGGCTGCACGATCGGCCCGGCGATCAATTGGGGGAAAAACGATACGTAGAGAGCGTATTCGTGAGGCTTGGCGATCAGTTGCCGGCTGCGTAAAGTGGTTACCAGGTAGGAAATTTGCTGAAAGGTGAAGAACGAGATGGCCAGGGGCAGCAGAAAGGAAGGCGGGGTTAAAGAAAGGCCGAACACAGAGACAAGAGAGCCGACCGCGAAGCCGGAATACTTGAAGACGCCGAGGAGGCAGAGGTTGGCGACAATTCCGACGATTAGCAATCTGCGGGCTGACTTCAGAGTATTCGACCTGACGATCGCTGTCGAGCAGAGGTAGTTCGCGGCAATGGATCCGAGGAGCCAGAATAAGTGGCTCGGGTGAGCCCAAGCATAGAATACCCAAGAGGAAAGAAGAAGCCAGGCAATCGAAGCTCGGGACGAGCCCTTGGCGCTGATAAGGAGGAAGCCAGCCCAGACGATCGGAAGGAACGCGAAAATGAAAATCGGGCTAAAGAAAAGCATCGAAACGGATGGCTGGGAAGTGGCTGCTGTTGAATAGGCAATACGGGTATCGGTCAAGCTGCGAAGCGGGTGGAAGTAGGGACAGCCCTTGCCGTGTCGCTTGATCGGATTCGCGGAAACTGGGGTAAGAACTGAGTTGATACCGTTGATCTCCTTTCTATGTTGCATGGATGCGGATCTATTTCTTAGGAATTGCGGGCACGGCCATGGGGAACGCGGCCCTGCTGTTGAGAGATCTCGGGCATGAGATCGTCGGGTCCGACAAAGCGGTGTATCCGCCGATGAGCGACAAGCTGGCTGAGGCTGGAATCGAGGTGCTGGAAGGTTACGATGCCAGCCGCCTAGCGAATTTGAGCCCAGATTTGGTAGTTGTCGGCAATGCCTACTCTCGGGGCAATGATGAGGTTGAATTCCTGCTCAATTCGAGAGCGTTCCCGTTTGTGTCGCTTCCTGAAGCGATGAGCCGATTCGTATTGTCCCAGCGCAGAAACCTGGTTGTTGCTGGAACGCACGGAAAAACGACGACTGCAGCTTTGGCGGCCTATTTACTGGAAAGGGCGAACGCTCATCCCGGATACCTGATCGGAGGGGCGCCCATTGATCCGGAAAGTGGGTGGAACGCGGGATTTAGTGAAGGTCCGTTTGTGATCGAGGGCGATGAGTACGATAGCGCATTCTTCGACAAGCGGAGCAAATTCATCCATTACTCGGCGAGGGTAGCTGTGGTGAACAACCTGGAGTTCGATCATGCCGACATCTTCCGGGACCTGGAAGACGTTAAGCGAAGCTTTCGCCACTTATGCCGTATCATACCTGAAAACGGCTATCTCCTAGTCAACGGAGATGATGAGAACGTCCTGTCCCTGCTTCCAGTTCCCTGGACTCGGGTGATAAAGGTGGGCGAAAGCGAGCATTGCGATCTTCGTATCGAACGATACAAGACAACGGTTTCGGGTTCGCGTTTCGATTTGAGCTGGAAGGGGGATCGCTGGTTGAGCGTCGATTGGGGAATGGCGGGAAGATTCAATGCCCGTAACGGCGCCATGGCTTGCTTGGGAGCGGCTTTGATTTCGGATCTGGAAGGAGACCCGAGATCGTTTAAGGCGGAAGGAATTGGGTCCTTTCGCGGCGTGGCCCGGCGACAGGAGGTCCGACTAGATACCAATGCGCTCGTTGTGATCGAAGACTTTGCCCACCACCCGACGGCGATTCGCGAAATACTGGAGTCGGTCAAGGCTCGCTACCCGGGTAGGAAGCTGATCGCCGCTTTCGAGCCGAGAAGCAACACGTCTCGACTCGAGGCGATGCGGAATCAGCTCAGCGAGGCTTTGTCCGTGGCGGATACCGTAGTCGTCGGAGCGGCAAAGCAAGCGAATAGCGAAGGAGTGGCCCTTTTGGATACGGAGGATCTGGCCTCGGATTTGAAACAGAAAGGTATTGAGGCGGAAGCAGCCGTATCTAACGAGGAAGCCTTGCGTTTACTAAGAGAGCGCTGTCGATCGAGCCCGGGGGAACAACTCGTCGTATTTCTCACCAATGGATCTTTTGGCGGCATCATAAGCCGGTTTGTTGAGGAAAGATAGAGGCAAGGCGCGATGTTGGCTTGCCGGCGCCAGGCAAGGGGGCAAAGCTGTCGTCCATGTCAACGCCACCATTTTTTTTCCAGAAGCTATTCGAACTGGGCGAGGATGATACGGAGTACAGATTGTTAACCTCTGAATTCGTATCCACAGATTCATTCGAAGGTAAAGAGATCCTGAAGGTCGAGCCTCGAGGTTTGAGCCACTTGATTCGCCACGCCATGCACGACCTGTCCTTTATGCTGCGGCCGAAGCATCTGGAGCAAGTAGCATCGATCCTAGACGATCCGGAGGCATCGGAAAACGATCGGCACGTGGCCTTAACCTTGCTGAGGAACGCGGAAGTGGCGGCTCAAGGAGTGCTCCCGTTTTGCCAGGATACGGGAACGGCGATTATCATGGCTAAGAAAGGGCAGCAGGTTTGGACGGGTGGCGATGACGAGGCGACCATGGCCAAGGGCGTTTACGATACCTACACTAGCGACAATCTACGGTATTCCCAGACAGCGCCGCTGTCGATGTACGAAGAGAAGAATACCCGCACGAATCTCCCCGCTCAGATTGACATCTATGCGGATGGCGGGGCGGAATACAAATTTCTCTGCCTAGCCAAAGGGGGTGGCTCGGCAAACAAGACATTTCTGTATCAAGAAACCAAGGCCCTTCTCAATCCAGAAACGCTGGAAAATTTTCTTTTGGAAAAAATGGTATCTTTGGGCACGGCAGCTTGTCCCCCGTACCATTTGGTTTTCGTGATCGGCGGCACTTCGGCCGAGGCTTGTTTGAAAACGGTGAAGTTGGCGTCGACCAAGGATTTGGACAAACTGCCTACCTCGGGTAATGAACACGGTAGGGCTTTTCGGGATACGGAATTGGAAGAAAAGATGCTGGAAAAGGCCCAGGAATGCGGAATAGGGGCTCAATTTGGAGGCAGGTATTTTGCCTTGGACATACGTATTATACGATTGCCTCGCCATGGAGCAAGTTGCCCGGTTGGGATTGGCGTATCCTGCTCAGCGGACCGGAATATCAAGGCCAAGATCGACAAAGAGGGCTTATGGCTGGAAAAGCTGGAAGGGGATCCTGGACGCCTGATTCCAGCTTCGGCGGGCGGGCAGAAAGATGCGGAGGTCGTGAAGCTCGATCTTAATCGCCCGATGAAGGAGATTCTGGCGGAGCTCTCGACCTATCCCGTTCAGACCCGTTTGTCGCTGAGCGGTACAATCATCGTGGCCCGCGATATCGCCCATGCGAAACTGAAAGAGCGACTCGATGCGGGTGAGGGACTGCCTCAATATTTCAAGGATCACCCGATTTACTATGCGGGTCCGGCAAAGACGCCCAAAGGATTGCCTTCAGGCTCGTTCGGACCCACGACCGCGGGCCGCATGGACAGTTATGTCGAGCCTTTTCAAAAGCATGGCGGTTCTATGATCATGCTGGCCAAGGGCAATCGGAGCCAACCGGTCGTGAACGCTTGCCAGCAATATGGAGGATTCTACTTGGGGTCGATCGGCGGACCGGCAGCGATTCTCGCCAAGGAGAACATCAAAAGCGTGGAACTTGTCGAATACGAGGAGTTGGGAATGGAGGCGATTTGGAAAATCGATGTGGTCGATTTTCCGGCCTTCATCCTCGTAGACGACAAAGGTAACGACTTTTTTCAGATGATCCGCAAGCGCAACCTGGGACAGTGAGATAATCCCTTGAATTTCAGAAATTGAAACTTGGCCGCGGGGCCCGGTTCGCTCATGTTCCCATCTTGATACAGTCTTTAAACACCTGAAAAACGCCCTATGAAATCCCGTCGCGAATTCGTTAAATCATCATTTGGCATCGTAGCCGCAACTCTGGGTGCCCGCTCCGCTCTTCACGCGGCCCATCATGAAAAGTGGTTCGATATTTCCTTAGCCCAGTGGTCGCTCCACCGGGCCTTTAGAGGGGGAGATAGGGACGCCATGGATTTTGCCCGCATAGCTAAAAACGACTTCGGGATCGAAGCGATCGAATATGTCAACCAGTTCTACATGGACAATTTCACTCCCAAAGTTGTGAACGAACTGAAGAAGCGATCGCATGGCGAGGGGGTCGACAACGTCCTGATCATGTGCGATCGTTTGGGGAATCTAGGCGATCCGGAAAAGGCGGCCCGTCTCAAGACAGTAGATAATCACAAAGTTTGGGCGGATGCGGCCAAAGAACTGGATTGCCATTCGATTCGCGTTAATGCGGGTTCTTCGGGTTCATATAGCGAGCAAATGAAGTTAGCGGCCGACGGGTTGAGTCGATTGGGTGACTATGGCGACTCCATCGGGATCAATGTTATCGTCGAAAACCACGGCGGATTGTCGAGCAATGGGGCCTGGCTCGCTGGTGTCATGAAGCTAGCTAACCATCCTCGCGTGGGAACACTGCCGGATTTCGGTAACTTTATCATAAACCGGTCTACTGGAGAATCTTACGACCGCTACAAGGGAACTCGGGAACTCATGCCTTTCGCGAAGGGAGTAAGCGCCAAGTCTCATGATTTTGATGACGATGGGAACGAGATCCATACTGACTTCAAGAAGATGTTGGGGATCGTGAAGGATGCTGGCTACCGCGGATATATCGGGGTAGAGTACGAGGGTAGAGAGCTCGGCGAGGCTGAGGGGATTCGAGCCACGAAGAAGCTTCTCCAGAAGCTCGGCGGCCGTTGAATCCAGTATTTGGATTCGTCTTTAAAGCAAATGCTTCTGCTAGGTGAGGACCGTACGGGTTCTCCCAAAAGATGTAGGGCTGCTGGTCCCCAAGGAGCCGAGTGAATCCTCGCGGCTGTTTAGAGACAACAGCCCTACCGTTAGGAAAAGTGCGCTGGAACTACACGTCGCAGATCTTGACGGCTAGTTCTAGTGAATTTAGCGGGTCGTCGCTGGCCGGGATGAACTCTTGGGCGACGTAACCCTGATAGCCGGTTTCGACAATCGCCCGCATAATGGCTGGATAGTAGAGTTCTTGCGTATCATCGATCTCATTACGTCCCGGAACGCCGCCGGTATGGTAATGGGCAAAGTAAGTGTGGAATTCCTTGATGGTGTCGATCACATCGCCCTCCATTATTTGCATATGGTAGATGTCGTAAAGCAGCTTGAATCGTTCCGATCCCACTCGGTCGCATAGCTCCACGCCCCATGGGGAATTGTCGCACATATAGTCGGCGTGATTCCGTTTGCTGTTGAGCAACTCCATGATCACCGTAACCCCGTGTCGCTCGGCGATGGGAGCGATCCGTTTGAGGCCCATGGCGCAATTCTCAAGCCCCTGTTCGGCGTCCATCCCGCCGCGATTTCCGGAAAAGCAGATAACATTGGGAGAACCGTTATCCTTGGCGATAGGCAAGGTGTGTTCAAAGAATTCGACGATAGCGTCGTGATTCTCTGACCGATTCAGCCCCGTTTTGATCCCGCCGGGTACGCCCGAGGTGACGGCGCAGGTAAGGCCGAATTTTTTTAGAGTGGGATAGTCGTCGACTCCGAGCAAGTCGATGGCCTCCATTCCAATATCCTTCGCTTTTTGGCAAACCTCTTCCAAGGTTTGGTTCCGGTAGCACCACTTGCAGACCGAGTGGTGGATGTTGCCTTTCAAGCTGCCGCCTTTCTGGTGGTGAGCGGCTTGGGTGGCGATGCCACTGGCAGCGGCTAGGGCAGCGCTGGAGGCTAAGGTCTTCAATGCGGATCGTCTTGGGATTTCGTTATTCATTTTCGGGAATATTGTGGTTGATAGAGGCCTTAGCCAGCGCGGCGGCGATAGGCGATAAGATTTGATGCCTCAACTGGGCAAAAACTACCGTTTTCCGCGGATAAAGATAAACAGGAGCCCATCAGCGGAACGCATTTAGGCAATGTTTTCAGTACGCGCAAATAAGGAGCCAAACTGTAAATCGGTAGCGAAAGACTGGAGTGAGTCGCTCAATTCAAGGGAAAATGGGCAATTTCTGAAGATCGGCGCGACTAGCTGGAGCGCATCCTGCTTTCAGGCCATTTCCAGAGCGAGTAGCGATTCAATCGCAGCCGGTTCACCTAAAAAAATGAAGAAAGCAGATACTTAGGTTCTGGTTGGGTTGCTTTTGCCGATTCGATTTCAGGCCATGCTCCGTTTTGCGGGGCTCGGTGATTCTTTCGTTGTGTCTATCGGGATATCTTGTCCGAGCGGCGGAGTCGCCAACTCCCTTGGATGAAGGTTTGTTTGATATGTCGCTCAGCGATCTGATGCGCCATCGTCCAGAATTGCACCAAAGTTCCGATACGGCATCGATCTCTGCAGAGTCCGTACACGATGCTCCTGGGTCTACGTCTGTATACTATGCGGCGACTCTCGAGCGTCGTGGACACGACAGTTTGGACGATCCCTTAGGGGCATCGCCCGGTTTGGATACGATAGTTCGAAGAAATGGGGTGATCTTCCTGATTCCAGCGATTGCGATACTCGCCTTGCTTCTAGGCTACTATATCGTTAGAAACCAAATGATGGCAAAGAAGGCTCTTAAAGACCAGAATCGTATCCTCGAAGAGAGGATACGATTAAGGCTTGCTGAATTCGAAGGAGCTCGGGCGGAAGCCCATGTAGCCGCTTCCTTGGCTCAAAAGGAAAGAAATAATGCTGTTGAGCTTAATGAAAACGTTCGAAAACAAACGATACGTTCCAATGAATTAGCCAGAGAGACTGTGGCGGCCGAGCAAGCGAAATCCCGGTTCCTAGCTAACATGAGTCATGAGATCCGCACCCCAATGAATGGGGTGATCGGCATGACTCATTTATTGCGGAGTTCCGAATTGTCCCCTGAGCAGCTGAGTCATGTAGAAACGCTGGAGTACTGCTCGGAGTCCCTATTGGAGCTGATTGACGAAGTGCTAGATCTTGCAAAGATCGAGTCCGGAAAGCTGGAGATCGAGCGGATAGACACCGATCGCATAGAAACCGTATCCAAGTCTACCCGACTTTTTGCTCCGGGCGCTCACAAGAAAGGGTTGGAATTTGTAAGTGTGTATCCGACCCACTTTGACTGGAAGATCAATAGCGATCCTTATCGGCTTCGACAGATCTTCTCGAATTTGTTGAGCAAAGCGGTCAAATTCACCGAGTCGGGCAGCGCGCGATTCGATGTTTCGGTGAAAGAGCGGGCCAAGAAGAAGGTAGAACTGCTATTTTCAGTCCGCGACACTGGGATTGGCATATCGAAAGCTGGCCAATCAAAACTATTTAGGGCTTTCGCCCAGGCGGATTCGTCGACGAAGAGAAAATATGGAGGGACGGGATTAGGCTTGGTGATCTCTCGCAAGTTGGCGAGGCCAATGGGAGGAGAATTGATCGTCGAGAGCGAGCTGGGGGTAGTGTCTGAGTTCTCGTTTACCCTGAAGTTCGATCTTGGGGAGGCGATTTCCGACGAGCGCAAAAGCGGGGCAGGAGATTCGAAGCCAGTGGCAGTCGCGACCAATTCGGAATCTATTGTCGAACGCATGCAAGCCGTGTTGAGCAGGCTCGACTTAAAGTATGATCGACATGCAAGATATATGGGAAATTTTGATACAGATTGTTATCGAGCTATTTTGGTAGACGATTCAATCTAATCGAAAGAAGCTGACCGGTTTAAGTAATTAGCTGGAAGTGTCAGACTATTTGCGATCTGCGAACAAGAAGTTGGCGGAAGGCTGAAAGGATTGAATGAGTCGGATATCGTAAGGAGCCCTTTTGATCCTCTAGACATATGGGAGAAGCTTTCAGTGGAAAAGCGAACGAAGGTCGGATGGCGTGAGGCTTCGAGCGAAGCTGGGAGCAAAAAGTATTCCGATTGCTTGGTGTTGATCGTGGACGACAATGAAATCAATTTACTAGTTGCCGAAGGCGTGCTTGAAAATCGTGTAATTTGTCCAGTCAAGTCGAAGAGTGGCGAGGAAGCTCTAGAACGGTGTCAGAATGAGAGCTTCGATTTGATATTCATGGATTGCATGATGCCTGGCATGGATGGATAAGAAGCCACGAGGGCCATCAGGAATATGGATTCCAGCAATTCGAAATTCGTGATCGTCGCCCTGACCGCCAAAACCATGAGGGTAGATCGGGAGAAGTACCTCGAGTCTGGTATGAATGACTATCTAGCGAAGCCGCTTCGAAACAAAGAACGAGACCAGGTACTGAACCGATGGTTGAACGCGAATGAGGCTGATTTTGAGAAAGTCGTGCCCGTGAGCGAAGCGTCTAATGAAAGTCAAGAACTGGCTCTTTTAGATTTATTGGAAATCGAATCGATTTTCAGCGACAGGGATGCCGATACGATCGCCTCGCTCCTTTCTCATTCGATCAAAGGGAGCTCGGCGAATTACGGAGCCGCAAGGCTCAGATCCGTGGTAGGCGCTTTGGAATAGGCCTGTATCGAGGAGGATTCTGGCAAGGCGGCAGAGTTGTTTAAAGAGATGAAGCTCTTATCTCGGCTCACGGTCGAAGCCGTGGACGAATATGCGACTTGACTTTCGCAAATCCCGCCAAGAGCTAGTCGAAGCCGCGCTAGGGATTCGCTGAATGGGTCCAAGGAAGCGCGGTTCTCCAATCTCGGGATGGCGAATCCTCTTGTCTTGGGTAAGTCGCGACCTTATCGCTAGCCTCTTTTTCACAGGAGATATCCATGACGACCGAATTGAGCCAGAATTACGATCCAACGAAAGTTGAGTCCAAGTGGTACAAAGCGTGGGAAGAGAATGGCTGTTTCGAGGGGCGGATCGAAACTGGGAAAGAGCCCTTCACCATTATGATCCCGCCGCCGAACGTGACTGGAGTGCTACACATGGGGCACGTTCTGGACAACGCCCTCCAGGATATCTTCATTCGGCGAGCCCGTCTCGAGGGCAAGGCTGCGTTGTGGTTTCCGGGCACTGATCACGCTTCTATAGCGACTCAAGTTAAAGTTGAGAAGGCTCTGCGTGATGAAGGAACGTCGCGTCAAGAGTTGGGTCGAGAGAAGTTTCTCGAGCGAGCCTGGGAGTGGTCAGAGGATCATGGGGGCGTGATTTTCAAGCAGCTTCGTAAACTTGGAGCGTCCTGCGATTGGCGGCGTTCCCGGTTTACCATGGATGATGCCTATCAGCGTTCCGTTCAGTTCGCTTTTGTGGAATTATACGAGCGGGGATACATTTATCGCGGCAAACGCCTTGTCAATTGGTGTCCGGCCTCGCAAACCGCGCTAAGTAATGAAGAAGTGGATATGCGACCGCAAAAGGGCAAGCTCTTCAAAATGCGGTACGAGATTGTCGAGGAGCCAGGCCGATTCGTCGAGATTTCTACGACGCGCCCAGAGACGATTATGGGCGATACTGGAGTTGCCGTCCACCCGGATGACGAACGATACGCGGATCTGGTGGGCAAGCATTGCTGGAGGCCATTCCCTAGGGCTGAGATCCCTATTGTTGCCGATAGGGCGGTCGAAAAAGACTTTGGCACGGGAGTTCTCAAAGTTACACCAGCTCATGACCAAGTGGATTTCGATATAGGCAAGCGCCACGATTTGCCGCTCATCGATGTGATGAATCCAGATGGCACTCTTAACCATCTAGCGGGCGACGAATTCGATGGCATGGATCGTTTCGATGCGAGGAAGGTTGCGGTGGCGAAATTGGAATCGCTTAACTTGCTCATCGAAGCTGAGGATTATGACAACAATGTCGGGTTTTCGGAACGAGCCGGCGTGCCCATCGAACCGCGCCTATCCGAACAATGGTATTTGAAGTACCCGCGGGTGGAAGAGGCCAAGCGGGCGGTTGAGAAGGGAATCATTCGCTTTCATCCGAAGCGTTGGGAAAAGGTTTACTTGCACTGGCTCAATAATATCCAGGATTGGTGCGTTTCCCGACAGCTTTGGTGGGGGCAGCGAATACCCGTTTGGTACAGGAAAGGCGCTGATCGCAGCGATCCGGATAATTGGCATATATCCGTGGATGGTCCAGAGGATGCGGACAATTGGGAACAGGATGAGGACGTTTTGGATACATGGGCTTCATCTAACCTTTGGCCATTCGCCACCTTTGGTTGGCCGAGCGACGATCCCAAAGTTAAAGCGGAGCTGGATTATTTTTATCCTACCAGCATGCTGGTGACCGGGTTCGATATCATATTCTTCTGGGTCGCTCGAATGATTATGTCAGGGCTCGAGCTTACTGGCGAAGCCAAGGATTTGCTCAGCGACGAGGAGATCGATGCTCGAGTTCCCTTCAAGGACGTTTTCATCCATGGTTTGATTCGCGATTCCAAAGGTCGGAAGATGTCCAAATCGCTTGGCAACTCCCCGGATCCGCTGGATTTGACCGAGAAGTTCGGCGCCGATGGACTGCGTTTTGGCATTATTAATATTGCCCCTAGCGGGTCAGACATTCTTTTTTCCGAGGATCGCATCGAAATCGGCCGCAATTTCTGCACCAAGCTTTGGAATGCGTGCCGTTTCCGGCAGATGTCGGGCGAGCTTTCTGGCAACGCCTCGCTGGATGGCATTCTGGAAAGGCTAGTGGGATCGTCGCTCGATGGTTATGGCAACTGGATTTTGAATCGATTGCTAGAAACGACTCGAGAAATCGAAACGCAATTCGAGCGCTTCGAAATGCATCAGTTAACGCATTCGCTGCACCGGTTCTTCTGGGGCGACTTCTGCGATTGGTACGTAGAGGCGGCTAAAGCGATGTTGCAGTCGAAGGACGATCCGCGGCACGGGATCGCCTTAGCGGTATCGGATCTAGTGATACGACAATCTTTGCAGCTGCTGCATCCTGTCATGCCCTTCATAACAGAAGAGCTCTGGCAGGCGATGGGTTATGGGGAAGAAGGGTCGTTTATCCAGAATACGCGCCTCCCCAAAGCCGCTGAACTGAGCGAAGCGTTGGGTTCGCGAGGGATCGCCATCGACGAGGCTGGAGCCAAGCGAATCGAAGAAATCAATGGACTGATTTCCCAAGCTCGTAGTATCAAGGCGGAGTACAATGTCGCTTCCAAGCGAGACGTAACGTTATTCGTCTCGCCTGCCGACGATTCGAGTTCGGCGATCGTGACCGCGAATATAGATACGATCAAGAAACTTGCCGGCGCTGCCACCATGAATATTCGAGAGCGGGTAGAGAATTTGCCGGGAGCGGTATCCGCTTTAGGAACGGTTTTTCTCGACCTATCCAGCGCCATAGACGTTGAAGCGGAGAAAGAGCGTTTGAGCAAGGAGTTCGAGAAGCTCGGCAAGGCCATCCAAGCGGGCGAGGGAAAATTGAACAACCCTAGTTTCGTGGAAAAAGCCCCGCCTGCTGTCGTCGAAGGAGCCCGCAAACAACTCGCGGAAACCAAGGCCAAAAGAGAAGAAGTCGCCCGATTGCTGGAGAGTCTTTGACGGTGGGCGAGAGCCTCAGCTTACCCGCATCGAAATCAATCCGACTCGTGACGATTTCATCCCCGAACAGTGGTTTCCCATCAGGGGTTTTGGATAGGATTAATCAATCCCAGCCAGAATTGGTCAAATTTTCATTTGCCTCCCCAATCAATCCAGTCTTTGGGTTTCGGACACCTTTGCCACCCTCCTGAGCGAACCACATGTCTACCTTCTTCCTGATCCTCGGCAGCCTTGGCGTATTCTTATTTGGAATGCGGCTAATGAGCGAGTCTATCCAGAAGATCTCCGGTGAACGTCTCCGCAATATCCTCAGGTCGATGACGGGAAACCGACTGGCCGGAGTCACCACGGGATTTCTTGTCACCTGCCTAGTCCAATCCTCATCGGCGACCACCGTCATGGTCGTCAGCTTTGTCCACGCCCGCCTTCTCACCCTAATTCAGGCCATCGGCGTCATCATGGGAGCGAACCTGGGGACGACCACCACCTTCTGGATTATATCCTTCCTCGGGTTCAAATTTAGTCTATCGAAAATCGCTATCCCGGTGATTGGCATCGGCGTTGCTATGACCTTCATGAAAGGCGATCGGCTCAAAGGCGTGGGGAATTTCTGGACGGGTTTCGGACTCCTCTTCATGGGGCTCAGCCTCCTCAAGAACTCGGTTCCTGACATCAACAGCAATCCGGAAGCCTTGGAATGGGTGGCCTCGCTTGGCGGATACGGATTCGGGTCCGTTCTCATCTTTCTATTTTTCGGAGTTATCCTAACCATAATCGTCCAGTCTTCTTCTGTGGCTGGGGCCATAACCCTTACAATGGCTTACAAGGGATGGATCGACTACCCCCAAGCGGCCGCGATTATTCTTGGAGAAAATATTGGCACAACGATCACCGCCTACCTGGCATCCCTGACCGCCAACACGGCCGCCAAGCGAGCGGCCCGAGCCCACTTCGTATTCAATATGCTGGGCGTGGTCTGGATGTTGATCCTTTTCTATCCATTCATTTCCCTAGTGGATCGGATAATGCCCGGGTTGCCGGACAGCCCCGACGACCTCCCGAATCATCTGGCCCTCTTCCACACCCTATTCAATCTAGTTAATATTTTGCTCCTGATCAGTTTCGTCCCCAAGATCGCGTCCTTCGTGCAGTGGATGGTGAGGGAGAAGCCCGATCGAAAATTAACCCACTTCAAGTACCTGAACACAGCGTCTTGGGGATCAGGAGAGCTAAATTTCTCTGAAGCTCAGCAAGCAATTCGGAAACTCGGTGAGCTGAGCAAGAGCATGTTCGATCAATTTCTCTACATCTACAGCAAGCCTCATCAGAACCTGTCCATTCAAGTTGAGCAGTTGAGGGCCATGGAAGGGGAAAGCAATGCCATCACTACCGAGCTTTTCGAATTCATGACTCATTGCGCCTCGGATCAGCTCAGCCAGGAAACTCGCCGGAAGGCCACTCAATACCTCAGAGTTGTGGCTGAATTGGAGGCTGTTTGCGACTGCTGTAATCGGCTAACCAACCGTGCCGCCGAACGTTACAACGAAAACGAGTTTGTCACCCAGGAAATCGAAGACGATATTCTGGAATTCGGGGAAAGCGTCCAGCGGTTCATCAGTCTCTACCTTTCTCGCTTGGAGTCGAAAGTCACTCCTGCCGACATCGAAATGGCGTTCGACCTGGAAAAGCAGATCGACGAAAACCGGATCGCCTTGCGAAAGCGGGCTGTGAACCGCATGATCAATCACGATTCCGGTATCTACGCCGAGTTTATCTACATCGAAATAATCAATACTTTCGAAAGAATCGCGAATCACTCGCGCAATATCCTGCAGACGCTCCCCCGCGATTAGCGGACTGGCTTCTTATGATTATCCGCTGAATCTCGATCATCGCGAAAGCCCTCTTCAAAGCCAGGATATAAGAAGTCGCCGATTGCGAGAGAGCTATTAGGAAGTCCGGCTTTTTCGCCGCTTATTTTGGTTGCTGTTCAATCAACTGCTTGACCCAGCCGTTGCTTACAATAGTTAATGTCGGTAATTCGATAAACATTTAGATGATTAATTAGATGATCCCGGGAATTGTATTAGAGAAGCGGCGAGAAATTGATTTGGAGGGAGCGATTCCGCGGGAGCGTGTGGCCTGGGCTGCGGAGTTGTTCGGGGATGAATTGATCATGACCACCAGCTTTGGGGCTCAATCGGCGGTCATGCTGCATCTGGTAACAGCGATAATGCCCGATATACCAGTGGTATTTATTGATACCGGATATCTTTTTCCGGAGACCTATCGTTTTGCCGCCGAGTTGACAGAGCGCCTCAATCTCAACTTGAAGAAGTATCGTGCTCCCATTTCCGCTGCCGAGCAAGAGGCCTTGTACGGGCGGCTCTGGGAGGAGGGCGAAGATGGCTTAAAACGATACAATTTCCTAAACAAAGTTGAGCCTATGGAGCGGGCTATCAGGGAATTGGGAGCCAAAGCTTGGTTGGCTGGTTTACGTCGATCGCAAGGAGAAAGCCGGGCGAGCAGGCAGGTCGTTGAGAGCCAGAACAAGATGACCAAGATTTATCCAATCCTCGACTGGGATAACCGGGAAATGCACCGATATTTGCAAGCGAATGAGCTGCCTTATCATCCTCTTTGGGAACTGGGATACGTATCGATCGGCGACTGGCATAGCACGACGAAGCTGGAGCCGGGCATGAGCGAAGCGGATACCCGATTTGGAGGCGTTAAGCGCGAGTGCGGGCTCCATGAGCCGTCGGGCGACGTCGATTTCCAGATCTAGTCTTCTCGCAGGTTGACGTAGTAGGTCTGGGCGGGGCAGCCCCGCGACCAAAAAAGCCGCGACCCGAATGGTATCGCGGCGCGGCTATGAAAGTTTTCTCGGGCGGCCTTAGGCTTTCTCAACGAGTCCAGCCTTGATGGCCTTGACGCTTACCCACATGCGCTTGATTTGGCCTGAGGGGAGGCGAACCTTGATTCGCTGAACATTGGGGCGGAACTTGCGGGTGGTAGTCTTGGTGATGTGCGTACCTATACCACCGCTTTTCTTGGATTGTCCCTTGCGGTTAATTCTGCTGCCCGTGGTGGGACGTTTTCCGGTAATTGCGCAAATTCTAGCCATGACTGAAGGTGATTGAGAACGGAGGAAGAAAGGGGAGGCCTTGTAGCTTGGCAAGCAGTTTTTTCCGAAAATTAGACGAGGAATGCCTTCGGGCGGCTAGCCCATCCGGATAGCGCTGAGGGCTTGGAACTTCTGTCCCATGATCGAGGGATGGATTAGCTGCCTCAAGGCTCCCATTGCATCATTTTCCCGGTCGAAGACCTGTTTCACGAACTCAGGGGCTTTTTTTAGGGCGAAGGCCTCCTGGCTTTGCAATTCGATCGATTGGAAGCCCTTGACTTTCAAACCGTCGATGAGCCAATCCCAACAGACGTGGCAGGTGATGTCTTGCTGGCCAATACTCTCTAGGAGGTCGCTTTTTTGCTGATGCCGTCGATAGGCGCGTCCCGTGCCCTGCGGCGTGTCATAGGCTAGGCTTTGCCAAGTTTTCCCGTAGTCGAAGGCCAGGAACACGCCTTGCCAGTCCAGACAAGCGATGATGTTCAGCAAGTCGTTCGCCCCGGTCGGTAAATCGATGACATAGCCCTCTGGGGCGGGATGGGGCAGCGCTGGCAGTTGTTTCAGCAGTTCATCAGAGGAAGGCGGGCGTTCTACAATGCGGACTCCCGCTTTGCAGACTTCGATGCGTCTCTCCAGCCAGGAGCCTTGGCGGAAGACGACACTAGAGAATGGCTGGGCGTCGAACAACTCGTTGGAAAAGACAATTGCTGGGCCCTCGATCCGCAAGGCTTCGTCCAAGGTAATGGACGTCTTTTTTCGGAACGGAGTATCGAGATTCGCCAGCAGTTGGTTGGCAGGTTCCGCGCCGATTTCTACCCAAGCGAGTTCCTCGGGTCTCCAGGGAAGGGATCTCGATAGGCCCAGGGAAGCTTCCAATACGATAGGCGCGAATGCCGATTTGAGGCTCGTAGCTGTAAAGAAATCTGTGTCTTGGCTCTTGCCGACTCGAGACCGCTGGGAGCGATAGTAGCCAATCTCCGCGTGGTAGAGGGCGATTTCGGTGAATCTTTTGAATCCAATCGAACCATTGGCGTCGCATGCGTTTTCGAGAATGGACCTAACCTTCGAAGAACCTATGGGTCTGAATTCCATTTATTTTTTTGACTCTCGTTGCTTTGCCAATCGACTGGGAAGTTGATGAAAAGGATTGCATAGCCATTTTAGGCAAGGGGCAATTTTAGCAGAAATGGAATTAGCGAAACGGTCAGTATTGGTTATCGCGGCTGCCTTAGCGCTGTCTTTGGGTTATCGCTACTTGGGCGATGTTTCGCGGCAAGGGGGCTTGGGCAACTATTGGGATGCTCGGGAAAGCGCGTCTGAAGTGAAGAAGGCCCTGGCTTACATCAATGCTTACCATGTCGATGGAGAAGCCGCAGATCTGGAGGGGCTGACTGAATCAGCCATGGAAGGAATGATCTCCAAACTCGATCCCTATTCCGAATACCTCGATTTCGAACGACTGAAACGACTGGACGAGGAGACGAGTCAGGAATTTGGAGGCATTGGCGTTCAAGTAGAAATGCGGGACGAATATGTAACGGTCGTGGCTCCCCTTGAGGGTACGCCTGGCGAGCGGGCGGGCCTTCTCCGGGGGGACCGGATCGTCGAAGTCGATGGCGAAAGTTTGAAAGGCCTCGGCTTCACGGAGGCCGTTGCCAGGTTGAAGGGCCGTCCTGGCACCAAAGTGGCCATATTGGTGGTTCGGGAAGAAGAGTCGGAACGCCTAGCCTTGGAAATCATCCGCGAGCTTATCGAGGTGGACCATGTTCATGGGGTTGAGATCCTTGAAGACGGAATCGGATACTTGCGCATCTCCCAATTTGGCAGAAAGACAGCAGGGGAGTTGACGAAGGCTATCGACTCGCTTATCGAGCGGGGAATGCGAGCCTTGGTAATGGATTTACGAAATAATCCGGGAGGACTGCTTGATGCGGCGGTAGAAGTGGCGAGCCAGTTCCTTCCCGATGGCGAACTGATTGTATCCACGAAAGGGAGGCATGCCTCGATGTCGGAGGAATGGAGAGCGGCTAACGATGACCGATATTATGAGTTCCCTTTGGTTGCAATCGTCAATCCGGGTTCAGCTAGCGCCGCCGAAATCGTAGCGGGAGCCTTGAAGGATTCCGGGAGGGCGAAATTGGTTGGGGAAAAAACCTTCGGCAAAGGGTCCGTTCAGAGCATCTTGCCTCTGAGCTCGGATACGGGGCTGAAACTGACCACCGCAAAATACTACACCCCGGGTGGTTACGTGATCCACGAGAGGGGTGTGCAACCGGATGTCGTTGTAGAAATATCCCCTCAAGAAGAGGCTAGCCTAATCATTCAACGCAGCCGGTTGAAAACCATGCCGGTGGAGGAATTCGTGGAGCGTTTCGATTTCGAACCCATTGAAGATGTCCAATTGACCGCGGCCAAGGAATTATTGAACGGTATGGATTCAGGGTCCTAGAATGATTCTCGGCATCGAAAGTTCGTGTGACGAATCCGCGTTGGCGATCCTCGATCGTTCGCTGGGGATTGTCGGCGAGTGGGTGAGTAGCCAAGTAACGCTGCACGCGGAATACGGAGGTGTCGTTCCTGAACTGGCGAGCAGGGAGCACTTGAAGAATTTTGCCCCTCTTTTGAGGGAGCTTCGCAAACAGCATAGTTTTGCGGATATCGACGAAATCGTAGTGACTGCCGGTCCCGGCTTAGCTGGTTGTTTAGCGATGGGAATAGCCGTGGGCAATGCCCTTTCGACGTCGCTCGGGGTCCCAGCCTACGGGGCTAACCACCTGAGGGCGCACGCCCAATCCGTTTTCATTGAAACGCATGCAGCCGATCCGGTTTCCTTTGATGCTACGATCGATCGATTGTTGCCGCACCTCTCTCTGATTGTCTCGGGAGGCAACACCCTCCTAGCTTGTATTGAGAAGGACCGTTCAATTCGGTTGATCGGGGAGACAATAGACGATGCGGCGGGAGAAGCGCTGGACAAAGGGGCCAAGCTTATGGGTCTGGGTTATCCTGGAGGACCGAAATTAGAGGCGATTGCAGAGTCGGGAAATCCGCAAGCACACGAATTCCCCAGAGCTTTGATGCAGAAAGCGAATTTCGATTTTAGCTTTTCGGGGTTAAAGACGAGTTTGCGATATCTGCTTGAAGACTTTTCTGATGATGAGCTGGAAAAGCGACTCCCCGATGTTTGCGCATCCTATCAGGAAGCTGTCGTGGATGCTTTGATACGCAAGACGGCGAAGGCTATTGAAAATGCAAATTATCGAAGCGTAGGGCTATCAGGAGGCGTCTCCAATAACCGTTTACTGCGGTATCGGTTTCTGGAGCTGGGAGAACGGGCTCGCGTGAAGCCGCTGCTAGCGAGACGCGAGCATACGGGAGACAACGCGGGCATGATCGCTTTCAGCAGCATTTTCGAGAAGCCGAAGAAACTGGATACGAAAATAGATATTCATCCGGGGGCGGGAATTACGCAGAGGTTTTGACGCAACCAATACCATCCGCCCAAAAGAATGAGTAAATGGCGCTGCCTCAGATCCAAGCAGCGCCAGGCGGCGGTGGGCAGTGAATCAAAATAACGCGTTTTGGCGGCAAGTGCCGACCCTGCAACAGAATCTTCTCCGATTGTCGAAGGGAAATGCTTTGGTAAGCTATGTTATTGCTTGGCCGACTTCCGGGCGGGGCGCTTTCGGACAGTTTTTTTGATCGCCGGTTTCTTGGGGGCGTGTTTTCGAGAAACGGCTTTCGCGTCAGCGTTATCGGATGGGGGAACTTGCTTCCTGGCCGCTTTTTTCTTGGGAGGCTCAGCCCTTTTCTTAGCGGTCGATTCCGGCTTTTCAGGCTTGGAATGCCGAGGCTCTTTGCCTGAACGTTTAGCTGTTTCTTTTGAAGAGCTGGGGCTCGGCGTTTGGCCGCTGTTTGCCGGTTCTGAAAGAATTTTTGCAGTGGGGATTCTTGGATTCGAATAGGTGGCGACGAGTTTGGAAAAAGGCCGAAATCGAGAGTGGGTTGCTGAGCCGAGCAAGCTATAGAAAACCGTTTCCGAGGGAAGGGCTTGGCAATCGAGCTGCCGAATAGCTTCGATGGCAACTTCACCGTCTTCCGGGCGTCGGCACCCGAGAGCATCGGTTAAAAACGTAGCATCGATATCTTCGCCTAAAGATTGTAGGGCGGTTTGGTAGATGCAAATGGGGGTTTCCAGGCCGCACACCAAAACGTGATAAATTTCGTTGTCACGCAAGTATGTCTCTATCCCGGGGGCGCTGAGAGCGGAGAAGCTCCTTTTGGAAAAGACCTTCGATTTGGCGGCCCGCTCTTTTAGTTGCTTGTTGGTCGGACCCAGTTTGTCGGGAGCCTGTTCAGTAAAGAGGGTGCGAATTCCAAGCGTTTGAGCAGCGTCTATGGCGAAAGCGCACCGCCTCAGAAAGGCGTCTTTCTCAGATAGCGTATCGATAAAACAGTCTTGGGCATCAACTACGAGAAGAGCTGCCGAACTCAAAAGGTCGCCTGATTTTGGCCGCGAATTTGACATGGAGCATAGTCTAGTCCGCCATTACTTGGAAGCGAGCCCAATAATACCGCATGCCAAAACGTTTGATATAGTTGGTGAAGAATTTTCTAGCCAGGAGAAAGGGCTTTCGGTTCACTCGTTGTTTTTCCAATGGAATGGCATATTTCTCCAATTTCCAGAAGCTCCGCTCTATCAGGCGAGGCCTTCGATAAGGACGACCGGGTGGCGAGCTTGCTGGTCCGACTCGAAGACGACATCGGGCGTATTGATTTGAAGGAGTCGGAGGAGTCCGACTATCAACTTCCAGGCGACTTGATCTGTCGCTGGATCCAGCTATTCAAGCCGCGAGAGCAGCACGATAAGGAAGTCCAGGAGGCATTGAAGTTAACCGCGGACAATCTTTTTGTCAGCCTGTTTGAAGGCGAGGAAGGCCCGAGCCAGGAAAACTCGAAACTCAAGCGATTGCTTAGCCTGATCCTCGAGCGGCGCAGGCTTCTGCGCTTTAAGTACAAGGACTCAGGTTACTTTTGGTACATCCATCGGCCTAGCAAGTTAGAGTATCCCGTCCCAGATGTGGAGCTTGATCCTCAATTTTTCCTAGAGAATCAGGAAAAGCTGGCTTTCCTTGGAGCATCCGATGATGAAGGGCTTTCCGATAAGGCGGGGTCTGCCGAAACGGAATCCAACGCTCCCGGCGATTAAAGCAATTAAAGCTCTCCTTTGCCATCAATTCGTATTCAAAGATATAGGACTTTCCTTGAGGAACCAGCGGTTGGCGGCTGGCTTTACGGTGGACTCGCCGGTTGATAGCAAACCGGGCCGCTTGCAGCGAACTGGGATAGTGATCGCAAGAGCGGCTCCTCGTTCATGCTCTATCTGAATTTCGATGTATGCATAGGCCCTGAGGCCTCGATAGACGGCGATGCCAGCAGATGAATATTTACGTCCGCGAACCCTTAGAATTAGGCTGTCCTCGAGGATTTGGTAGTCCGTTTGCTCCCCAGAGGTTGCGGGACTTGAGGGCGCGTTAATGAACTCGATCTTTTTCAGCCGGGTCGTCCCCGCTGCCAAGCAAACTCGATTGGTGGAGTCGGAAAATGAAACCCGTTTCAATTGGACTTCAAGAAAGGTGGCCAACGACTGCATCTCCTCCTGAAGCCGTTGGGAGATCGCGAATTGTCGTTCTGCCCGTGAGTCCATGTGGCAAAGTTAGTGGATAAAGCCGTGTTCCCCAGACAATTTTTTGGAAAATGGACTTAGTTGGTCCATATCCTCTAAGGGATGTTTTGCGCTTCCTGCTCGTGCATTTGCTGATTCTCTACGACTCATAGCTTTCTAAGCTGCTGATTACAAATGAATAAGGTCTACGAAGATGATATATCCAATCCAGGCTTTGACCTTGACCTTGCCAGAATATCCGCCACGGTTTTTACATTTCCACCGCTTCGAAGCTTTCATGCAGGTATTACGTTTAGCCATTTTCGCAACGCTTTTGCTTGTGGGGTCGGTTTCGATCGCGTTAGGCCAATCGGGTGAAGCGGAACTAAGTATCGCGGTCGTGCCCAAAGGCACGGATCGTGAGCGATGGAAGGCTATTCACGAAGGCGCTTTGAAAGCCAGCGAGGAATTGGCGAGGGAAGGGGTTCGCGTCAAGATTTTGTGGAAGGGCGATTCGGTCGCTAAACGGGATAAGCAGATCCAGGTTGTGGATACATTTACGGGTCAGCGTCTAAGTGGGATTCTGGTTGCTTCATTTGACGAGGATCAATTTGCGGGTGGCATCCGTATCGATAGAGGTTCGGAATTGCCGATGGTCTACATCGATTCCGGGCTGGATGCGGATAGGCCGATCAGCTACGTGGCCACAGACAATTTCGAGGGCGGGGCGGTTGCTGCGGATCGAATCGGCCAGTTGATTAATGGAGTTGGCAACGTTATTTTGCTTCGCCACCGGCAAGGAGATTCGAATGCGGAAGCCAGAGAGGCCGGCTTTATAGAGCGGATCAAGTCGGGCTACCCATCTATTCGCATGCTATCGATTGATCAGTATTCTGGCGACAGCAGTAGCAATGCCCATCGAGTTTCGGAATACCTCTTGAATAGATATGGACGCAGGGTGAATGCCATATTCGCATCGAGTTCCCAGGGAACCGATGGGATGCTTCAGGCTCTCAGGGATTTCAATCTCACCGGGCAAGTGTTCCTGGTGGGCAACGATGCGTCAGCAGCGTCGATTGAAGCGGTTCGGAATGGAGAGGTACAAGGGTTACTCGTCACCAACCCATTTAAGATGGGCTATTTGGCCGTCACTACGTTGGTAAACCATATACAAGGGGGAAACATTCCCACTATAGTGGATACAGGCGTTATGCTTGTAACCATGGCCAATATCGAAAGCGACGAAGTCAAGGAAGCCTTGGAGCCGGCGAGCGGATCGCTCTAGTCGGTCCCGACAAGGGGAGAGTAGATAGAAGCAATCCAGTATTTGCAGGCTGAACGTACGCTTTTATGCTTCGATTGCCCAAACAGATCTATTTGCTGATAGCAGCAGCGATCGTATTGGCGATTTTGTTACGGCAGATTGATCGACAAACTGCCGATTCGGGCGAGTCGATCTTGGAAGCGGAGCTCATACAAGGCATTCCGACGATTCCTAGCCTCGCGGGTTGGCCGCAAGGATTGCTGGACGAGTTGAAAAGCGTTCATACTCAATTCCAGGATCCGCAAAGCGGGATCGAGGCCTTGGCCAGTTTGGGCGAGTTGTATCTGGCCAACGGATTTTATGGTGAAGCGAGACAATGCTTTTCGACATTGATCATTCTGGAGCCAGAGAATCCGCGATGGCCCTATTTCCTAGGCATTGCTACGCGAGATTTTAGAGACAAGCGGGTTGCCATCGATGCTTTCGAGCGAGCGATTCGTTTGGACAGCGGGTATTTGAATATCCGTTATGAGCTGGGAACGACCTACGTGTCCTCTGGCCATATTCTGGACTCGGTCGACCACTTCGAGGCTTTGAGGCAACTAGAGGGTTGGAGGGCTTGGGCTCTTTTCGGTTTGGCTAGGGGGTTTGCCGCTGAAGGGCTCTATGATGAGGCATCCGAACGTTTGATTGAAGCAGTCAAGTTAGAGCCTGAGGCTCGATCGATACATGCTCTATTGAGCGAGGTGGCGTTGAATCAGGGCGATCGTGAAACGGCTTTGAAATCGCAGCGAGAAAGGGATGGCCTGGGTTTCGATAAGACTCCCTATGATCCTTGGGTTCAATCGCTTGCGGATCGATGCTATGATCCGATTCGCCTGATAAAGTTTGCTAGAGCGGAAGTCTTTAGCGAAAACATCGATGAGGCTCGCGAGATTCTTACTAGATTGGATCAGGTCTCCGGGGAGGAGGCGCAGGATATGGTGGAAGTAGAGGCTCTGAGGGAGTTGATAGAAGGCGATACGGATTAGCGATTGGGAATCGTCGTAGAATGAGCCGGGAAGCCTTCCGAAGGGCCTTATGTTACGAACAGGTTACGGGAATGTTACGACCGTGTTACTTCTCGCAACAAAGTGGAATTATGCTTGCGAGGAGGGCGCGGAGATTCAACGGGCTAGGCCGACGCGAGGGTCTCGCTCGCGCTCATTCCGTAATCACAAAACACAACTGACAATAATGAAGAAGATTAACACGTTCAAGCTCGCCGTGGTCACCGCGCTCGCGTGCGGCGCAGCAGGGGTCGGGGAATCGGCAGATTCGGTTGACTACGACAAGATCTGGAACGCTCCGGTGGTGAAAAAGCTGGGTTTTACCGGTCGTCTGCAAGGAGATGCCCACCATTTCGATGGAGAGGGCCAATCAAACGACGACCTTGTCTGGCGCCGTTTCCGCATCGGCTTCAAAAAGAGCGTTGAGAGCGACGTCGTGCTACACAGTGAGATGGACCTGAGTATTGACGGTATCAACAACTGGGACGACTTTTACCTTCGCCTGACCGACACATACGTGGGATGGAACCCCTCCAGCGAAACAAAATTCAAATTCGGCAAGCAGTCTGCAGGCTTTACCCTCGATGGCGCGACCTCTTCCAAGTCGCTCATCGTTCCGGAACGCAACATCGTTGCCGGAAACCTCTGGTTCGGCACCGAGTACTTCACTGGCGTCAGCGTTGGTGGCGATATTGACGTATGGAGCTATAAGGCGGGCGTTTTCTCCTCCAGTGGCGAAGCTGAATTTGGCCACTTTGACGCTGGATACTTCGGCCTGTTTTCCATCGGCCAGGCGGTCGGCCAAAATGGCTCGTGGCGCTTGGACTACGTGTACAACGATCCGGATTACTCCACCGACCACCGTGACTTCAGAGGCAGGCTGGATGTAGGCACTGCTGATCACGAGCACGTAATCGCATTTGTCTTCAAGCAGATGGTCAACGAAAACCTAGGCATCTGGGCCGATATCGCAACCTCTAAGG
Source organism: uncultured Opitutaceae bacterium (assembly GCA_964404745.1). Lineage (GTDB taxonomy): Bacteria > Verrucomicrobiota > Verrucomicrobiia > Opitutales > Opitutaceae > Pelagisphaera. The sequence continues at coordinate 168,881 of CAYOLG010000002.1, forward strand.
GTGTCGAGGACTCCGCGTTCGGCGTTGAGCAGAGCGACTTGCTCGGTTTCAGCATCAAGCCCTTCTACAATTTCAGCGACAAGTTGCAGCTCGTGGTTGAGTATGCGAGCGTTACGAGTCTGGACGACGAGCAGGATGTAAGGCTCGCCCGTTATGCCGCCAGAAACGACGTAGGCAGGGTTGAGACTGCCCACAACTTGCTGCTCGGTTTCAACTGGTACCTTTACGACCACAAGCTGAAATGGCACAACGCGGTCGAATACAACTATGGAGACAACCAGAGCGGTTCCGGCGATGACTACAGCGGCTACGGCCTAACGTCCGCCTTCCGTATCAGCTGGTAAGCAGCTTTTTCCAAACTACTCACATCAACAATTATAGAAATATAGAAATCGTATAGCATCAATGAACTCGACGCTACGTAAAATAATCG
>CAYOLG010000003.1:0-2056 GCA_964404745.1 uncultured Opitutaceae bacterium
TCAATAGCTATCCAACCGGGAGCCGAGTCGCACGAACAAGCGATCATTAGCTACCGCGGGAGTGGCATCGGTCCAGGCTACATCGTCGGGCGGACTCAATTCCGATTTCCGCAGCAATTTGTAGGTCTCCCCCGATTGCACGACCCACATGTTTCCATCGCGATCCAAGCAGTAAAGCTTTCCGTCAACCAAAAGTGGCGACGCGAAGAAATTGCCCAGCAACCTCTCGCGGTAGATCACTTGACCTGATTCCGCATCCAGCGCGGTAAGGGTACCGCCATCTTCCAACGCGTACAGGATGCGGCCATCCGACACTGGCGTAGGCACGTACGGCGTGCGGCTTTCCATATGCCACTCAATCTTCGGTTCACGAACGACTTTGCCGCCTTCAACCTTGGGCACGCGCGCGGCGAAAAAGTGGCCGTTCTTGTTTCCTGCGGCAATCAGCGCGTCGGCACTCCCAGCAGCGCCGTTAATCACGATGGGCGACGCGATCGTCCGATGGTTAAACGCATCCGGCAGGCTCCAATTGACCTTACCAGTCTCGAGGTCGAAACCCACAATGCCGATCTTCTCACCTGCTTGGACCACCTCGACAGAACCCGTATCTTCACGTTCCCGAATAAGCGGCGACACATACGAAGTCTTGATTCCCTTAGGACCCTTTGGATGCGTTTGGCTCCAAACTGGCGAGCCATCCTCCACTCGATAAACCCCGGTAAACCCGCCATCCATGTGAGCATGGTTAATTACGATATAATCTTTGTAGATAACCGGATTAAAGCTGACTCCATGCTGACTCACATGCGGGCCGAGATCTTGTTGCCAAGCTATGTCGCCACCATGAGTGTATGCCGATAGCTTCGCATGCTTTGTCGGAACATCTAGCCAGCCAAGGATCACCAAGTCAGCAGTAAGGCTCGGCGTGCCAGATGCTAGGTTGTTGAAATTGTGCGTCGGGTAATTGCCTCCTTCGATTGCGCGAGACCAGATCGTCTTCCCGCTACTGGCATCCAAGCAATTCAAGACGGTTTTGCCTTCGCTCCTAATTTCAGCCGTCACGAATAGCCGATCTCCCCAGACTACGGGTGAGCTCGTCCCCTGCCCAGGCAAATTGACTGACCAACGCAGTGTCTCCCGACTTAGGTTTACTGGAACGCCCCGCCCTTCCGCTATCGCCGTGCCGCTGTGTCCGCGAAATTGCGGCCAGCTTTCGCGAGGCTCGACAGCCTTCACCAATGGAAATGCGAACGCAATTACTAATATCGATATTTTGAATACATGATTTCTAAATTTCATAATTACTATTGCTGTTGATGGTGTTTAAATACAAATCCCTAGCGTCCTTACCCGAGGTTATCCAAGTAAGCTTTTATGCTGTCCATACGCTTTTCCAAAGTTGCGATTCGAGATTGGATTGTCGCCTTTTCAACTCCCCGGCTTCCTCTAGCATCTTCTTCAATTCGTCTCGCTCAACTTTGCAATCAGCCAATTTCTTCTCCCGCATTTCGACTGCCTCCGCTTCTTCCGCTATGTCGAAAATGATTTCCTCTGGCAAGGACTGGCCTCCGTCGACATTGATACGACTGGAAATCTCTCGCCTCGGCATGATGCGCTCGCCCGCGGGAATCGGCCTTTGCATCATCACTGATGGAGACATCACCTCGATGTCTGCATTGTGAAGCGTATTCAATACCTCAACGCGCAAGTTAGACCTTGCCGTGACCAAACCTTTAACATCCTCGAGAAAACCAGCCACTCGATAGTTAACAGTAAAGTCGCCCAAATCCACTATTTGCACGAATGGCTCTCCCAGTCCAATTCGCCTCGCCGCTTCTTTCAAAAGTCCTTCAACTCGGGATTGGCTGGTATCATAACCGAGCGAGACATTCGCCGAAACAATCGTGCCAGAAGACCGCACCACCTTCACCGGATTGGATACGAGATAAAGATTCGGCAGCGTAGTCAGGTCGCGATTTTCCGTTTGAATTTCCGTATGGAACAATCCCCGAGCAGAAACACGTCCGAAATTGCCCTCCACTTCAATGAAGTCTCC
>CAYOLG010000003.1:2156-3808 GCA_964404745.1 uncultured Opitutaceae bacterium
TGCCCAATTCGCAAACGACAGTCCTGCCGCTACGATCCCTAAGGTTACGATGAGGGGTAGGTATTGGGGAAAGCTGTCGCCCAAGCTCAGAACGCCGACCATTTAGAAGACTTTGTACACGACTATCCGCCAGCGATTCAAATCCAAAACCTAAGCAGCCCCGTTTAGATTTAGTCCCACCAATCCGACGCTTTGCCATTGCCCCTGCCCATCTCCATTTACATACATTACTCCCCAGCGACTCCAGCTGGCGATCCCAGCCCGCTGCTCAGCAACCAACCATGAATTCTTCCCCATCCAGACGCCAATTTATCGCCACCACGGGAGCCCTGGCCACGACAGCGCTCCTCGCTAGCTGCTCTAACAGCCATCCAAAATCTATAGAAATGAAATCCTTTCGCTACTGCCTAAATACCAGCACCATTCGAGAAAAGAACATCGGAATCGAAGCGGAAATCGACATTGCCGCCCAAGCGGGCTACTCTGGAATCGAGCCCTGGATTCGAACGATTCGAGCCTACATGGAAGGAGGCGGTAAGCTAAGCGACTTGCGTCAGCGTCTCGATGATCATGGTTTGCAAGTCGAAAGCGCCATCGGATTCGCCAAGTGGATCGTCGACGACCCGAGCGAGCGAGCTGCAGCGTTGGAGGAAGCCAAAAGCGATATGGAAATTGTCCGAGCCCTCGGGGGACGCCGCATCGCTGCTCCGCCTGCCGGAGCCCAAAACGGGCCGCTAATCGGTCTCGAGACGGTAGCCGAGCGCTACCACGCCCTTCTTGAGGTAGGCCGAGAGACCGGCGTCGTTCCCATGCTCGAAGTTTGGGGACATTCCCAAAATCTGCATCGCCTCGGTCAAACGTTGTTCGCTGCCGCTGAGAGCTCCCATCCCGACGCCTGCATGCTGCTCGATATCTACCACATCTACAAAGGCGGCTCTCAGTACGACGGCCTTTCCCTGCTGGGACCCAAGGGAATGCCGGTCCTTCATATGAACGATTATCCAGCCAGCCCTGAGCGAACTGAAATGAATGATAGCCACCGGGTCATGCCGGGCGATGGCATCGCCGATTTCGGTACGATCATTAAGCAGCTTCACGCCATCAATCCCGAGATGGTATTTTCCCTCGAGCTGTTCAATCGCGACTATTGGAAACAGGATCCTCTGGAAGTCGCCAGGCTGGGCCTCCAGAAAATGAAATCAGTCGTCGCCGAGAACCTCTAATTGTCTCGAGTGAGTTCCAGCCAACTACCGCTTTCGAATTTCAATCCCTGTTTTCTAGCCTTTCTTCCGATTTAAATTTCAGTCTATCCCTATATTATGAAGGCGTATGTTTTTTACCTCGCGCTGGCTTTCTACCTAATCGCGCCCGACCTAGTCGCCAAGAAAACCCATTCCTTTAGAAGCGAAGCCTGGACACCCGAGGAACAATTGTCGGGATTCGAAGTGCCTGAGGGATTTGTCGTCGAACTCGTGGCCAGCGAAGAGGACGGGATCGTCAATCCCATCGACCTGGCTTTCGACGATGCCGGACGGCTTTGGACGCAAACGGCCATCATGTATCCACTGGATCCTTTTTCCGAGCAGCCCTTCGGAGAAATTCGCAAGCTGATGGAAGATCCGGATATTATGGAGAAGAATCCTGAATTCCGA
>CAYOLG010000003.1:3908-9322 GCA_964404745.1 uncultured Opitutaceae bacterium
GGCGAAGTGAGATCTCTCGTCAGCGGCCACACCGCTCGAGTCGACTACAGCAAAATCGTCCGCATGTCCCTCGATGGAGCTCGATTCAATGTGGTTTCGTCAGGCCTCAATAATATCTGGGGATTTCAACTGCGGGCCAACGGCCAGTACTACGGAACCGAGGCCAATGATTTGTCCTGGTCCATAGTCCCGCTTGAGCCCGGCACCGGGTTGAAAGGCATCGGCAACGAACGTATCCGTCCCTATCAGCCCTGGATTCCCCAATTGCATGATTTTCGAGTAGGAGGCACCGGGATATCCGGATTGGAATTCGCCGATGGGATGGAAAACAGCTTTCCTATCGAATGGAAAGACGTCGCCTTGCTAGCCAATTGCATCACCAGTTCCATCAACGCCGTTCGCATCGTCCGCAATGCCGATGGATCCGTTACTGCGGAACACTTGCCTGACTTTCTCACGTCCAAAGACGACTGGTTCCGACCCACAAACTTGGAGTTCGGTCCCGACGGCTGCCTCTACGTCGCCGATTGGTACAATAAAATCATTTCCCACAACGAGCTCCCTCGAAGCCATCCAGAACGCGACAAGGCTCATGGCCGTATTTGGCGCATTCGTCACGAGAGCCAACAGCCAGGCAGGATCCCAAATCTCTACGAAGCGTCCACCGAAGACTTGGTCAATCACTTGAAAGGCCCGTCTCTTTGGGAAAAACGGGGGGCCTGGCACCAGATAACCGATCGCAGAGCGGAAGAACTCGTCCCCGAACTGGTCGAACTGGTATCGAACAATGAAGCAGACCCAATCACGCGCATCCACGCGCTTTGGTCATTAGAAGGTCTCCGTCATTTCGATACGCGACTCATGGATTCGCTAGTCGATTCCTCGAACGACGATTTGCGCCGCGAAGCGATTCGTTCGCTAGCCAGTTTCGATATCGCTCCATCGCAATTGGCGGCCTATCTAAAAGACGTGATCGACGACCCAAACGCGATGGTGAGATCTCAGGCATTGCGCACTCTGATGGACTTCGGGAAAGCGAACCGCGAAACGATCGACATACTCGTCGGTTTCTGTCGACCGGAAATCCCTGGCGAAGCCATGGGCGGGCCATACGAGCGCAAATTCGAGCGCTTCCTGGCTCGCATGGCCCTCGAACAATATGAACCCGATTTGCTCGACTATCTGGACTCGTCGCTTTCCCTAAAACAACCCGCCGAAAATCGCTTTTGGGCTATACAGGCATTGTCTGAAAAGAATCACCAAAAGTATTTTCTAGCCCTCTTCGATTCGATCAACAGCAAGCCCTGGGACACATCCACCTTCATTGAAATCGCCAATAGCCTGGGAAATCCGGCCATCGAGAGGGCTGTAGCTCCCCTGTTCCAGGATCTTTGGAACGCTAGGCATCTGATATCTAAAGCTAGCGAGGTTCTGGATCGGGTCGATAGCCAATCGCTTAAACCTTTGCTAAGCTCCCCCGTCGGCTATTTGCTCAGTTCATCGAATCAGGCCGATCAGGAAGTGGGACTCCAAGCAGTCACAGACTATCGGATTTCTGGATACGAATCGCGCATTGTCGATTTGCTGCGAAAGCCCGATTCAGGACCCCGCATCCAAGCCCGCGCCATCGAAGCGCTATCGATAAATTCTAGCGAACAGGCCATCGAAGCTTTCAAGGAGGTATTTGAATCGCCTTCCCTCGCATTCGATATCCGCTTGGCCTCTCTCCACGCTTTCATCAAGGGGCCAGAGAATGCCGCCGTCTTGCCTTCTCTAGAGCCCTTTTTGGAATCCTTGACTGACTTTCAAAGGAACGAGCTTATCAAAACCTTCTCGGCATCCAGACCGGGATCCCTGGCCCTTGCTCATCTGATTGATGAAGGCGATCTTTCTGAAGACCAGATCGATACCTGGAATCTCGAGCGCATTGTCAATAACCGCCCCGGCTCCAAGCGTCTCAGCGATCTCCTGGAAAAGCGGCGTTCCGAAAAGGAGGCGGCGTATCAACATACATATGACGCATTCTTGGAGATTGCCGAATCCGGCGCGGGTGATCCTCTTCTAGGGAAACCTTTGTTCGAAGGGGTTTGCCTGTCCTGCCACAGCGTTGAATCGGAGGGAGCCGGCTGGGCCCCCGCCCTTGATGGATCCGGCTACCGTGACAACGAATCGCTGCTGACCGCTATTCTCGACCCGAACGCAGGAGTTGATGGGGCCTATCGTTTACGGCGCATCAGAAAAACGGACGGCAGTTCGGTTGAAGGCTATCTGGAAAAGCTGAACGAACGGGGGGCCACCCTTCGATTTATGGGAGGAGGATCGTTGTTCATACCCAGCAACGAAATCGAAGGCTCTCCTGTGGATCTTCGTGTTTCCTCAATGCCCGAGGGATTGATCGACGACATGCCTCGCGACCAGGTTGCCCATCTCCTCGCCTATATTCGCTCCTTAAAGTGAACCAGAAACATTGATCAACGATTACATGAAATACCCCACAATCACAATCGCGTTGCTAGTCATGGCTAGCTCGCATCCCGCAATCCTATCCCAAAATACTCCGTCACCGCCTTCCGTAGGGAAGCAGGTAAGTGAAAATGGGATACGGCATTCCTTTCTCGTATGCGGGCCGTTTACGGCCATTTTCAACGAGAATAGCGATATCGTTTGGCAAACGGCGGGATATGCTCGAGATGGGATGATTCTAGAAAACGGCAACATTCTCCTGTCCATCAATGGCGAGGCCAAAGAGTTTCGTAAAGGTACCCAAGAAGTCGTATGGTCTTACAAGCTTGATCCGCGTAATAAAGAGTTGGGTACTGCGAATCGGCTGATCAACGGCAATACCCTCGTCGTCGAACGCGGGGAGTTTCCACGCCTACTGGAAATCGATCCGAGGGGCGAAATCGTTGTCGAAGTCGAGCTCAAGCCAGAAACCGACAACTTCCATATGCAAACCCGCATGGCTCGTAAGCTCGCTAATGGGAACTACCTGGCGCCCCATCTCCACGCCTTTAAGGTAAAGGAGTACACGCCTTCTGGCCGAGTTGTGAACATAATCCAGACGGATCTCGACGAGCTCGGAGGAAGGGAATTAGAAAATTGGCCCTTCACCGCAATCCGCCTACCCAATGGCAACACGCTCGTCAATCTGACGCGGGGCAACAAGACAGTCGAATTCGCTGCCGACGGCACGGTCGCTTGGCGATGCGACAATAGCGACGTCGACAATAGATTCCTAGGCTTGTGCGGCGGCCAACGGCTTCCCAACGGAAACACCGTGGTCGGTAGCTATGCTCAACGGGACCCCGATAAAGCCAAGATCATCGAAGTGAATCAAGATAAGGAAGTCGTATGGGAATTCTTCCATCCCGAAATCCGCTCCCACGAAATCCATGTTCTGACAACCAATGGGGAACCCATCTCGCCAGCATATCGATAGACCTCTTCATACAAGATTCGATGGACGAAAGCCAATTAGCTGTTGGCGCCTGGAAATCCGAGCAGCCGAATAGCCCTGCTGACTGCTGCCAATCACTCATTAACGCCTATTTTGGCTTTAACTCGATTCACTCAGCTTGCATCGTTGCTCACGCTTTGTTTGCTAAGCTGGATAAAAATTCAACGCTCCTTGTCGCCTCTATGAGATATTGCAAATTTCTTCCCTTCACGATCGCCCTTGCCCTGCTTGCGGGTTGCGGCGGTCCCAGCGATCCCACGTCACCCAATGCTAGAAAAACCAAGCTCGCGTTTATCACCAACGTCTCCGCCGACTTTTGGGCCTACGCTGAAGCGGGATCGCGGGCAGCTGAGCGGGAATTCGGCGATATCGAAGTGCTCTTCCGCACCGGCGATGGCTCGACAGCCAAACAGAAGCAAATCGTGGACGACTTGCTCGTCGCTGGCACCAAGGGCATCGCCATCAGCCCCGCCAGCGCGGCAAACCAAATCCGCATGATCAACGATTGGGCAAAGGATTCCACTTTGATTTGCGTCGATAGCGATTCCCCTGATAGCGATCGTATCTGCTATTTGGGTACAGACAACATCGCTGCTGGCCGCAAGTGCGGTGAACTTGTCGTGGAGGCGCTTCCCAAAGGTGGGAAGATTATGGTCTTCGTGGGCATCAAGGATATGCAGAATGCTATCGAGCGTTTTCAGGGCCTGAAAGAAGCCGTCGCCGGCCACGGAATCGAAGTCATCGACCTACGCACCGATGGAGGTGATGTATCCAAAGCTCGAGCCAATGCCGAGGACACGCTCACGGCCCATCCCGACGTGGCTGCTCTCGTTGGATTGTGGGGCTACAATCCTCCCGCTTGCTTAGAAGCGGTCCGGGCAGCCGGACTCATCGGGAAAGTGAAAATCATCGGTTTCGATGAATCGCCCAAAACGCTTGAAGCCATCGACGCCGGGGAGATTCACGGCACTGTCATTCAGGATCCCTACACCTTTGGATACGATTCCATGTCTTTGCTCCGCGCTTTGATCGTCGAAGGAAAATCGCCTAGCGAAGCCGGCATCCCGGATAGCGGGATCATTCACGTTCCCACTCGCATCCTCCGAAAAGGCGAGGGCCTCGCCTACAAAGAGCAATGCGACGCCTGGAAAGCGTCGATCACGAATTAAAGGTAGGGCCGCTTGTCCTCAAGCCACCGCAATCGACATGGGTTAACTAATTCGGCCGCTCGGGGACAAGCGGCCCTACCATTGACTATAGTCCAAACTTCTTCATTCCTCATTCATACTTCTTCCTTCAACAAAGTGCCCCTGCTTCAGTTAAAAAACATTTCCAAGTCGTTCGGGCCTGTCCGAGCTCTGGACGAAGTCGAGCTCGAGGTAGAGGGAGGAGAAGTGTTGGGTCTGATCGGCGAAAACGGGGCCGGCAAATCGACTCTCATGAATATTCTGGGAGGCATTTTTCCGCCCAGTGGAGGCCGAATACTCATCGATGGAACGGAGGTTTCGATTCATGATTCCAAAGCGGCTGAGCAGCTAGGGATCAGTTTCGTTCACCAGGAGCTCAATCTCTTGGACAATATCGATATCGCCGGAAACATTTTTCTGGGACGCGAGCCCAAGCGATACGGCTGCATCGACCAGAGACGTCTGCACGAACTCTCTAAACCCCTTTTGGAAAATCTGGGACTCGCCATTGATCCCCACACCTCGGTAGCCCTCCTGACTAATGGCCAAAAGCAGCTCGTTGAAATAGCCAAAGCCCTATCGATGGACGCCAAGATCCTCATCCTAGACGAACCTACTTCTAGCTTAACCCTGCAAGAAACGGATACCCTTCTCGATTTGGTCAAGAAGCTCCGCGATCAGGGAATGGCTATCATTTTCATTACCCATAGGCTCATGGAAATCGAGAAGATTGCCAATCGGATTATCGCTTTGCGGGACGGCAGAAATGC
>CAYOLG010000003.1:9422-21242 GCA_964404745.1 uncultured Opitutaceae bacterium
ATCGATTCATCTCCTTGCGGATCATTCGAGATCGAGGGCAAGCCTATCCCAAGAGGCGCGGTAGCCCATAGCATCGCCAACGGCGTTTTTCTGGCCCCGGAAGACCGTAAATCAAGCGGCCTAGTACTGGAAATGACGATACGGGAAAACATGACCTTGAATTCCATGAAACGGTTTACCCGCCGCTTTAGAGTCGACTTCGCTGCGGAAAGAGAGAGTGCCGAGAACTGGATAAAGGAATTCGGGGTAAAAGCTCACAGCTCCGAGCAAGCCGTAGGCAATCTGAGTGGCGGCAACCAGCAGAAGGTCGTGCTAGCCAAATGGATGACCTTGACGCCAAAGGTCATGATATTCGACGAACCTACGCGCGGTATCGACATGGGAGCTCGAGAGGAGATCTATCAGGCCATCGCAAAATTGGCGGAAACAGGCTGCGCCATTCTCATGATCTCAAGCGATATGGAAGAACTCCTCGGAATGAGCCATCGTATTGCGGTTATGAGTGACGGAGGGATCGCCGGATTTCTGGACAAAGACGAGTTTTCTGAAGAAGCTATCATGCAGCTAGCCGTTCGCGAAACCCTTGTCGCTAACGTTTGACCTCCGAGACAACTTTCATGGAGCTGAAACCATCCCATTTACTGAATCGATACCGCAAAGAGGGCTGCCTCGCTTTGGTACTTCTCTTTGTCGCCTTCTGGACGATACTGTTTTCCCGGAATACGGATGCGAGCGGCTTTTTGCAGAGTCTAATCGAGTCGCGTTTCCTCTCGCTCCGCAATCTCGAGAATCTTTCCCGACAAGTGGGAATGTATGGAATTTTCAGCCTCGGAATGGGGCTCGTCATTATTTCGGGGGGAATCGACCTATCGGTCGGTTCTCTGATGGCTTTGTTCGGAACGGTTTTTTTCTTTCTTCTCACGGGGTCTCACACCTGGATTCCTGGAATGCCCTGGGCGCCGGCCGTAATAGTCCTACTAGTGTTTTCGGCAATAATCGGCGCGTTGCACGGCTGGCTCATCGCCAAAATTCGTATGCCCGCCTTCGTGGTTACCTTGTGCGGCCTCCTTGGATACCGAGGATTAGCTCAGACGATGACCCACGATACCGCTATCGGCTACTATGATGCTAAATTCGGCATAGCTGGACTAGAAAGTATTTTGACGGGCGATTTCTTTGGAATGCCAGCCGCGTTCATCGCTTTTCTCTTCGTGTCCGCAATCGTTTATTACCTGCTTCATCTATCCGTGTTCGGCCGCTACTTGCTTGCTTTGGGGCGCAATGAGCAAGCCGCCAGCTATTCGGGGATCGATACAAAGCTGATCATGGGGCTTGCTTACGTCATCTGCAGCGTTCTCGCCGCTATATCAGCATTGTTCTTCTCCCTGTATACCGCGGATGTTGTCCCCTCCATACACGGGAATTTTTATGAGCTATACGCGATCGCAGGGGCCGTTCTAGGCGGCTGTAGTCTAAGAGGCGGCGAGGGAACCGTGATTGGTATCATACTGGGCACTACTGTATTGCTCGTTCTGCAAAATATGGTCAACCTACTGGGATACGATAGTTCTTTCAGCAAAGTCATCACCGCGCTCGTCATTCTCGGAGGCGTCCTTATGGATCGCTTCGAGATTTGGAAACTGGTGACGCGATCAAAATCAAGCGCACCCTAATTTTTACCTATCCCAATGATACGATTCCTCCTTCTTACGTCTTCTTTCTTTCTTCTTAGTTCAACACTCGCTTCCTTTCCAAACGTCGTCATCATTTTCGCCGATGATCTGGGCTATGGCGACGTCGGCTGCTACGGAGCCACTCACGTCAAAACGCCCAATATCGATCGTCTCGCCGCAGAGGGGCGTCGTTTTACGGACGGGCATTCTGCCTCAGCAGTCTGTACGCCCTCGCGCTACAATCTCATCACCGGCGAATACGCCTTCAGGGGAGACCATTGGGCGCCTGTTTTCCTCAAGGTGGGCCTCATCATCGATCCCGAAAAAACCACGGTCGCCGATGTCATGAAGCGGGCCGGATATGCGACCGCATGTATCGGCAAGTGGCATTTGGGCTTTGGCGAAGGAACGCCCAATTGGAATGGCGATCTCAAGCCCGGGCCCCTCGAACTCGGTTTCGACTACTACTTCGGCGTTCCCGTCGTCAATAGTCACCCGCCTTTCGTCTACGTCGAGAACCACCGCGTGGTCGGACTCGTTCCCGAAGACCCCTTCGTATACGGCCAAAGAGCCAACACGCCCGTCTACCCCGAAAAACGTAAACTAGACGACATCGGAGGCGCCGACTTCGCCCACGCCCTCTACAAGGATGATGAAGTCGGCACGAAACTTACCGAGAAATCCGTCGAATGGATACGTAAAAACAAACGCAATCCATTCTTTCTATATCTCTCCACGACCAACATCCATCACCCCTTCACTCCAGCGCCCCGCTTTCAAGGCACGAGCCAGGCAGGACGTTACGGCGACTTCATTCACGAACTGGATTGGATTGTCGGAGAAGTGATGGATGCCCTGGAAGAAGAGGGCATCGCTGACGACACGCTTGTCATCTTCACCAGCGACAACGGGGGGATGTTCAACGTGGGGGGACAAGATTCGTGGAAGGATGGACACCGGATGAATGGCGACTTGCTCGGCTTCAAATTCGGAGCCTGGGAAGGCGGACATCGCGTACCTTTCATCGCCCGTTGGCCGGGGAAGATCCCCGCGGGATCCATCTCCGATCAATTGGTCAGCAATATCGACTTGCTCGCCACCATGGCCGCTCTGACCGAACAAAAGCTCAAAGATGACGAAGGTCCTGACAGCTACAACATCCTGCCCGCTCTGACTGGATTCCCCCGAAAGCAGATACGCGACCATCTTGTCCTAAGCCCCCTTCGAAAGACCAATTTGACGTTACGCAAAGGCAAGTGGGTCTACATCGACGGACAAGGCAGCGGCGGCTTTAGCGGAAAACTTGAAACCGACTACGAACGCGGAGGCCCCGGGGCCCATCTCTTAACTAAACATGTCAACAGCGACATAGAAAACGGTAAACTCAAGGCAGACGCTCCTCCCGCCCAGCTCTACGACTTGGAAGCCGATCTTTCCCAAACCACCAACCTATACCACACGCATCCTGAAATTGTTCAACAAATGAAAGCGCTTTTGCAAAAGAGCCTAACCGCCCCGAGAACCGCTCCCATACGAAACTGATACATAACCCTCATTTCTAAGGCAGGGAGGATCGGCTCGGTCCTCCTTCTAAAACACCATTCGGAGGACCGAGCCGGCCCTCCCTACCCTAAGACAAGCCATCATGAAAATTCACCCTAAAACTCTCTTCCTCCTTCTAGCTTCTTCCTTATTCCTTCTTATTCCAACAAACGGCGCCCCGCCAAACGTCGTCGTCATTTTCGCTGACGATTTAGGCTATGGCGACACCGGTTGCTACGGCGCCACCAAGGTCCGAACTCCAAACATCGATAAACTCGCGGCAGAAGGGCGTCGCTTTACCGATGCCCATTCGGCCTCTGCGGTTTGCACACCATCGCGTTACTGTCTCTTGACTGGGGAGTATGCCTTTCGCGGAGACAACTGGGCTCCGGTTTTCCTCAAGGTAGGGCTCATAGTACCCCCAGATAAAGCTACCGTTGCCGACATCATGAAACGATCCGGCTACGCTACGGCATGCATTGGCAAATGGCACCTCGGCTTTGGAGAAGACGCGCCCGACTGGAATGGAGCCCTCAAGCCTGGACCATTGGAGCTCGGTTTCGACTACTATTTCGGGATGCCGGTAGTCAACAGCCACCCTCCATTCGTGTATGTCGAGAATCACTACGTCCTGGGGCTCGATTCCGGCGATCCCTTTGTCTTCGATACAGTAGCCAAGACCCCGATACACGAGGAAAAGATGGGGATCAATCAAATCGGTGGAGCCCAAGCCGCCCATGCCTTGTACGACGATACTTACGTCGGCACTACCTTGACCAGTAAAGCAGTATCATGGATCAAAGAGAATAAGGACGATCCCTTCTTTCTCTACTTCGCCACCACCAACATCCATCACCCCTTCACTCCGCACCCCCGATTCCAAGGGACCAGCGAAGCCGGCAAGTATGGCGATTTCATTCACGAGCTGGACTGGATCGTTGGCGAAGTAACCCGCACTCTCGATGAAGAAGGGATCGCTGAAAACACGCTAATCATTTTCACCAGCGACAACGGCGGCATGATCAACATGGGAGGCCAAGAAGCTTGGCGGCAAGGCCACAAGCAAAACGGCGATCTCCTAGGATTCAAATTCGACGCCTGGGAGGGCGGACACCGCGTGCCCTTCATAGCCCGCTGGCCCGGCAAAATCCCCGCAGGAACCGTATCAGATCAGCTTGTATCCAACATTGACTTACTAGCCACCATGGCGGCTTTGACTGACCAGGAACTAGAGGAAGATGAAGGTCCCGATAGCTATGACATCATGCCGGCCTTATCCGGTGAGACCGATGAGCAAATTCGAGATCACCTTGTTCTGGCAGCATTTCGAAAGTCTCATCTTTCTCTGCGAGACGGAGACTGGATGTACATTCCAGCCCAAGACGGCGGCGGGTTCAGCAGCCCGACAGTAGGCACACACGGGTTTGGCGGCTATCCTGCCCTGCATTTTGCCGGGCAAACAAACAGCGATATGGCCCATGGCCGGGTCAAACCCGATGCCCCCAAGGCCCAGCTTTACAACCTGAAATCCGACCCCTACCAGGCAGAAAATGTAATCGAGCAAAACCCGGAAATCGCAGACCGACTGAAAAGTCGATTAGCGGCCATCCAAGCGACCCCCAAAACGCGCCCCTAGCCTTCGTTGCCAATCTAATTTTTTTCCTTTGCCACTAGGCTTTCCAACGTAGTGGAATCCAATTGGCAGCAGAGAGTAACTCAAACTGCGAGTCGACAGGATTCATCGCCAGGAATTGGCACGGCTTCCAGCAAGGACTTGGTGTATTCATGCTTTGGATGCTCAATCAATTTCGACGTAATTCCTTGCTCGACGATCTTGCCCGATTTCATGACGATAGTTCGATCAGAGATCTTTTTGACGACGCTTAGGTCGTGAGAAATGAACATATAGGCCAAGTCATGCTTTCTCTGCAATTCCATGAGGAGCTCGATTACCTGGGCTTGAATGGTGACATCCAATGCGCTGACCGCTTCATCGCAAATGATGAACTCGGGCTTCAAGGAAAGGGCGCGAGCCACGCAAATCCTCTGGCGCTGCCCACCACTAAACTCGTGAGGATAGCGAAAGACGTGATCCGGCTCTAACTGCACTTCTTCCAACAATCGAACCGCAATATCCTTCTTTTCTTTTCCCTCCAAGAGGCCGTGTTCGTCGAGACCTTCCGTCAGGATGTCGAGTATGGTCAAGCGAGGATTGAGTGAGCTAAAAGGGTCTTGAAAGACAATCTGAAGGTTTTTTCTGTAAGGCAGAAAGGTCTTTCGGTTCAGTCCAACTAGAGAATGGCCTCGGTAGCTGATCTCTCCGCTAGTCGCTTTTTCGAGGCCGAGTATCGTTCTACCGAGCGTGCTTTTGCCGCTCCCCGATTCTCCCACCACGGCTAGGGTTTCCCCTTTTCGGATGTCTAGGGAGATACCGTCCACCGCTTTCACATGATCCACGGTTCGCGAGAAAATCCCTCTTTTAACCGGGAACCAAGTCCGCAGATTCTTCACTTCGATGATCGTTTCTCCAGAATCTCGCAATTCCGTTTTCGGAGGGTCTGTGAGTCTCGGCACCGCAGATAGCAGTGTTTTTGTATAGCGTTCCTTGGGAGCGGAAAAGAGCTCTCTCAAAGAGCCCTCTTCTACTTTCACAGCCTTCTCCATAACCATTACTCGATCGCAAAGCTGCCAAATCACCCCCATATCATGAGTTATGAAAATGATCGAGCTATCCCTGTTTTTAACCTGTAGAATCAGTTCGAATATCTGACGTTGAGTGGTGACATCCAAAGCAGTGGTCGGCTCGTCGGCTATAATTATTGACGGCTCCAACATTAGCACCAAAGCGATCATCACCCGCTGCCTCATGCCTCCCGAAAACTGGAATGGGTAGGCGTTCATGCGCTCCTCCGGTTCCGGTATGCCCACTTTATCGAGCCAATCGATACCCACCTTCCAGGCTTCCTCTTTGGTGATCGAATGATGGAGAGAAAGCGTTTCCACAATTTGCTTACCCACCGTTGCCAAAGGCGAAAGCGCGGTCATAGGCTCTTGAAAGATGATGCCAATTTCATTTCCGCGGATATGGCTCAATTCCTCGACAGGCATTTTGAGCAAATCTCGGCCATTGAATAAAGCCTCTCCGGAAACGATTCTCCCGATAGGATCGGGAATCAGTCGAATAAGGCTCATTCCCGTAACCGATTTTCCACTACCTGACTCACCGACTATTCCCAGAATCTCGCCACGTTTGAGATCGAAAGAGAGCCCTCTAACCGCTCTGACAACCTTGTCTTCGGTTTTGAATTCCACCGACAAGTTTCGGACCTGGAGAATTTTTTCTGATTCGCCTTTCATGACTCGAACCGGCTATTCACTCTGGGATCAAACGCTGCTCGGATGCCTTCGCCTATGAAAACTCCAAGCAGGATGACGACGATTAAGACGAGCGTGGGGTAAGTAACGAGCCACCAGGCGGATCTGAACTCTTGGGCCTGAGCTAGAAGCTCTCCCCAACTCGGCGTTGGCGGAGGAAGTCCGAATCCTAGGTAGTCGAGAGCAGACAAGGAAAAGATCGCCCCGACCAAATAGAATGGGAAAAAAGTAACAATGGGAACGACGGAATTCGGCAGAATATGGCGACCCATGATTTTCCAGCCCGGCAGTCCCAAGCAATGGGCAGCTTCAACGAAAGGCTGTTTCCTGAGCTTCAGAAACTCGCCACGTATATAGTAGGACATGGAGATCCAATTGAAGACGCCATAGACTACCAGAAGGAGCAGGAAGCCGCGGCCGAATACGGAGCCCATGAATATCATGATATAAAGAAAAGGAAGAGACTCCCATATTTCGATCAGCCTTTGTCCTCCTAGGTCAACCAGACCGCCTTTGTATCCTTGTATTCCGCCGATAATGACGCCAAGCACCATAGTTCCCAGCACCAGCGCTAATCCGAAGTTTAGAGATATCCTCAGTCCATAAAGAATCCGGGTAAGCACATCGCGCCCACTACTATCCAAGCCGAAATAGTGATTCCCGATAGGCCGGAACGGGAAGCGCACGATCTCGGTTTCAAACTTGGCTGTGTACGTTTTCCCGCCGTTTTCGAAAGAGCGGTCTTTCACCAACCCGCTTCTTCGCTCGCTAACGTCTGCGCGAATGTCGCCTTGCAAGGATTCATCGAGACTATCCCATACTCCCTTTCCATCCACAGGATTCACAGCTTCCGCAGGAAAAACCCACTCAATAGCATCTGCGTCCTCTATTTCTTCTCTCAACGTCAGTCGAACGGATGACGGAGGCCTGGCTCGTGGCCGAAAGGCGGAAAGGCTCGCCTTGACAATCAAACCGGCCGGCCCCTCGAGTATTTCCTCGTGGGCTTCCAGTTCGACCGAATTGGTGAAGCGAGCCACAAGGGCTTCTTCCAACTGCTGGGAAACCGTAAAATAATTGCCGACCGGTTTCCCGACGAGCTCGCGATCTCCATCGTATCCAAAAATTTTTGCTGCTGCAGTGGAACGTGTAATGTCAAATTCACGACTTAAATTGATGGCTCCTACTAGTTGTTTCCTGCCAACCCTTACTGCCACCGTGTCGTCCAGCTCTATCGAATCCGCTGAGACTGTCTCGTAGGGGCCATAAGGAATCGGAGCGAAAATCATGAAGTTTTCATCCGATTCCTGAAACTTCGGGAGTCGATTTATGGCCTTATAGTCTGGACGCGTATTCAGCCCGCTTCCGGTAAACACATCGTCCGGGTAGAAGAAAAACACGGGGAATCTCAGTTTCCCATCCGACTTCACCAGAAGTGGGCGATCATTACTTACGATCTCCGAAATTAAGCTGAGAGCGTATAGAGCCAATAGAATCCAAAGAGACCAGTACGACCGTTTGATGGCTTTGAAACGACGAAGCCTTCTTTCGGTAACTGGATTCAGTTTCGGTTTCCACATGGTTCGCTACTCGCTAGAAAACGATATTCTTGGATCGATGAGAACGTAGCAAAAGTCCGAGAGGATTCTGCCAAGCAACGCCACTATGGAAGTCAAGGCGAGCACGCCCATAAAGACCATGTAATCTCTGCTGACAATCGCCTCTAAACTGAGTAACCCAATTCCCGGAATGTTGAATACTCGCTCGATCAGAACCGAGCCCGCAAAAAGAATGGAGAGCACTCCGCCAAACCCAGTGGCAATCGGAATCATGGCGTTCCTGAAAGCATGCTTCCAAACAGCCATTCTCATGGTTCCTCCCCTGGCAACGACTGTTCGTACGTAATCCTGGCTGATTTGCTCCATCAGGGAATTCTTCATTAGCATGGTAAGCACAGCGAAATTGCCGATCACATAACACAGTACCGGCAGAAACATATGCATGAACTGGTCTTTCACTTTGTCCGCGAAACCAAGTTCTTCCCAGCCGTCAGACCTAAATCCCCCTATCGGAAAAATGTCCCAAAAGCCTTCGACCGTACCCGAAAAGAACATTTTCAGAAGCATCCCGAAAGCGAATGACGGTATCGCGTATCCAACAAATACGAGCACGCTCGAAACGAGATCGAAGACACCTCCGTTTTTGAGGGCCTTGGCGATTCCAAGCGGTATGCATATCAAATAAGTAAGAACGAACCCGGTGATTCCGAAGGTTAGGGACACGGGAAATCGCTCGAATATAAGACTTCCGACGGTCTTGTGGCTGTACACATAGGAACGTACAGTCATGCCAAGCTTGTTGACAACAAGCCATTCCCAGTAGCGTTGGGGAATCGGCTTATCGAATCCAAAATGCTCTTTCAGGGCTTCCCGCTGAGCTTCGGAAATTTCCTGGGAGCCCAAAGCGCCGTCTCCCCCTCCAGCATCGCCGCGCATTTTCAGCATCGCCTGCTCGACAGGCCCTCCGGGCACAAACTGGCAAAGGAGGAACGATGCCAAGGTTATCCCGATGAAGGTGGGGACTATCAGCAAGATTCTCCTGGCAAAATAAGCAGCGCGACCCGTCATCGATGCGGTTTCCTACTCGGATCTAGTTTTCCGTAAACAACTCGTCGAAAACCACGTCGTCTGGAACTGGCGGCAACGCTTCCCCATTTTCTCGAGCCAGTTCGAAGTCGGCAAGCAGGTCAGGGTCTTCCCACCAATAATGAAGAGCCGCTTCTTCATCGTTAAATTTATCGAGAACCGTGACGGGGGTTCCAAACTTGTTCCAATACATCATTCTCTGGAAATCTATCATCCAAATCATCACCATCGGCACTTGCTCCTGAATCAGGCGATCGATTTCCCTGAGGATCTTCAT
Organism: uncultured Opitutaceae bacterium; assembly: GCA_964404745.1. GTDB lineage: Bacteria > Verrucomicrobiota > Verrucomicrobiia > Opitutales > Opitutaceae > Pelagisphaera. Next base: position 18,932 of record CAYOLG010000003.1, read on the forward strand.
TCTCTCGCCTGCATCGAACTCGCCTTTCTGCTTCTCGATTAAGGCGTCTACCGCTTCGCTCTGGAATCCATAGATATTGTTGCTGGCCTTTCTATCCGCTTCTCTCGAATGCCACATCCCCTCTGGCGAGCGGAAGATGGGCGCTCCGAAAGCGGCCAGAGTCATTTCGTAGTTGAACTCGTCCATGTCTTTTGTCCAGGCCGCCCAATCCTTTTCCTGAATTCGCATATCAATTCCCACATCGCGTAGAGCTTCTTGATAAATCACGAGATACTTGTTAAAGTCCGAGCTTCGTCCCAAGAAAGTAAATACAAATGGCTGGCCGTCCTTCTCCAATATTCCGGTATCCGGATTTGCCTTCCATCCCGCTTCTGCAAGAAGCTTTCTAGCAGTATTCGGCTCGAACTCGTACAGGGCGTTTGTGTTTGGGTTATCCTCTCCATACAAATCGTGGTAAATAGAATTTTGCATGAAGTATTCGCCGAACAGCATGGTTTCATTTATAGTTCTACGATCCAGCATGTGGGCCATCGCTTTTCTAACTCGAATATCGTCGAAAGGCGCTTTGCGCATATTCATCGGGAATCCTTGAAATCCAACCGGAGCATGATTGTAGATCTTCTGCTTGGCGATCCAGTGCTTGTCGAACGCTTCGCCTTTGGCATCGCTATTCCAAATCTGCGATGTGGCATAGGTAAACAGATCCACGTCCCCTTTGATGAACGCTTCCCACATTAGATCGCGAGTCGCGTAAAACCTGAACTCTACAGTCTGGAAATTACCCACGCCCATGAAACGCTTTTGGTCGTCAAGCCACCAATCGTCTCTGCGCTCTAATCGCAAGTAGCTACCTTCGCTAATGTCGGAGATTATGTACCGCCCGGATACTACTGGAAACTCGAAATCCTGATTGTTGAAATCGAGCCCTTGAAAATGGTGTTTCGGGAGCATGACGAAGGAAGCGACGGAAACCATGTTGCTCCAATCCGATTCTTTCGCTTTTAAACGGATGGTTTTGCTGTCGACAACTTCTGGTTTCCCAAACTTTTCTAGCGAATACTTGTGCACTCCTGCCAGGCTTTTCGGATCCAGAATCGTTTCCCAGGTGAACACGAAATCTTCCGAAGTGATTGGCTTCCCATCGCTCCATACGGCTTTTTCGTCCAGATTGATCGTATAGGTTAGCTGATCGTCCGAGACTTCAATGGATCGAGCTATGCGCGGCGACCAATCGAGCGTCAGCGGATGAATGTCGAAAAGCCCGTCATAGAGCAAACTGAAGACGGCGATGCTTTGGGAGGTGTAGTTGGTGTAGTAGTTGAAGCTGCTCGGGTACGGGCCCAATACCATCTTAAACTTTCCGCCAACGATCGCATCCGGACTGGCGATGGGATCGTAGCCGTCCACCCAGTCTTCCGCAGGATAAACTGCCGCGTTCACGCCTAAGGAAAAAGGAAAGCCTAGGAAAGCGATCATGACCGCCAATAGGCTTTTACGAATTCGGATAGAGAAATATTCTTCAAGCATGATAAATTGATTTATGAAAATATCGAAAAGTCGTCTAAGCAGCGAGGACCGCCCCACCGAAGGACCGAACAACTTGATCGAGGGTTCCTTCGTAGAGACCGGCTCGGAGGCAAGCATCGTAAGACAGCGAGCAGCGTCAAGACTTGCCCAATCGCATTTCATGCTGGAAATTCCGAATTGTGTACACCCAATTCGCCAAGTGGTACGACTTGCACTACCGTTCGATCAAAAACTACGGGGAGGAATGCGAACGATTGGCCTACCTCTTGGAGAAGTTGGATCCCATTCCCCAAAACTTGCTGGATGTTTGCTGCGGCACGGGTGAGCACGCCCGAATTCTTGGGGTAGAGCATGGTTTCTTGGTCGACGGCATCGATCGAGAGCCCAACTTGATCGAGATCGCTCAGGAAAAGAATCCGGATAGCTCCTTCAGTATCGCCGACATGCGGCGGTTTTCACTCACTAAACGCTATGACGCCATCACTTGCCTATTCAGTTCAATCGGATACGTGGAAACCGAAAAGGCTCTTGGGGAGGCGATCGAATCCATGGCCAAGCACCTGAACCCCAGCGGATGGCTAATTATCGAGCCCTGGATCGAGCCAGAAGAATGGGACCCGGCTCTAGTGAAAAGTTCCCGAAGCGTGGACCGAAACAGCGGAGTTGTCATCGAACAACGCCGAACAGCTCGAACAGAAGGCTCTTTTTCCGTACTGGAGATTGAGTACAAAATCGACACTCCAGACGAGCATATCGTCTTCGAGGAAAGGCATAGGCTCGGGCT
>CAYOLG010000003.1:21342-165887 GCA_964404745.1 uncultured Opitutaceae bacterium
AACGCTCCCCTCGCTTCCACGGCCTTCATGATCTTAATATTTATCCGTTGACGGATGTCCATGTGCTCAAGCCAGGCCGTGGTAGTGGTGAAATAATAAACAAGAATCTGCAGGGAGCTTTCGCCGAAATCGGTAAAATTGACCAAGATGAAGTCCTGCTGCACGCCTTCGTCGTCCCGCAAAAGCTGCTTAATATCCTCTACCAAATCATGCATCGTGTCCGCAGGCGTGCTGTAAGTGACCCCAATATACTGCTTGACCCGCCGCTTGGGCATGCGGCTCCAGTTCTCGATCATCTCGTTGGCCAGCGCCTTGTTGGGAATCGACATCAGGGACTTCGACCACGTTCTGACCTTGGTAGAACGCATTCCAATCGCCTCTACGTCGCCATCGACCTTGTCACCCACCTGTATCCAATCGCCCACTTTGAAAGGACGATCGGCAACCAGAGAAACGGACCCGAAAAAGTTGCCAAGGGTCTCCTGGGCAGCCAGGGCGACCGCTAAACCGCCAATACCAAGTCCGGCCAATAGCGAGCTAACGGAATAGCCTAGGTTCTGAACGACTAAGATCACCGCGACGATGAGCAAAAAGGTTCGTGCCGCTTTTTGGATAAGCGGGATAAATCCGTAAACCGCCATGTTACGCTCTTTGGCAACCCCCATCATCGTCTCCGCCAAGACATCGACGGCCCTCAGAATCGCCCAGAAAACGATGGTCATCGTAGCCCCTTTGACGCCAAGTACGATCGCTTTGTCCCACTCCGGCGACAAATTCAATATCGTTAGAGCGATAAACAATCCGATGACGAAAATCATCCATCCGACGGGAGCCCTCATGGCCGGCACCATTTTGTCGTCAAATTCCCACGACGTCTTGACCGCTATCCGGTGCAGCCAATTTTCGAAAGAGTAACCGACGATTTTCCGCGCTACATAGGTAAGCAGAATGATAGCAAAACTGGTCAACAGCCGGCCCCACGAATTTTCCCCTACGTCCTCCTGGAAGATCTCCCTTAGCTTTCCTCGAACTTCCGCCCGGACCGTCGCGAATTCGCTGGGCTCCTCCCCGGCCGCTATGACCGCTTCGCCAGGCGAGGCCGTTTCTCTCGCATTCTGGCTTTGGGCCCAGGCAAATTGTCCCAAATAAATCGATACAAAAGCTAAAAAAACTAATGGAAATGCCCTCATGAGTCTTGAAAACGGCATTTCAAACAACGGGTTCGACAAATAGCAATACCCGATACGGAATCGCGGCTGTTTGAGGACGAGTCGGCTCGATACCTCTATGCCGAGCCCTTTGGCGTTGCTCAGGACTTTCCGGTCCTCCCTACCGACAAAAAAAGCGCCGGTCCCCTCCCCAGAGAACCGGCGCCAACCCAAGCCACGCAATGAGATTATCGAATCTCGATCTTGCGCGGCTTTTTCTCTTCCTCCTTAGGTAAAGTCAGTCGCAGCACGCCATTGCTGGTTTCAGCAGAAATACTGCCTTCTTCCACACGGTCCCCGACCATCAAACGGAGTCGATATGTATACGGCTCATGATCGCCATTTATTGGTTTCCAGCCTTTTGGCGGCGTCCAATTGCGTTCGCCAACCAACTCCAGCAATCCGTCGTGCAAGGTGACCCCAACGTCCTGTTTGCCGACACCTGGCAGATCCACGTCTACATAGTAAGCATTTTCGTCTTCCGATATCTCGTAACGAGGCCGCACATAGACGGTTCCATTCGAATCTTCCGACTGGCTTGGACTGCAAGCTATCGACGATGGTTTAAATACGCTTAACAAGCTCATTTATGTTCCTCCTGTCTCGTTTTGGTTTGTTCTATTTAACTTCAATTTTGCGGGGCTTCACCACTTCCGCCTTGGGAAAGGTGATGCTCAAAACGCCATCCTCGAATTCAGCTCCAGCCTTATCAGCATCGACCCCATCCGGGATCGAGAATGACTGGCTGTAGGAAATCGAGCTTTGGCCTTCTTTGGATTTCGTCTTTCGCTCAGCGGATAGCCGAACCATGTTATCTCCTACCTCGATCGACACCTCCTTAGGGTCGACGCCAGGCACTTCCACGCGAGCGACGTAGGCATCGTCGTGTTCGAACCAGTTCGGGCGAACTGAACGGCTTCCAGAGTCGGAAATCCAATCGCCTCCTACGTCGAAAAGACTCGGCAAACTGCCAAATACCTTCTCGAGCTCCTTCTCGAAATTTGAAAATGAACTTCCCGAGAAGGGTGTGATTCCATACCTCGAATTAAACGGGCTTAAATATCTCATTGTTTCCTCCTATCTGTTACGTGTTAAAAACGATCAATATACCATGGTGTGCATAAATGATACCAATTATGCTGAACAATAAGTTGTTGATTATCAGTATTATTAAATCTAAATTACCTCAAAATAGTGCCAATTTGTCACTATTTATGACACCCATTTGAGACGAGTCGTGACAATCCCTTCTCCGAGTGCCACACAAACCACTTCCAGCGTGGCCCTGCCCTCTACAGCCTAATCCTGAAGCCTATGAGGGGGACCAACAGCCCCCTTTATTATTAGAGTTTGCTCTAATCCACCTTTCCTCTTTCTCTCCCGGCTTTCCGACAAGATGGATTCAATCTTCGACCAAGTACACGAACGACGCCACACCGACAGCCAGAAGTGGCAAAAATACGGAGGCCAAGACATCCTCCCCATGTGGGTAGCCGACATGGACTTCAAGGCCCCCAAGCCCGTTCTTCAGGCGCTACATGAGCGGGTAGATCACGGCATTTTCGGCTACGCCCGCCCCGAGCCCAGCGCGGTAGAGGCTGTCATAGAAATGCTAGAGCGGAACTATGGATGGAAAGTGGATCCAGATTGGCTCGTTTGGCTCCCGGGACTTGTGGTAGGGCTGAATATCGCAAGCCGGGCTTTCGCCAATAAGGGTGAGGCAGTTCTAACCAATACGCCCATATACCCGCCATTTCTGCTCGGACCGCGTTTTCAAAAACGATCGGTTGCCAAGGCTCCGATGGCGCTGGACGGCGATCGCTGGGTGATCGACTGGGACGACATGGAAGCTGCAGTCGACGAAAACGTGAAGCTCTTCTTTTTTTGCAATCCCCATAATCCCTGCGCTCGAGTGTTCGAAAAACCGGAGCTCGAAGCTGTCGCCACATTCTGCCAGCGCCACGATCTCATTCTCTGCTCCGATGAAATCCACTGCGAGTTGTTATTGGACGGGCGCAAGCACACGCCAATCGCTTCCTTGACCAGCGATTTGAATGATCGCTCCTTCACATTCATCGCCCCCAGCAAGACCTACAATCTGGCTGGCCTCGGCTGCTCGATAGCGATCATCCCAGACTCCACTTTAAGGAACCGCTTTATTTCCGCAAGCCGGGGGATCATGGCGGAAGTTAACAATCTCGGCTATGTCGCTTGCGAGGCGGCCTATCGCCATGGTGGGCCCTGGAGAGAGGAGCTACTGGATTATCTCGGTAAGAATCGAGACCTGATTCACGATTTCGCTCGAGAACACCTGCCCGAAGCTCGCCTGTATGATCATGAAGCCACCTATCTGTCGTGGATAGATGTTTCCGACCTTGAGCTCAAAGATCCGATTGCCCACTTCGAATCTCACGGGATCGGGCTATCGGACGGATCTTTCTTCGATAGCCCGAGCCATGTTAGGCTTAATTTTGGCTGCCCGCGATCGACACTCGAGGAGGGGTTAAAGCGACTGAGAAGTGGGTTCGAGGCTTGTCGTCAGTAAAGGCCAGCGGGAGAACTAGGAATCTGGACCTCCGACATACTCGGATACCCGATCTGCCATTTCGGCAAGGATCAGTAGCCCTTCCTGGAATCGCAATCGCATGGCTTCATCGACAAGGCGGCCCTTTTCTCTGTATTCAAAAAATCCTTTCGACAGTCTAAAGGCTCCCGATCCCCGAAAAGCGGCTAGCCTGTCTGATTTGAGAGAGCCTAAAAAACCGGGATCCGTGTCCTCGCCTGAGCGCCAGATCTTAAAATCGCCCGCTTCTCCGCAGGAGACCCTTTCCCCGGGAGCAATATCGAACCGGGCTTCATCGTCAGTCGCCGAACTCTCGATAATAAATTCCCGTTCGCCAGCAAACGTGGCTTCCAGCGTCAATGACGTCCAAACCCGCTTATTCGAACCCTCCCCTTTAAAGTGATCGTATATCGCGACCGGGTAGCCACGATACTCTCCAGACAGCGAGTGGCGCTCGCCTATACCCGCTCCCCATTTGCTGGCAAACGCATGCCGCTTCAAGCGAAACCGTTTTTCCAACACGCCGTACTGAGACAGCATTTTTCCCTTCGACCGACCTAACAGTCCCGGAACGATTAGCAGAGCGACGGCGCAGATAGCGCCTATAATCAGTATGTTATTGGTCATAGCGGCCGACTTTTACTCTCCTTGAACTGCCTCCATGAAAACGAACGCCGCGTTTCAATTAATTGGTAAACGTATCCCCGATCGCTAGACGCCACTTGTCAATGGATTAGAGATGCTACAAGCTCCCCAACGATGTGCGGGCGTTACACCTTAATCAAGCAACCAGCTTCCATCGGATCCAAGTCGCCGGTGGAAATAGAGTCACCTAACGTTGGCACTGCGTCGGCTTCCGAGTTCAAACCCCGCTACAACATAGCTCCAACGCAAAGCAATCTCGTATTGAGACGGCAGGGTGGAAAAGGCAGGATCATGCTATCATCCATGCGATGGGGACTCATGCCCAGTTGGTCCCGCACGGGGGAGACGACTTCGCTCTTAATAAACGCTCGCTCTGAAACGGTCGCTGAAAAGCCTTCCTTTAAGGCCGCCTATCAGAGGCGTCGCTGCCTAGTCCCCGCCGATGGCTATTATGAATGGAAACGCCACCGCTCGCTGAATCAGCCCTACTATCTGCAATTGGTTGACGAGTCTGTGTTTTACATGGCGGGTATTTGGGAAACCTGGCACAATGCTGCTGGCGATCCTACCGAAAGTTTCGCAATTCTGACCACCCAAGCGAATGCCCTCGCCGCCAAAGTTCATGACCGCATGCCTGTTATTCTGGAGGGGGATGACCCAATGATCTGGCTGGATGGAGACGCGGATATAATTGAAACCGAAAAGAGATTCGACCTGCTGAGACCCATAGACTCCAAACGGCTGAAGTGCCGCCCCGCCAATCCCATCGTCAATAACAATCAAAACGATATTCCAGAGTGCATCTCTGACCCGCCAGTCGAAGCTAGTACGCAACTGGACATGGGCTTTTGAATACAGCTTCATACCGGTAGAGCAGCGCCTATAGTCAAGCTCGCTCGCTCATTGGCTTCAACTTAAGTCATTTGACTGTGTAGGAGGCTTGCTCAATGTCATCCTCACCCGACCCGCTGAAAGAATTCTAAAGCGCGCCGCTCATGCCAGTAGCCATCGCGATGGCGATTCCCGGGGAAGCCGCAGTGCCCTCCTGAACCGGGCATTTCCAGATAAAGGAACTCGTGGCTCTGGGCTATTTCGACCGGATAGCATTCCTCGGAAAGGAAGGGGTCGTTTCGGGTATTTATCAAAAGCGCCGGGCACTCGATTCCCTCTAGATAATAGCGGCTACTGCACTGCCGCCAGTAATCTTCAGCGTCCCGAAATCCGTTCAAGGGAGCCGTGTACGCATCGTCGAATTCCCTGAAGGTCCTCAATTTTAGGCAACCTTTTTTATATCTGTATCCCGGATACACATTTTCTTTTTCTCTCAGTTTGCCGCAAAGCAGTTTGATAAATCGCCTCATATAAAACGCGTTTTCCAACTTCGCTAGACAGTCCGCCGAAGTTCGTAAATCGCAAGGGGTAGAAAAGGCCACTGCCGCCTTCACCGAAGATGGCAGTTGGGATGCTCGCTCTCCCAAATACTTAAGGACAACATTGCCCCCTAGACTGAATCCCGCTAAGACAATCCATTCGTATCGAAGGCTCAGCCTGTCTAAAACGGTCGCCAATGCTTCCGTGTCGCCGCTGTGATAAGACCGTTTTAGTCGATTCGGCTCGCCACTACAGCCTCTCATGTTGAATGCTCCAACAGCATAGTTCGCTTGATCGAAAGACCTGGCTAGCGATTTGATGTAGGCAGCCTCGCTATCACCTTCGAGGCCGTGGAGGACCACGCAACAGCGCTGTTTTTTTCCTTCGCAGGCGCTCTGCAGCCAGTCCAAATCGATAAAATCCGAGTCTGGCAGCTCGAAGCGCTCTCTTTGATAGTCAACACGTATTCGCCTTCTCGTTACATTCGGTAAAATGGTCTGCAAGTGAGCATTGGGCAAATAGATCGGAGCTCTATAAGTCGATTCTCTAGCGATTGGCACATCTCCTAAAGAACCTGCTTCAGCCTGCCGTGCAAGAAGCGTTTGCCATCTATCCGACCACTTAGGCCGCTGAACATTTTTTCAGGAAAGGGCAACACCCGACTTGAAGCAAGCGTTCGAAGTCCTACAACTAGCCCCATGCAGGAGTCGGACGCAGGAGACGCTACCCCGGAGGACGCTTTCGCCAAGCGTATCGAACGGTTGCGAGATCTGCATCCGAGCGATGTCGCCGAGGAGATCGAAGATCTCGAATTGGACGAAATTCGGGAGATCCTTCGCGACCTTGATCACGATATCATCGCCGATATCATCCCCGAGCTTCCCCAAGAAGTGCAGACCGACCTCATGGAGAACATGCGAGTCGAGCGGGTGAGCGAGATTATTCCGGAAATGTATTCGGACGATGCCGCCGATGCCCTTGGAGATGTCTCCCCGGAAAGGCTGCAAACCATCATGGAGCAACTTCCCGACGAGGAGATGGAAGAGATCTCCACCTTGATGGAGTACCCCGAAGATTCAGCAGGCGGGATCATGCAGAGAGAGGTCCACGCCATCAAGGATTCGCTCACGCTTGCGGAAGCCCGCGAATCAATTCGCCTGGCAGAGGATCAAGAAGACATCAGCGCCATTTACATCTATGTTGTCGACGAAGAAGGACGCTTAAAAGGCGTGCTTCGTTTGCGGGATCTGCTATTCCGAGACTTGAGTCTCCCGGTCCGCGATGTAATGATCACTAAGGTCAGATCTATTCGAGCAGCGGCAGACCAGGAAGAAATCGCCAACCTGTTCCAAAAGTACAATTACAGCTCGCTCCCGGTCGTCGACGATTTTGGCAAGCTAGTGGGTCGCGTCACTTCGGACGACGTTCTGGATGTCGTTCAAGAGGAGGCGACCGAAGACATGCATCGAATGGTGGGGATTTCTGGCGACGAAACGGTTTACACTCCCTGGCAAAGGTCCGTTCGCAATCGGCTGCCTTGGCTATGCATCAATTTAGCCACTGGATTCTGTATTGCCTGGGTAATATCCATGTTCGAACCCGCTATCGAAGAGTACGCCATTCTAGCCTTTTTCCTCCCCATTGTCGGCCTCATCGGCGGCAATGCTGGAAATCAGACCTTAACCATCGTCGTTCGCTCGCTGGCCCTCGGAGAAATTGAGGATCGCGAATGGCGAAGATTGCTGATCAAAGAATTCTTTACCGGCTGCACCACTGGATTCGCGGTTGGCGGATTGGCTGGCTTGGTATCCTGGATTTGGATCGGCAAACCCATCCTCGGAGCCGTTGTCGCCCTCGCGATTCTTTTCAATATGATTGCCGCGGCCGCAGCGGGCGTCCTCGTCCCCATCAGTCTAAGAGCCTTAAAGGTCGATCCTGCTCTGGCTTCATCCATAATGGTCACTACGACAACTGATATCGTTGGCTTTTTCCTTTTCCTCAGCTTAGCGACGATCGCTATCGCCGCCTTCAATTTATGATCTAAACCGCAATGAATAAAATCATCGCTGTACGCTTCTTCTAAAGTCCCTCATCTAATAGAACGGCAACGTAAAGGCATTATCTTTCAGCCAACCAGCTAAACACTCTGCTGGCGAATCTTAACCTGAGCCCTGCGACGTCGTTCTGTATTCGCCCAATCAACATGCCGCCACCTATTCCCAAAGAACGTCTCGATAAGCTCCTGGAGGATTCGCTATTCAAAGTGCTGAATACAGTGGCCAGAGCTAAATGCGTGTTGCAAAACGTGGAAGCCTACAGCGCGAAGCCAGCCCTCAGCCCCGAAATCAACAGCGGTGACGAACCGAAAACAGGGCTTTTCGCCGCTTCCGTGGGGTTCGCTGGAGAACTGAATGGCGTTTGCTACCTCTTCATGAGGGATCAATTCGCCTACTATATTTCCAACAAAATTATCGATACGCCAATAGATAAGCTGGATATCGATGCCGTGCGAGACGTATGCGGCGAACTCGCGAATATGTTCGCCGGCACCTTCAAGAACGCTCTTGCCGATATGGGCCTGCCTTCAACTCTAACGATTCCGACTGTCATTCAAGGAAAGCGAATGTCTATTAGCACGGCCGGAACCTCGTTGCAATCCCGATACCTTTTCGAAGTGGATGGCTACTCGGTTTACGCAGATTTACTGCTCGCAGAGTACTAGGACCGCCTAGGGCGGACAAACCGAGCTGCAGGCCAGGCGAGCTTGAACTAGTTAATACGCTTGCTCGCAAAACCAGCCCTTAGACCCCAGCCTGCTTTCGAGAAAAACGGTAAACGCAGCGTCGGGACCCCTCCAATATATGCTCCACCCGCTCAACCAATATGTCTTTCAAGACACTTCGACGAAAAACGTCGAGCTCTACTGAACAAAGCTTCGGACAGCTATTAGCCGCTGAGCAAATCGGACAATGGTTTTCGATCAAAAGACAGGAACCGTCCTTCTCCATCCGCGCTTCCGCCATGTAGCCCTCCTGATCGCGAATGTCAGCCAACGCCTTTACCTGTATTGAGAGCGGCGAAGAGCGATCAATGCGTTTCCGGTACAATTCTACCTGGCTTTCACCCCGCCTCTTGAGTAAATCGCCCATTCCTTCCTCGCCAACGACTTCGGACAAGCCTTCGAAAAGATCGATCGCCAACTCTCGATGCCTGTCCGCAAAATGGCGGTTCGCCCTTTCGGTTAAGCCCCATCGTTTTGCCGGGCGCCCTTTGCCCCGGCGGCCAAATTCCGTAGAAAAAACATCCCCAGAAGATTCCAAATCACTCAAATGCTGCCGCACCGCCATCGATGACACACCCAATTCATCGGCCAGCATAGCGCTTGAAAGGTCCCCTCGCGCTTTAAGAAGGCCGAGAATCTTGCTTCGCGTTTCTTGATGGGCCCCTTTGTACTTTCCGTCTTTCACGCTGATCGCTCCACATCCACCTTGCCTTACAGAAAAGATTTTCGGCAAGCGCGGCCAATTCGTTCCTGTGCCGAGTTAAGAAAGAATTTTCTTACAAATTTAGTCCAGTATTTTCCAATCCTTTTGATCCGGGCTGGCCTGTGGCGGTTTAAAGGAGGGATATCAGCCTATCTATTCTGCCAATTGCCCAAGAAAGTGAACTAATAGCTCTGAGCAAAATTACCTGCGGCAAAGCCCGAGACGCTGACAGGCCAATTCCCGATGGACAGGCCCGCATGAAACGCGCTATCGTAAATGTCGCGTAAAAACCCTAATGGATGATCTACTAATAGTGCGAATGGCTGATCGCTCGAAAGAGAGATATTCCCGAAAGCGGCGTCTCATGCAGGCTCCTTTAGGAATGAATCTCGGATTGGTTATCGGCATAGGCGCTGGGGTCGTTGCCATATCAAGATTTGGAGCCGATTCCGCCATTGGTCTCGGATTGGGGATCGGGCTTGGCATCATATTCGGAGGCCTGTCGGGTCGATTCCTCAAACCCAGGCGGAAATACGAGCGCGCTGAAAAGGCCTATGGATTCCAGGGACTGCCTTTCGAATCCGAGTCCGGTTCAGAGGAGGAAATTCCCGAGAGCCCTGAGAAGGCCTGATAGCACATACTCAAAGACGGGCTACAAGTTCTTAAATATCAACCGGTAGAAGTCCGGGTGGGATAACCAGGTTTGGGCGGTGATTATCTTCCCGTCAATTACCGCCTCATCCTGAGACCACTTGCCTCCGGCTGTTTCGGCTTCAGGACGACAATGCTCGTAGCAGGTGATACCAGAATCGCCCAGCAGTCCTGCCGTCGCGAGAATCTGTATCCCATGGCATATACTGTAGATCCATTTGTTCTTGGCGTGGAACTCGCGAACGATTTCCAAAACTTTCGGATCATTGCGGAGGTATTCAGGAGCTCGCCCGCCTATGAGCATGACCGCTAAGTAGTCGTCGACGACGACTTCCTCGAACGTTAATTGCGATTCCGCACCGTACCCCTTCCGTTCCACATAGGTGTCCCAACCCGGCTCGAAATCGTGGAGAACCAAATTAAGCACCCGTTTGCTTGGAGCAGCAATTTCGGGGGTCATCTCCGCTTCTTCGAAGCGATGTTTAGCGTAGAGCGTTTCGTAGCTTTCGCCGCCATCGCCAGTTATAATCAGCACTTTGTCGCTCATGGTAGGCCTAGTATCAAACGTTAAAAGGGGGGGAATCTTTGGAGATCCCTTTTGGGCAGCAAGCCTAATGTGGACGCGGAAGAGCTATGAATTCAGACGAGATCCAGAAAACTGTTGATCCACATATGGATGCCGTCTTCCCTAGATTAAAATCCCCGTCGATTTCCAACGCCACTCCGCATGTTAAACAACCGAAGACTCGTCTCCGAAGCTCTGCGATTCATCCTGGTCAGCGGGATCGCGTTCGCGATTGATGCCCTCGTTTATAGCGGATTGGTGTACTTTTTCGATATCGATGGATCCTGGTCCAAACGCATCAGCTTTGGATGCGTTTCCGTTTGGGGATTTTTCGCCCACAAGCATTTCACATTTCGGCACCGCTCTTTTCGCATTAGCGAGCCCATTCGCTTCGCTTTGGTTTATCTATCTGGCTGGATAATCAACAGCTTCGTTTACGATGCGACGATCGATCTGGATCATTCCGCTGCACCCGCTTTCCTCGTGGCCACCTTCGCCTGGGCATGCTGGAATTTCGTGGGCCAGAAATGGTTCGTTTTCGTGGATTCGGACTCGAGCGCATCGGGTCGGGCAAGCTGAGGACTGGCGCCTAGAGGTTCCCGGGTAGTCCGCTCCACCGTTTCATAGAGGAAGAGCTCTAATTCCCTAAACCCATTCAACGGATGGCTACTCTTTCATAATGGAGGATACATTTGGGCCCAAAACGGACGATTGTAGCTATCACGTTTCTAACGACAACCAAGGCAAACGACGTGAAAGACATCCAAACGCAAATCCAACACTCCATTACTATCTGCGCGGGCCTTGCTTTGCTCGTAGTCAGCTTTCTGGCCCTCCCCTTTCTGGAATCAGCCCGCTCAGTAACTGCAAACGGGATCGGTATCAGTCCCAGTCTACTATGGGCGCCTGGCTTCGTAATCCTGATAGCGGCTTTTGCTTTCAACTACTGGCGCCTCAGCGAATCCATCGCCAAACCGCTGGGAGCCCTCGCCCGCCATGTCCGCGAAGATGAATCAAGCAAGTTTATCTTTCCAAACAGAACCCGAAGCGCCGAAGAATCCGCCTTCAAATCCTTCATCGAGATCCATGATTCAAGATGCAATGAAGTTGCCGAGGAGAGAAATGCGCTAGCGAGTGAGCTGAAAGAGACAACTGCCCAAAAGGAGCAGGCCGAAATCAAGAACGATCGCCAGGCGAAGGAAATTGATGAGATGGCAGAAACGCTCAAAGATCTTCGAGTACAATCGCAAAAGCTGGCAGCGGAAGCAAAGGTCTTGCAGTCGGCCCTGGAAACGGAACGCAAAACCAAGGTAAGTCGCGAAGTTAAGATGCGAGCGGAAGAAATCTATCGACAGGTTGGCAGGGCCGTGTCCGAAGCATCAGCCCGAGCGGTATGGATTCCTAATCTGATCAGCAAAATCGAAACGCCTACCAATTTGATCAATGATATAGCCCGGCGCTTAGAGAATACCTGGAACGAGCTCTCCCTCGTTCGCCTGGGCGAGGAAATTTCCGAAATCCGCCGACAAAGCGATATCCAGTGCTCGTTGCTTGAGGCCGTCGGAACGGACGAATTACTACCTAGAGGCAGCACTCTCGAATCTGCAGAGGTATCCAGCAGCGAACAATTCGAAGTGAGCGAAACGCTTTACCCGGGAGACACCTTGATTGGTGGCGATGCTAACAACGATGCTAAACCGTCGGAGAAGCCAAAATCAACGCTTCCACCGAGAAGCATGCCCCAACTTGGGGTGCAGCTTGAAGACATGGAATACACTCCCGATCCGGAAGCAATCAGTGTCGAAGAATCTGAACCTACAACGTTAACGCTCGAAATTTCTGATGAAGCGGAGGACTTCGAGCCAGAGGCGAAAACCGAGGAAGCATCCGAAGCGGAGCCCATTCAGCTAGAGACATCTTCCGAGGAGGAAACGGAGCTCGCTTCCCAACCCGATCCCGAAACGCTTTCCACCCTTCAAGCCCTAGTCTTCGAGCTGGTCAACGACTACTCCCAAGAGGTTGAAAAAATCAGTGTCAAAGGCGAATTCGCCGATGATATCGACATCGAGGTCGACGAGGAACTACTCGAAAGCGTTCTAAGCAACTTGCTGGAAATCGCCATCTACCAATGGAGAGAAGGGGAGGTGAAACTCAAGGTCTCAAGCAAAGATAATCAGATCACTTTCGCGGTCGACTCCAAGGGCCAGCCACTGGACTACGGAGAAATGAACGAAAGTCAGACCAATCGCATCGCATCCGCTTTAGACCGGAAAATCGATGTGGACATGCCTTCCGACAACGAGCTCCGTATGCGTTATCGCTATGTCCATGAAGAGATCTGATGCTCACTAACCGTCGAGCCCGATCCGGTACGCGGGCTGAGGCGCCGCCCTACCAGACTCCGTCGTATCCTTCTAAAAATGGGAACTCCGGTCGCTTTCTAGGCCGCCTCAATGGGGGTGTACGGAGTGAATTCAGGCTCATCGTCCGTCTCCTGACGTCGCTTTCGAGGCGATTGATTTTCAATCTCTACGCCATAGCGCCTCAACAAAATCCGAGCCTCGCCAGATCCCGAATCTACTAGATCCTTGAGCAAAGCTATGATCGTATCTGGATCCAGTTTAGGAATTCGACGCTGCATGTTCATTTCCACAAGCATAACATGCGATTTGATGTTTCCCATCCTAGCTGCGGCCAGCAACCATCGGACACCCAACTCCCCTTCAGCCTGATCGAAACCCGGGCTTAATAGCCTCTTCCCCAATTCGTACTGAGCTTCCGGATACCCTTTGATTGCCGCTATCTTGAGCCATTCGAGCCCCTTTTTGGCATTCAATCGCGTTCCTGTTCCGCGTTCATGGCATCTACTCATTTCGAATGCCGATTCTCCAGCCAACTTGCCTACGACTTCCAAATCGGAATCCCGGTTATCCAAATAAATATCTTTATAAATACGATAGGCCTTTTTCCCATTCGCTCCAGCAAAGCCGCCGTCGACATGCAATGAAGCCAAACGAAAGCGAGCGCCATTAAAGCCTTTTTTGGCAAGCAATGACAACACGCGACCAGCCTCTTTCGGGTCGTACCCAGACCAGGTTGAATCCGCCATCAAGTCAGCGTAGATAATCATGGCTGCGTAATCATTGGGAAGGAAATCCTGAATCTTCCGAGAATCTTCAAACTCGCCTGGCAAAGCCAGCGACTCGACATCCAAGGGGCCGTTTTGGTTTATGTACTCAGTTATCACATACGATGCCTTGCCTCGATTCACCGGGATTCCAGACCCTTGGAAATAGTTCAGCGCCGTCCGCTTCATAGCCGGACGGTATCCCAATTTCGCTGATTTTTCCGCCCAGTATGCCGCATCAACCGCGTCCTTATCTGCCAGTAATCCTTCCTCATAGATTCGCGAAAGCGATTGGCAGGCCGCAAGGTTGCCTCGCTCGGCCGATTTGGAGAGCCAGGCCAACCCTGCTTGAACATCCCGCTTTACGCCCCTACCCTCTAGATAGCAATTGCCGATATTGAACGCCGCCGTTGAGACGCCTTCGTCCGCCGCTTCCAAATACAACTCGGTGGCTCGCCATTCGCCTTTCTCCACATGAATACCCTTTTTGAAGAAGGCCGCTAAGCTGTTTTTCGCAACATCCAACCCTAGCTCCGCGCTACGGTTATAATTGTAAAACGCTTTCGCCAGATCCACCTCGACCGCTATTCCTCGGGCATAGCAGGAGCCAAGCCGATACAATGCCTTTGCATGATCCTGGCTATCCGCTCTCTCTCTGGCCACCAGAACCCAATCTCGGTATTTTGACCGACGCTCTTTCCGGACATGTAGAGTATTCCCAGCAAGTATTGGGCACGCGAATACTCGAATCTTGCCGATTCCATTACCAGGCTAATGAGACGCTGGTTGTTCGTTTCCCGCTCCACCATCCATCCGTTCAAGCGCCGCATAGCGAGACTGTAGCGAGCCCGGGAATCTTTCTTTTCCGCCATTTCCAAGCAATAATCCCGCGCCTCCTCCGCATTCAGCACGCCAAATTCCGCCGTTCCATCCAAAAGGACCTGAACTGCCAGCAATCCAGATTCCGCTGCCGACTCGAGCAAAGCCGATCTATCCCATGCGTACTCTCCAATTTGTCCGATCTCCGCCATGGCTATCGATAGATTGTATTTGGCCAGTATCCAATCCTGAGCTGCCGCTTCGGCAAACAATGCGGCCGCCTTCTCGGCATCAGCCGCTACCCCTTCTCCTCGCCAGTAGAGGATCCCCAATTCAGATTGAGCTTCCACATAACCGCCATCCGCCGCCACCTTTAGCAGTTCAGCAGCGAATACCGCATCAAAGTCATCGCCATCTGAATACAAAACCTTTTTGGCGAAGTTCGTTTGCATCTCTAAGATCGATCTGGATACGGCGGCCCGCATTTCGTCACCGTATTCCTTGAGATTATTTAGCTCCGCCTGGTCGATTCCCAACTGCTTTGCCGGGTCCAAAGACCTTCTCAACGCGTCGGAGGATTGAAGGTCGAGCAACGCAAAGTAGTCTTTGGCTTTTTCCACGCTCTTTTCCACCACCGCTCCCTCGGCGTAAGCGATTGCCAAATACATAGTAGCATCTTGCTCCCCGATACGAGCCGCCTCTTCGAAAAAGGCGATCCCTTTTTCTAAATCCCGACCGATTTCGCTACCCTCCACCAGAATCTCGCCCAGCAAATAGAAAGCCCGAGCCTTTATTCGCCACAACATTGCGAACTCTTCCAATCGCATTTCGAATTTAGCATCGGGATCTACAATGTCTTAAAGCAAGGATAGCGCCTCTGAAGCGTCTTTGCGAATGCCGCTACCTTCTAAGAATGATTCAGCTAATTACAGCATAGCCGGAGGATAAGACTGGGCTGCCGACACCTTGAAACAGCGATTAGCCTGCCGGGAGTTCTCAATCACTCCGATCCCTTGCCGGTACACGATTCCCAGCGCGTATTGCGATCGAGCATGACCTGCGACCGCCAGTTTCTTTAGAAGCCGCTGGGCCTGCTTCTGGCTGCCATCGTCTTCTTGGTAGAGCAACTCAATCGCTTCGAAATAGACAGCTTGCTGCTCAAAGGGACCATCCTCCAGTCGCTTGCTTTCGGCGTAAAGCGCTCCACCTGACGCGCAGGCAAGCACAACAGCCCACGTGCATACGGAGGCAGGGTCGGGCACGACACAGCGAAAGCGTTGGTAGAGTTGGCCCAGCATGATAATCGGGAAACCCGAAATCTCGTTCGAGCAGCTTGACGGGTAAGCGGCAAGCTAAGAAACTCGACTAGTCTACCAACGGGACGATCTCCGAGGCTTTAATCACTCCTGGAGGCAGTTCCATAATCTCGATATTGCGGAAGTAAACCTGGGCCCCCTCAGACTCGAGACATAGGTAGCCTTTCTTGACCGATGATTCACGTACCCCGTTAACGAACTTGCCATTTATCGAGAGCTTTACAACGCCATCGACACAAACAACCAAGTAGTGATTCCACTCCCCTTTTCCCTTGCACCGGTACTCGACCGAGGAGCTTCGTTTTCCCCTGGGGTGATCGGGAATCGTCGTTACGGTGCCAGCGCCGAATAGCTCGCCGCTCACGTATTCCCGAACCCGATTGTGGATCTTCGGATAGTCATTTTCCAACATTTGCACTTCAACTCCGCTCGGCAAGCGGTTTTCGCGCGTTACTTCCCCTTCGCTCCAGACGAAAACGCCAGAGTTCCCTCCGGCTTCAAGGTGCATCCATTCGATGGAAAGGATGAAATTTTCGTACTGCTTCTCGGAACGCATAACCCCGATGGGCGTTCCACTGCAAACCAGTACCCCATCCTTGACCGACCAGGTATCCGGACTTGTATTCACATCCACCCATCCCGTAAGCGTCTTCCCGTCAAACAGGGGCTTGAACTCGGGCGTTTCGATGGCAGCCGCAAGACAGGGAAAGCTTATTAAACCGATAGCTTGTATCCACCTTCTAATTCTCATAGTCGTGTATTTTTTCTTCCCCGAAAATCAATGGCGCCAACCAACAGGCTGGGTCCATGCTTTTTGTTCAAGGTCACTGTATTCGTCGTATTTAAAATACGGATGGGCATCGCAATGTACAACCGCCCGTACATATAATTCGTCCCCATCAAGTTTGTACGTTGCCCTAGCTCCTTCCGTTTCCTGGAAGGTCATGCCGATTCCCTCATCGGTATAATTTCCTGTTACTGGATGAGGCAGCTCTTTTCTGCCTATAACATCAGCAACGGGCTCAAATTCAAGCGATACATTCTTGAGCGACCCTTTGAACTCGATGCGATAGTTTACTCCAGCTCTTCTCTCAACCTCGACGGTCAATTCTCTTTTCTCCGCATCAAACTCCAACTCTCTCAAAATCACCCCCGTAGAGGCGTAAAATCGCCCTTCCTGCATGGCTGCGGTGATCGCATTGGGGGTTAACTCGCGGGCTTGAACCATAACCCAAGATGTGCCGGGCGCATTCATGACATAATCTCCAATGTGATAATCATGTGTATCATCGGTTGCGGTACCGTATATTACTGGAAGGCCTTCGCGCTGCAAACGAATGGTGTTAGCTATATCCCATATGCGTTCCACCGAGGGGCGTAGCCCATCGCCGAGGTTGAAGCAGTCGGAGCTGGAGTTCATGATTTCCACGCCTTCGAGTCCTCGAGCAGCGGCCAGTTGCTCTGCCGTTAACGCGAATCTAAAGTTGGGATGATTAGCCTGCCAGAAAACCGGATTGCCGATTTCATGTTCGTGCTGATGCACCAGACTTTCATGCAGCGCCAACTCCTCTTGCGCCGAACGATCGCTATTCTTCTCTACTTCTAGCAGAGCGCTGACGTTCATCGGATTGGTGTGAACCGAATACCCGCTCGGATCGGTAGTCATTTCCAGTCCTTCGATCATGATGAACTTGCCGGGCTCTTCCAGCAGGTCCCGGACTTCGTCCAATGGCATCAAGCGAACTTGCTTTTCGCCATTTCGCAATCGCGTCTTTACATGCCCCTTCCCCCAGCGTTTTTCAGCTTTGGCGATTACCGGTAAAGCTTGGTCAGCCCTCAACGTCTTCCACTTCTCTCCCCTCGATAGAATATTATGGTCGGAAAGCACGAGAAAGTGATAGCCGTGGCTTTTATACCAATCCGCGACGGAGTCCGGGAGATCGTCCCCATCCGACCAAAGCGTGTGGGTATGCGTGTTGCCCTTGAACCACCGAAGATCGTCACGTTCGCTAGAAAAACCGCGCGCGGCAAAAAGCGCGCAGGAAACTGCGAGAAGGCAGAAAGTCTTCAATCGCGCATTCATCTTCAGGGCACTTGCCGAGTCGTGCCTTCGAGCTGATTCAATGCCCGATTTAACACTCTTACTACGTATTTTCCGTTTGAATACAGATCCATCCTAGGCTCTAGAGCCGCATGCATTTCCGAAAGCGCCGGCCTGGCCATCTCATCAATCTCGTCGAGAACAATAGCCGCGTGCAAACGTTCCCACTGCTCTCCTTCTTCAAGCACTTTCGTTAACACGGGCAGGGCTTTCTTGGGCATATCCAAGCGGCACAGCGCTCGAGCTGCCGCTATACGCACAACGGCTGACTTGTCGTTTAACGCTTTTTCCATGGTTTTGGCAGCTGATTTGGCGGGAGCGCCAATATTCCCGATACCTACCGCGCCCCAATAGCGTATGGCAGCATCGCGATCGCTGGTCGCTTCAAGCAAGCGCGGCAAGGCGCTAGGGCCTTCTGAAGCTTGGGCTGCAATTTCTGCCAGTCGCCGATTAAAGCTCGGGTCGTCATTCTGCCTAAGAATCCCGTATCGGTGGCCAATCACCTTTTCCCGCTCTATCAAAATGGGTTCAGCAATCAATCCAGTATCGCCCGTCCTTTTTACCCATGACAAATGAGCCTCCCTCAATCGCGATAGTATAGCCGCATAACCAGGATTGGCAGCGAGGTTTTTGATTTCAAAGGGATCCTTCCACGTGTCGTAGAGTTCCTCGACCGGCTTGGTTGGGGAAAAGTAGTATTCTGCCGCGGGCGGCAAGGCTCGCGACTGATGAAGACGCCTTAATTCCGCCATCGTCGCCCCTTTTTCGGGCGTATTCATGTACTGGTAATAAGTTTTCAGCGGCTCGTAGTTCCGAATGTACTTGAAACGCTGATCCCTGGCCATGCGGATAATATCGTAGCGCTCATCCATTCGATCGCGGGCTCCAAACACGTAGTCCCTTGGTTGAGGCGTTTTGGGCCCCAAGAACGGTCGACCTTGGACATGATCCGGAACGGCAATACCCGCCAAGTTGAGCACGGTGGGGCCGAGATCGATCGAACTGATCAACTGCTGGGAAATCATCCCTTCGGAACCCTGGCCTCCGATCCGCATGGACTCGGGAATTCGAACAATCAACGGGATACGGGTTCCCGAGTCGTACAACCAGCGTTTGGCTCGCGGCAGGCCAACTCCATGATCCGACCAGAAGAAGATGATCGTATTGTCATACAACCCATCCTCCTTCAACTGGGCTATGAGCTCCCCCGCCCACATGTCCATGGCGGTGATCAATTCGTAGTTGCGCTTCCAGTCTTCACGAGCCCGGGGCGTATCGGGATAGTAGGGAGGAAAGGTGGACAGCGCGTAAGCATCCTGCCTTTGGCTGGGATCCAGGATCTCTGTGACCGATCGGTACTTAGCATCGCCGGCTATGCCACTTTCATGGCATCCTGTAAAATTGAATACAGAAAAGAAGGGTCGATTCTTGTTCTTCCGTTTGCGCCAGTGAGCTTTGCTACTCGACTCGTCCCACACGCCTTCCGGCGTCTCGAATTGATAGTCCTGCTTGCTGTTATTCGTCGTGTAGTAACCTGCATCTCGCAAATAGCTTGGAAAGGGAACGATCTCTTTCGGCAAGCGGGCATTGCCTCTCATGTGCTGCGTACCCAAAGTGGTTTGATACATGCCCGTAATGATTCCGCTACGGCAAGGCGCGCACACGCCCGCCGTGGTAAATGCGTGAGTGTAGCGCACACCCTCGCTAGCCAGGCGATCCAAGTTAGGCGTGATGGCGTGTGAATCCCCAAAGCAGGCGATATGCGGGCTAATGTCTTCGCAGCTAATCCAAACTATATTCGGTTTCTCTGCCCGCAATACAGTAGTTAGAAAAAGAATCAGGATTATCGGGATAAAGCGTTTCATAATTAAAAATTGGGCAATGTAACTTGGCAATGGACCCGTAAAGATGAAGCGCGATTAGGCTCCAAACTCAAGGATCCAGTTGACCCGAGGTTGATGAATTCGCCTGGCAATTAGGTTCGTAAGTAGAAAAACCGTCGACACACAGGCGAGCGACGTTTTTCAAGGAGCTCATGACTTCTGATTCTCGTCACACTATCACGATCCACTCGGACAGCATCGAGCTCAGCCAGCTGCTTAAATTCGAAGGCCTGGTTCCCAGTGGAGGCGAAGCCAAGCAGACCATCAGCAACGGCTTGGTAAAGGTCAACGGGGAAACGGAATCGCGCAAACGCCGCAAGCTCGTCCAAGGCGACTCTATCGAATTCAACGGGGAGACCTATCAAGTACTAGGTCCGACAGCTTAGAAAGAAGCGCCCGTCGTTTAGCTAATGCCGATGGAAGGGCTGACCCTGCAATTGCGAATACGCGCGACCTATCCAAAATGGGCGATCGTTTTGCGTAGGAAGCTCGCTTGCGAGCGATTGCTTCACTGTGTTGGACTCTCAACGATTCACTCGCAAGCGAGCTTCCGACAACGCTACCTATTAAAGCTAGCGCAAATGCGCGACTGTGGGATTGACTTCATTTGTACGCGACCTTCCAAAAACAAAGACCCATATTCGCAAAGCGAATTCCATTGGCCTGGCAACACGAGGACACTAGGTCCCAACGGGACCGATGTTCTAACCGCCGAAATATCTTTGTTCCTGCAAAAAGACGCGACTCTTCCCTCTGCTCGAGTTTTTAATCGACGGCAGGGCGACGAAAGGAAAAGCTCACCAACAATCGCATGAAGCAATACCTCGACCTGCTCCAACACGTAATCGACAACGGCCAATTCCGGGGCGATCGCACGGGAACCGGAACCTATTCCGTATTCGGCGCCCAGCAACGATTCGACCTGCGAAACGGGTTTCCCTGCCTGACCACCAAGAAGCTGCATCTCCGTTCCATCATACATGAGCTTCTCTGGTTTCTCCATGGGGACACCAACATCAAATACCTAAACGAAAACCGAGTTACCATCTGGGACGAGTGGGCGGATGAAAACGGAGATCTCGGGCGCGTCTATGGAGCCCAATGGACCGATTGGAAAACTCCCGAAGGCGGCAGCATCAACCAAATCGAACAGGTAATCGAACAGATCAAAAACAATCCGACCAGTCGGCGACTGATGGTTAGCGCATGGAATCCTGGGGAACTCCATCTGATGGCTCTGCCTCCCTGCCATAGCTTGTTCCAATTCTACGTAAACACTGAACGCGGCGAGCTCTCTTGCCAATTATACCAGCGCAGCGCCGACCTTTTCCTGGGCGTACCCTTCAATATCGCCAGCTACGCCCTCCTAACTATGATGGTCGCTCAAGTCTGTGACCTGAAACCCGGCGAGTTTGTCCATACCTTCGGGGATCTTCACCTCTACGCGAACCATATCGAACAAGCGAAACTACAGTTGACTCGAGAACCCAGAGCGCTTCCTAGCATGCGCATCAACCCTAACGTGAAGGCGATAAATGCCTTCACCTTCGACGACTTCGAATTGATCGACTACGATCCCCACCCTACGATCAAGGCGCCCATATCCGTCTAGCCTATCTTTACGGTCGTCGCTAGCGGCGACCGCGAAAGCCAACGAAACTACAATTAAATATCGGCTTGTCGCGAGCGACAGCCCTACGAAGTAACGACTTTTATGTCAGAACCCCCACCTTGGAAAGCTATCGCCGCTTTGAGCGAAAACCGTGTTATCGGCAACGGGAACGACATTCCCTGGCGCATCCCTGAGGATTTCAAATGGTTCAAAGCAACCACCATGGGCGGCGTCCTGGTAATGGGACGTAAAACCTGGGATAGCATCGGTCGTCCACTCCCCGGCAGGAAAACCGCAGTCGTCAGCCGATCGCATCCCGACCTTCCCGAGGGCGTCGACCTGCTGGATAGTCTGGAGGCCGTTGACTCAAGAAACTATCAGGACCAGATATGGATCTGCGGGGGAGCGGAAATCTACCGCCAAGCCCTGCCCAAATGCCAGGAACTCTATTTGACGCTCGTCAAACGGCAGGTTGAAGGCGACGCTTTCTTTCCAGATTTCGAAGTTAGCTTTGAGCTGGCAGAAGTCATCCGAGACGAATCCGAATTTCAGATACGTCGCTACGCTCAAAAATAGGCGTTCGTTACATTAGCAGACAGCTCCCATCTCAAAAACTCATATTCGCGCACCGGACCCCCTTGTCCTCGCGACGCGAAGACACAAGGTCCCGGAGGGCCGATGTTAACAACGCTATCGCTTGTCCTGCTGACGCAGGAATGGGTGTCCCTGCGAGACGATGGGTTTATACATAGCAGGATGGGCTAGTTAAACCCGCTTGCTTGATCCCGTTTCGCAGCTGCGCGACACCGTTACCTTCCCGGTCGAGACACCTGTTTTTTGGCTGGCGGTTCTTGGGCCAATAGTTCGATCATGCCTTTCAATACCTTTGGTTTCGAATCCGCATGATTCTTCCTTTCAAGCGGATCCTCCTTGTAGTCGTAGAGTTCATACTCAAGCGCTCCTTCCGTCGTCGTCCACTCCACCATGCGGTAGCGCTCGGTTCGGATAGCCCGCCCGAAATAGCCACGCTTGTCGTACGCGTGGTAGGCGTACTCGTCTACTTTCACGTTCGGGTCGGCCAAAGCGGGGGTCAGATCCACCCCGTCGATCGGCTGAGGACCCTTCGGTTCAGGCAAGCCCGCCAGTGACGATAGTGTGGTGTAGAGATCGACGGTTTCGGCTATTTGGCGGGAGCTCGATCCGGCTTTAGTCACGCCGGGGGCGTAGACTATAATCGGGATGCGGTTGGCCTGCTCGTAATTCGTGTGCTTGGTCCAAGTTCCGTGATCGCCCAAATGCCAGCCATGGTCTCCCCAAAGAACGATGATCGTATTCTCGTCCAGACTTAGTTTCTCGACCTCGTCGAGCACCCTTCCCAGTTGATTATCCATATAGCTCACACTCGCGTAGTACCCGTGGATTAGGTCCCGCTTCAGGTCATCCTCATAGATGCCGTTTCCCGTAGGCACAGGCTTGAAGGCGTTAATCTCGCCTCCTCGCTTTCCCGCGTAGGCAGGCGCCCCTTCAGGCGGGTCTTCGAACTCGGGCATGGGCAATTTATCCCTGTCATACATATCCCAATACTTCTTCGGAGCGGAGAATGGCAAATGAGGTCGAACAAACCCGACAGCCAAAAAGAAGGGTTGATCCGGATCTGCAGCAAACTCACGAAGCCGATCCACGGCGTGCGTCGCTATACGTCCGTCCGCATACGCTTCATCGAGCACATCTGGACTCTCCCAAGCCGCTCCGCGGGGCAGACTGCGAATCGGACGACTGAACTCGTTGGTAAACAGCGCTTCCTCGCGGGTCAGCTGGCGATGATTGCTTTCAGGGACCAAGTACTCGATAACCTTGTCCCTTAAATGGGGAACGCTCCAGGATGCGTTGTCATTCGTGTTCCCATGGCCGATGTGAAAGACCTTCCCCATCGAGTGGGCGACGTAGCCATTGTTCCGAAAATGCTGTGGTAGCGTAACCGCATCGGGGTAGACCTCTCGAAACTCCGTGCCGAACGAATAGAACCCGGTTGACGTCGAACGACTGCCAAGCAGCAAGTTGTAGCGCGAGGCCATACAAACAGCTTGGTTGCAGTAGGCCAGTTCGAATCGCGTCCCCATTTCCGCTAGGCGGTCGATATTCGGGCTTACGGCGACCTCGTCTCCATAGCATCCCAAAGTCGGCTTCAAATCGTCAACTAAAAGCAGGAGCACGTTTGGCTTTTCCGCCTCAGATGCGAACACAGCAGAAACAAGAAATAGGACGGTCGTCTGAATGCGGGTAGCGATCGAACTGAGATTAGACATGATTCGACAGATTAATGACCGGACTCTCCCAATCAAGCGATCAGTTCCCACAAGCGCCTATGGAATATGAACATCGCCTCCGCTTTCACTCTGTTGCGCCGAGACAAGCGAGTAGCCCAACCGAGCTATAAAGCTGTCGATCTACTGAAAAATCTCTCACCGAAAACCTACTTTAATTGTCCATAACCCATTCTCAAACCACAATCCATCTTTGAAAGACCGAGTTGAATTGTTTTTCAAAAAGCCTCCTTACCACTTACCGCCATGCGCTTACGACAGCTATTGTTAATCTGCCTGATCCTGTCCCTAGTTAAAGAATCGAACTCCGTTGGCTGGCCAGAATGGAGAGGACCCAAAGGGGATGGAATCAGTACCGAAACTAGATTTCCTGTAAATTGGTCGTCTGATCAAAATATTCTTTGGAGTTCCCCGCTGCCGGCTCCCGGAAACTCTTCCCCCGTCGTATTTGGGGATCGAGTCTACGTGACGTGCGCCAACGACGATGGCACAGAGAGGTCGCTTATGGCCTTCAATCGCGACAATGGAGAGCTGATTTGGAAGCAGACGAAGCCCCATCCCGAGCCAGACCCCACTCATCCCACCAATCCCTGGTGCGCTCCTTCGCCGGCAACGGACGGCCAAACCGTGTTTGTCTGGAACGGGTCAGCGGGAGCCAAAGCCTACCGGGCCATCGATGGCTCTCTCATCTGGGAACGCGATCTGGGCGACTTCGTCCACCAGTGGGGGCACTCGTCGAGCCCTAGGCTATTCGAAGACACCGTCATCATTTTCGGCAGCCCCGGACCCCGCGTGATCCTGACTGCCCTCGACAAAGCCACTGGCGAAACGGTTTGGGAAACTAATTTAAGCCACCTAGGCTCCCCGCCGACGGAGTTGAAAGGATCGTTCGTCACGCCCTTTATTTGGCAAAACGGCGATAGGCCGGAAATGCTCATACCCCTCCCTAATTACTTGGCCAGCTTCGATCCCCACAGCGGAGAGGAAATCTGGCGCTGCCACGGTCTTGGCAATCTCACTTATACCGATGCCATGGTCGGCGAAGGCATGATTCTAGCCTTCAGCGGATACAAAGGGCCTTCTCTGGGAATGCGAGCGCCTTCGCCCACCGAAAAAGGGGATCTAACCGATTCACATCGTATTTGGATCAATGATGCCGTGGAACAACGCGTTGGCTCCGGCCTTATTTTGGATGGCAGATACTATGTCACCGGTCGCAAAGGACCTCTGAAATGCGGCGATATTCGCACGGGCGAGATACTTTGGAGAGAAGATTTGCGGGAGCAAGTTTGGAGCGCAATTAATCTAGCTCAAGGACTACTCTATGTGACTGACCAGGCGGGGATCACTCGAATCTTCAGACCAGGAGACCGGTTTGAACTAGTATCCAAAAATTCATTGACAAAAGAGGATCGGGGCAACTCCACCATCGCCTTCGTCGATGGCCAGCTATTTCTTCGAACCCATAAAAACTTATACACAATTGGCTCCAAGGAATAGCTCGCCGATGGTGGGGCTGCTTGTCCTCAAGCAGCCGCCACAGTACCATCTCGATCCGACTGCTTAGGGACAAGCAGCCCTACCTTAATTTAATGTCCCGGAACTCGCTCTCGAATATCTCCCATAGCGGGTTTTCGCCCTCGACGATAAAATCGCTGTACCCTTTCGTTCCCGCCTCGATTTCCTGCCAGGCCTTCCAGCCGAGTTTTTCCGTACCCAGCTCGTAATTCATGCTATCCCATCCACCAGCGCGAAACGAATAGAAGGCCCAGTGCCATCCGGCCTTGTTAGCCAGCTTGATCACATCCGATAAATACTGCGTCGAGCCTTCTACTTTCCGCCCGCAACCAAACTCAGCGAAATGTATCCGGTTTTTCGGGATACCATGCTTCTCAGCCCAATCTCGCACGGGCTGCATGCGGGCGGATAGGTCGGCGATCGACCACGCTTCCGTTTCATCGCCATTTCCAGTGGGCATTCGATCCGGATAAGCAAAGCGCCCATTATTGATTCGAAAGGTCGTAAATATCCAAGGCTCGTAGAAATGAAACGAATACAGTACCGCAGGATCATTGATAGGCTTCAGCGTCTTGAAACCCTCTGGATTCGAATGGAAACGGCTGTCGACAAATACTGGCGTCTCCTTGTCAACGCTACGAATAGCCGCTAGCATTTGAACATAGAATCGATTCAAGTCAGCGACCCCACCCTCGTTTTTCTTCAACCACTCGTCGAAACCTTCGGTTATATCCGCTTGAAAGCCCGCCTCCCGCTCCGGGTGCGGCTCATTGACAATGTTGTAGCCCACAATGGCTGGATGGTCTTTCAGCTCGAAAGCCAACTCCTGCCAGAATGCCATCGCCTGATCCTGGTAGCCATGGTCGTTCCACAAACGAAAGTCGAATTTCATGTCGTTTTGCTGCCGCCATCTCCGCCCCGGAAGACTGAAAGTGGTCAAAACGATTTTGACCCCATGCTTGTCCGCTCGATCAAGCACCGCCATCAGCTTTTGCAAATCCCCTTCTGCAATGCCGAAAAACTTGTCGGCGTCGCCCAACAGGAAATCGCGGCTGTCGGATTTGATAGTATTGGGGGCTAAGCGGATGTACTCGATACCAAAATCCGCCGCTGCCCGAAACCACCCATCGGTGCCATCCTCAGCCCCGCCATTGGCCCCCTTTCGCTGCTCGTCCCAAAATGCTAGCTTAGGGTTAGCGACTCCCAGCGGGGTGCAGAGGAGAACGCAGGCGATGAGAAAAGATACGCTTATTTTCGGCACAACCGTCACTGTGCCACGCCACCAGCAACCCGCAACGAATTTTAGATGAAAACGGTCAACCTGCATTGGGAAATTGGGTAAGTTCGATTTTTTTAAACCCGCTCTAGCTACAGCTTCTCTTTAATTTCTTCGAGAGTGAGGCGCTTAGCTTTCAACGCTTCAATGGCCTTGATGCGTTCAACCATATCGGCACTGTACATCTGATAGCCCGAAGCCGTTGTCTCTGCTACATCGAGAAGTCCCTCTTTCGTCCAGTGCCGTATTGTTGAGTTGGGTACGCCAACGCGTTTCGCCAGCTCGCCAATCTTCAGAAGCACATCGCTGTCCTGTTCGGGCCTTTCATCGTTTCCGCCAACGGCTTTGAGATAAATGTCCAATGACCGCTCAACCGCTTTGGCGATGATTTTGATATAGTCGTCTTTGGAGCCGCCTGTCTGCGCCTTTTCCAAAGCGCCGATGTAACTGAGCCTGTCCCGTTTGCGGATGATGGCAGGCGGGTAGCCGAGCATCATGAGGATCCAGTTCATGAGAAGGCGAGCTGTTCCGCCATTGCCGTCGACCAATGGATGTATGGTAACGAGCCGATAGTGAGCCTCAGCCGCGAGTTCGACGGGATGAAGCTTTGGCTTTTCGCTGAGCCATTCGCGAAACTCATCTATCAGTTCGGGAACCTTGCTCGGATTGGGAAAGATAACGGTCGAGCCGGAAACCCGAACGGGCACGCTGCACAAGTGCCCTGCGTGAGCATCGTCTATGCCGTTGAGGATGATGCTGTGGATATGCAGAAAGTCGTTTACCATAATCTGCTGGGGCTTCCGTTCGATCTGCGTCTTAACCCAGTCCAAGGCTTCCGCATGATTTCTAGCTTCCAGGTGCTCCGCCAACGACTTGCCGCCAATGGTAATCCCTTTCTCGACAACGAGGGCGGTTTCACGGCGGGTGAGCGTATTGCCCTCAATCGCGTTGCTCGTGTAGGTAAGCTCGATGCGAAACCACTCCTCCAAGTTGACGACCAAATCGCTTGGAAGAGGGCGATAAGAATCGAGTTCCGCTTTTTTCCTAACTAATCTTTCAAAATTCATAGGTAAACCATTAACTGTAACGTTATGGTTTACAAGATTCGATTTACATTTCGATTTTGTTGGATGCGCCCGGAATGCGGTTCGGTTTTTGGGGCCTCGGCAACGGTAGCGAATTCCCGCGATACTATCAACCGAAGGGGGGTCCTCTGTTTTCCGCCTTGTCCAGATTTTCTAGAGTTAAGGGGTAGGTCTATAGCTTGCAGAATCCTTCAAGAGAGAGCTTGCAAAGGGAGTCGTGCTGGCTTTGATTTCCGTCCTTCTACGCTGAATGGGCCTGTAGCTCAGCGGTTAGAGCAGGGGACTCATAATCCCTTGGTCGTGGGTTCAAATCCCTCCGGGCCCACCAACTTTCAAAGTGGCTTTCGGCTAAAGCAGCCCCGACTTCATCGGGGTTGGTCGTAGGTCTCAGGCCTTCTCGGCTAGCGCCTCGTGAACAAATCCCTCCGGGCCCACTAGTTCACCCGTCTACTGGTGCGCTTCAGCCCCGCGGAGCCATTCGACTAGCCGTTTTTTAAGATCCGAGTAGATTTCTGGATACTCCAATGCTAGGTTCGTCGCCTCTCCGAGATCGTTTTCAAGATTGACTAACGTAAATTCCGCCGACTCTGCGTTCCTAGCCGCTTTAAGAAAATCGCCATGGTGATTTTCCGTGTCAGCGACGATCTTCCAGGGACCATGGAGCGCGCCCTGCTTGCCGAAAAGATCCCAGTATAGGTAGCGGTCCGGAATCGATGCAGCCGCCCCCGTTGTTAGATGCTCCAACAAGCTGATTCCATCCATCGACAATCTGCCATTTTTATTTGGCATCGGCATGCCGGCGACATCTAAAATCGTGGCGAAAAGATCGAAATGAACGGCATCAGCCCGCGAGACCGTTCTCGCTGGTATCGTGCCCGGCCACTGCATAACTGCGGGCACGCGAATTCCTCCCTCCCAGGCTTCGCCCTTCCCTCCTCTCAAGGGACCGTTATTACTCGGGTAGGTGTGGGTGATCCCTCCATTGTCAGAAAGATAGATGACCAGCGTGTCTTCCGTTAACTCTAGTTTTCCAAGCGTATCCAATATATCGCCTACACGATCATCCGCATGGCTCATCACGGCATTGTAATCGCGTCTCGGCTGTTCGACGCCAGCAGCTTCATAATGCTTCAGCCAATCCGATCGAGCCGAGTCCACATCCCGTTTTTCCGATCTCAAGGGGCCATGAACGGCATTGAAAGCCAAGTAGCAGAAAAATGGCCGATTGCTGTTTTCCTCTATAAACTTGATCGCCTCGTCCGCAAACAGATCGGTGAAGTGCTTATCCGACTTAAAAGGTTGTCCATTTCGCTCAATCTGGGAATTTTTAGTCCAGCGATAGGGGTGAGCCCCACCAAGAAAGCCAACAAATTCGTCGAACCCCCTAGAGTTCGGAACATTGTCTTCGTCGTATCCCAAGTGCCACTTTCCAAACAGTCCCGTGGCATACCCCGCCCGTTTTAGATACTCCGGCAACATACGCACATCATCATGGACCACACGAGTCTCCGGTTTAATGACCTTTCCGTTCGCTTCATCCGTTTTCGGCCGCGGTGGGCCACGCCACATGCCATTATAAATGCTATAAGTCCCCGTCATAATACTGGCTCGGGTCGGAGCACAGAGCGGATTCACTCGAAACTGATCGAACCGAATTCCGCGGGCGGCGATTCGATCCATAACGGGCGTCTTCAAGTCCGTTGCCGACCAATAGCAGCTGGCGTCGCCGTATCCCTGGTCATCGGTGAGAATCAGAAGGATATTCGGCTTCTCACGAGACGCGACTACCGAATTGGGAAGCGCCCAGCTGATGAATGCGACCATAAACCATATTCTGGTGCCTAAACCTTTCATTCCGTTGTTGAAGATGACTATCACGACTCATTTGTGGCAACAACAGTCTGAGGTATCCATCAATTTACCGGTCTAGAGGAAATTGACAGACCTTAGCCCCATCTGTCCGACGGCCAAGCGCTTGAGCGACAACATCAACTGTAAAGATATCCGACGATTGTAAGGCTGGCTTACAATCTAAGATGCTCGCCTGTTACGCTTAATCTTTCAGTCAAAATTTCCCCAATACCTAAGATTTTCCCTGTCAGAGAGATAGGCATGTCACCGTCTCGTCAGGAAAAGTTGGAGCGCAAGTTGCTATTGTAATTCCAATGAACGCGCTGAGGCGAGAAGCACACCAACTAAACGGGCTACGACACGGCTTGATAATCCTGTTGGCGGCAGTGTGGCTGCTACCGTTTGTTCGTGGTTCAGAGGGAAGCGACTCAGGCCTTACAGCGCAAATGGCCCAGTATCCTTCAAAAGGACTGACCTTGGTCGCCTTGGGCGTCGGCCTCGTGATCTTCGCCATTTTCCGAAAGCGACTCTTTAGCCGCAGTACCAGACGGCTTAGGCCAAAACGGGCTTGAAGTTGGACTCTTGGTTGACTTGCTGCGCGCCAGCGACCCCAACCGGGCTTTTTGTTGCTTGCTGAGAACCCCGCACTGAGCTCGTTGCTTTGTTCGACTCGCTTTGCTTCTCCGAACCAACGGAGGGTTCTTGACGCCTGATTGCCTCTTCGGAATCAGCACTTCGGGAGCCGCCACCAGCGGCTAGCTGCCGCACAATTGGATTCCAAACACCCTGCTGATGAAGCTGAGGGTCTCTTGAGCATCGGAAATTCGCTTGTCGCTGGCCGCCTCAGACCGGCACCAACGGCCGTAGCCCTGCCGAACCAGGATCGCGTTCAGATAATCGTCTGCCATCGAATAAATCTCAGCGATAAGAATGTCCCCACTCTCTACCCTATTCGGCTTCACGCGAACCCGCTTACCCCGAATCTGGGAATAGAGAAACTCAAAATTCTGGTCGTCGAGCATTTCCCGCTTCGAAGCCATTCTCAAACCGTGAAGCGGACGACATTCGACCTGCGGTCGCCGAACTCTATAAAAAAAGCATCCTTATTGAGGACCTCTTTGACCGCGCCCTCCCGCTCCTGCTTCTCGTTTTTCTGATTTAACACGAAATACGCGGCCAGCAGGGCTACTCCTATGACTAGCATAGTAGGGACACTAACACACTAGTTATTCAGACGTTTACAGATAGCCGCACCTTTACCTAAGCAGCCAGTTCCAAGGGGCTTATACAGACTTTTTACACAATTATCCCCAAAATTCTGCCGCAATCCCTAAACACCAACATTTCTCGCCTGACTACCGATGTTCTGCCTTGCTTGACCTGTTCGCCTCTTGATCTTCAAAGAGCACCCAAAAATACGTCTATTCCTCACCCGTCTTGGGCCCGCTTATGCTAGACGCCGAAACCATAACCAGTCTCCAAAACGCCCGCATCAAAAACTTGGTTAAGCTGCGCAACCGACGGCCTCGGGATCGACAAGGTGTCTTCATCGCTGAAGGCTACCGGGCCGTTAGCCGAGCGCTGGAAAGCGGGATTGCCCCAGAGTCAGTGTACTTTTGCCCCGACTGTTTCCTTGGCGAAAACGAGATGCTGCTCCTCAAAAAGACGCGCGAGGTAGGGGCTGATATTTTCGAGCTAAGCAGGCCCGTATTCGAAAAAGTCGCTTATCGCGATCGCCCCGAAGGAATCCTAGGTGTATTCAAACAATGGAACTATGGCCTTGAGGATATTCCGCTTTCTGAAACGCCTTTCCTCCTTATCGTCGAGTCCATTGAAAAGCCCGGAAATCTGGGAACCATACTCAGGTCCGCGGATGCCGCCGGAGTTGACGCTGTCATTTGCTGTGATCCGATCACAGACCTTTTCAATCCCAACGTCGTTCGCTCATCGACCGGAGTCCTCTTTACAATGCCCGCCATTACGACTAGCACGGGCAAGGCGATTAGCTGGCTGAAAAGCAAATGTATTCGCTCTGTGGCGACAACGCCTCACGCTATCGATTTGCATACCCAAGCGGACCTGCACGGTCCCCTCGCTGTCGTAATGGGTAGCGAGCAGTTCGGGCTGTCCGATACCTGGCTGGACGCTTGTTCAACTAAAGTGAGAATCCCTATGGCTGGCCAAGCGGACTCGCTCAACGTAGCCATGGCTACGTTGATTACTCTTTTCGAAGCCGTTCGCCAACGCTCTCAATAGCCGTGGATATCAAGCAGCTCCGAGAGAACTTTGAATCACTGGCTTCCAAAGATCCGCTTTGGACCGTGCTGTCAGACAATTCAAAAAAGGGTGGCCGGTGGGATATCGAAGAATTCTATGCCACTGGGGAATCCGTTATCGAAGATCTCGGCGGGCGTCTCGAAAGAGCGGGGCTGTCGCTCCACGGCTCGTCAGCCATCGATTTCGGCTGTGGCGTTGGCCGACTGACATTCCCCCTGGGCCAACGATTCCGTGAATGCTACGGGATAGATATTTCCCAAAGCATGATCGATTACGCTCAAAGCCAGAGCAAAAGAGGGACTAATTGCCGATTCTTTGCCAATACGTCCGATCGATTGGATAGCTTTGAAAATAACAGTATCGACTTTATCTATACAGCAATCGTTCTCCAGCACATTGCTCCCCGCTACACCTTCAGCTATTTGCGGGAATTCTCTCGAGTCCTAAGCAAGGGCGGTATTCTTGCCTTCCAGCTTCCGAGCCATCTGAATCCGAGTGCTTCCGCCAACCAGAAACCGCTGAGAATGTTTCGAAAACGAGCCTTCTACCGAGCCAAAAGTTTGAAGCAGAAGCTGGCCCGATGGCTCCCATTCATCGGCGGTGATTCCTACTTCGAGATGAACGCTATCCCCAAAAAAAAGATTATCCGTTTTTTAGATTCTCAGTGCCATCTGGAAGTCGTCGATGTCCAATCATTCCCCGCCGCTGGCGATGCCTGGATCAGCTATCTATACATTGCCCGCAAGTCGATGTAGTCGTGATGATCCGGTACATCGGTTCGATGTAACAGTTAATTTAGATTATACACTGCCGGAGCAATCACACTCCGATGGTCGCGCATTGATGTCAAATTAACCGAAGTACGCCGATCTATTTTATAGGAAGCTCGCTTGCTGCCATAGGTCTTCAAACGCGTCACCAGCTTTTATTTTGATAATTCAAACTTAATTTTTTGTATAATAAAATTCACATTGACAAACCCTGCGACATCCGCAAAACGGTTTAACCTATGACACTTTCAAGATCGGGCAGGCGAATCATCGTCGTCGTTCTAGCCAGCTGGTTCTCGTTTAGCTCTACCGCCGCTTGCATCGCGAGCTACAAGCTGAAGATTGTCGCGACGACCACCATGGTTGCCGACCTAGCAGCATCGGTCGCGGGAGAGCTAGCTACGGTAACAAGGCTGATGGGTCCTGGAGTAGACCCTCACCTCTACAAAGCAACCGCTTCCGATGTTAACAAACTCCAATCCGCGGATCTGGTTCTCTACAATGGTTTACATCTTGAGGGACGCCTGGCCGATCTTCTCGTTAAACTGGGCCGTCGAGGGAAGCCAGTCTACGCCGTGACAGAGGGCATTCCAGAAGAGCAACTTCTGGAGCCCGAGGAATTCCAAGGGCACTACGATCCGCACGTTTGGTTTGATCCCCGGCTTTGGGCCTTATGCGTGGAAACGGTGGTCGAAGCTCTTATTGCTGTCGACCCTGCGAATAAATCGGCTTACAACTCTCAAGGGAATGGCGTAAGAGCGCGCTACTTGGAATTCTACGATTGGAGCAAGAAATACATGGCTAAGCTTGTCCCTGAGCAACGGTACTTGGTGACCAGTCACGATGCCTACAACTATTTCGGCCGGGCTTTCGACTTCAATGTGATTGGCGTGCAAGGCATCTCTACCCAAAGCGAGGCTGGGCTGGCCGATATCGTGCAAATCGTAAAATTCATCAAGGAGAAGCGTATTAAGGCTATCTTCGTCGAATCTAGCGTATCGCCCGCAGCCATACAACGCATTAGCCAAGATTCTGGCGCCTCTATCGGCGGGGAACTGTTCTCTGACGCCATGGGAACGAAAGGCCACATGGGTCAGGCTCGCGACGGGTCCCAGTTCGATCTAGGCACCTACGAGGGCATGGTAAAGGGAAACATTTCCACGATCACCGACGCCCTTGCGAAATAAATAGCCCATTCTAAGCTCGATGAGTCAGGGAATCTATTTAGGCTTAAGGGCAGTGATTGCCACTTCAATTGGATTTTTGGTAACCCACGCATCCGATTTTTCGGTACAGCCCAGCGCTAGTCTGATCCTAGAAGGCTGGTCCCTATTCGATGGCGGCGTCGAAACCGGAGAAACTTCGTTAGCCTTACTCCATCTAGGGAACGATTTTTCCTTCGGCGCGACCACCCAAGCCCACATAGGATCCTTCTTTTTCTCGGGAGACAATGACGTGGATGCGTTCACACGCGATTTTGGCGCCTACAGCAATGCTATTACCGATTCCCGATACATTCTTTTCACCGCCTGGCTGCAAAGCGCATTCAACGATTCCACTTTCAAATGGGAGCAATTAGCGGCAGACGAATCCTTTTTCGTTTCTGAAACCGGCAGCCTATTCATAAACGCTAATTTCGGAGCCATACCTATCGTCTCCGCCAATGTCGCCGCCCCTATCTTTTCAGTTCGGACTCTCGGCGCGGAACACAAATACAATGTACAGCAAGGGTGTCTGCAGTTTGGCGCTAATGCGGGAGACCCCGGCCCTGGCGACAAATACGACCATGGATTCAATTGGTCTGCAGGTGGTGACGCTGGCTATTTCTTGATCTTGGAAAAGGGCCTTGAATATCAGCTAGGCCCCGAGCGAAATGGGGTCGTGCAGTCTGGCACCTACTATCACACGGGCAGCTTCGACTCCTTCCAGTCAAGCGAGCAATCAAAAGGAATGGCATCCTTTTACGCCATCGTCGATCAAGCAATTTCGGATACTGGGGCCGGCTTTCTCCGCATTGGACACAATCCTGACTCAAAAAGAAGCGTGGTTGATCGATATTTGGATATTGGATCTGCATGGCGACTCTTCCCCAATCGCCGGCCCCAGGACCTGTTCGGTATCGCTTACTCGTATACGCGCTTTTCCGATTCGTACACGGGGTTGGAGAGGCTCGCTTCCAATAGTCGCAGCGAACAAGTGGTGGAATTCGCTTACTCAACTC
Source organism: uncultured Opitutaceae bacterium (assembly GCA_964404745.1). GTDB lineage: Bacteria > Verrucomicrobiota > Verrucomicrobiia > Opitutales > Opitutaceae > Pelagisphaera. Next base: position 56,011 of record CAYOLG010000003.1, read on the forward strand.
AAATTGCCAACCTTTGGAAAATTCAACCTTCTCCGCAGTGGATTATCGACCCGGCTAACGCCACTGAAGACTGTCTAGTCGGAGGATTGCGTTTTTTTCGGGAATTCTGAATGATAGGAAAATCGCCCCTAGTCAGGCGAGCCCAACTTATGCCAACGCACTCTAATACAGAGCATAGCGATAAAATCCCCGCTCCTCTGGAAGTACACGATCTTACGGTAGCCTACACGAAGCGGCCGGTCCTTTATGGTATCGATCTCGTTGCGCCTCCGGGATCAATTGTCGGTGTCGTAGGGCCCAATGGAGCCGGAAAATCGACCCTTATCAAAGCGATCATGGGATTGCTTCCCGTCGCCAGCGGTTGGATCGAAGTGTTTGGGAAGCCTTTTCAGCAAGCGGTAACGCGCGTCGGCTACGTCCCCCAACGAGAATCCGTGGACTGGGACTTCCCGGTGAACGCCATGGACGTCGTCCTAATGGGCCGTTACGGACGGCTGGGGCCTATGAAACGGCCGACCAAAACAGACAAGGACATAGCCATGGCTTGTCTGGAAAAAGTTAAAATGCTCCCCTACGCGAATCGGCAGATATCCAACCTCTCCGGCGGACAGCAGCAACGGGTATTCCTCGCCAGAGCCTTAGCTCAGGAAAGCGATCTCTATTTGATGGACGAGCCGTTTGTCGGAGTAGATGCGGCAACCGAAACCGCGATAATCGGGATTCTTAGGGAGCTTCAACAGCAAGGGAAAACGCTTCTAGTCGTTCACCACGATTTGACGACCGCCCCCAACTACTTTGATCGTATCCTGCTTTTGAATATGCGCGTCGTCGCTTATGGGAAGACCAACGACGTATTCACATTCGAAAATCTTCAGAATGCCTATGGCGGCCGCTTGAGCATTCTGTCGGAAGTGGCACTGAGCCGAGTTCAAAAAAAGGCCGAGGGCGATTCCCCGGATTGCGCTCCTCTAGGAGGTCCATCTTGAAAGATATCCGGAGTCTTTCTGGGATCATGGGAGAAAGCGGTGACCCTCCGATTTCAGCATGCGGACGACCGACCCAGGCATCGAGGGGTTCGCGTAGTCAGAGCCGATCGTCCTTCACTGAAAATCGCATCGGCCCGTGGGGCACCAGGATCAAAGGGAGCCAGTCGGTTCTCAGGTGGTTCGGCTCAATATTGATTCTTCTTGTTTTTTCTTCGCTTGCCCACGCCGCTAAGATTGGCGAGATCGCCGACACAGACTGGACAGAACAAGCCGCCGAATTTTTCGCATTGGAGCACCCGGCAATTCGGGCTGCCGCCTTGGGAACGCTGCTTATCGGTTTCTGCTGCGGCGGGCTGGGCAGCTTTCTGGTCGTGAGGAAGCTGTCCTTGCTTGGAGACACGCTTTCTCATGCGGTCCTACCTGGTGTCGCCCTTGGATTCCTATGGAATGCGTCCAAAGACCCATGGGCGATATTCATAGGAGCCACTGGAGCGGGAATCATGGGGGTCGCACTTGTCGGATGGATCAGGCAGACAACCCGTCTCAAAGAAGACAGCGCTATGGGTATGGTCTTGGCTGGCTTCTATGGATTGGGCGTTTGCCTCACCACAATGATCCAAAACATGGTTATGGGCAACAAATCTGGCCTAGACTCATTCTTCTTCGGTCAAGCGGCCGCCTTGTCTTCTGCCGACTTATGGCTGCTGGGAGCAATATCTGCTATATCCATTGTTTTGATACTGTTATTCTACAAAGAGTTTTTAGCCATCAGTTTCGACACAGCCTTCGCCAAGGCTATTGGCATGCCCGTACATGCCCTCCATTATCTATTGGTGGCCTTGCTTACTTTCGCCGTCGTTGTCTCCCTACAGGCTGTCGGCGTTGTGCTGGTTTCCGCCTTGCTCATCACTCCGGCAGCAGCGGCCTACCTCCTAACTGATCGGATGCACTGGATGCTCATACTTGCCGCTGGATTTGGCATGATATCTGGAATTCTGGGCGCCTTCATTTCCTATCTTTCCAACAATCTACCAACCGGTCCGCTTATCGTCTTGGGATCAACCGCGATATTTACCCTCGCTCTAGTATTCGGACCCAAGCATGGCCTGCTGACTAAGAGCTTGCGACGCAGAAGGCAACGTAAGCGTATCGCGCTGGAGAATACGTTAAAATCGGTTTTCCATCTATCGGAAAATTCCGGTTTCAAGCGAAAAGAGTTCGCGGTTACCGAACTAGCATCGGAGCGCAATCTGAACCTACCCTCGGCTGAGCGGGAAATCCGGAGTCTGGTCGATGCTCAACTTGCCCGCCATATGGATCCCGAGCCCGGGACCGAGTGGAGCGGCAAAGCTAGATTCCAGTTGAAAGACGCGGGATGGCTTCGGGCCTGCGAAATCGTGCGTAACCATCGCCTATGGGAACTGTACTTGACCAACGCGGCCCAATACCAAAGCGATCATGTTCACGATGATGCTGAGGAAATCGAACACTTGATCGGCGAAGACATTGTTCAACGAATAGAACGGCGACTGAGAAACCCCATCCGGGACCCGCATGGAAGGCTGATTCCTCAAAAGAATCAAATCACGGCCTAGAACGATCCACGAAATGCAACGAGAGCCCCTCATTCCTGAATTTGATTGGCACACTGTATTCGTCCAGCCGTGGTCGGAATACGCATCGAATTCCTTTTGGATCGCGCTTATGGGATTCCTGGTATCCGGAACTTGCGGACTGGTAGGATGCTTCGTAATTCTCAGACGCATGGCGCTGGTCGGGGACGCCATCAGCCACAGCCTGCTGCCAGGCATCACCTTGGCCTTTTTGCTTACCCACTCTCGAGACACGGTGCCCATGATGATTGGAGCGGTGGCGGCCGGCGTCATTACCGTAGCGCTTATCGAAGCGATTCGCTACTCATCCCGCATTAAAGCCGATGCGGCCATCGGAATTGTTTTTTCCAGTCTCTTCGCCATTGGGGTGATTCTCATCTCCGTCTTCGCCGACAAAGTCGATCTGGACGCGGAATGCGTCCTGTACGGCGAGCTCGGATTCATTCCTCTTCAAGAAATCGCCTACTTTGGCGACCAAGCGATCGGCCCCGAACCCGTTGTTCGAATGGCAGCGATAGCCTTGATCGCTATCGGACTCCTGATAGCTTTCTACAAAGAAATGCTGGTAACCTCTTTCGACGCAGGGTTAGCCGCTTCTCTCGGAATTAGCCCCGCTCGCTATCAGTATGGCTTAACTCTATTTCTATCGATCGTTATCGTAAGCTCCTTCGAATCGGTTGGGGTCGTGCTAGTGATCGCGATGATTATTTTCCCCGGAGCAACGTCTCTGTTGCTCACTGATCGGCTTTCCAACGCTCTATGGATATCGACAGTGTTTTCAGGCCTTTACGCTTTTCTCGGTTTTCATTTGGCAACTTGGCTCAATGCCTCGATCGCTGGTGGCATGACTGTCGTCGCGGGCACTCTATTCGGCATTGTCTGGATAGCATCTCCGAACCAAGGGCTGATCGCTCAGTTCAGGCGACGCCACTCGAGCAAAGAAACGAATTTCGAGCCGATCAACCCGGGATTGTAGAGCCGGAGCGTTTCGAGAAAGTCGGAATCGCAGGGTCTCCGCCCGCAGCCACCGTAGAAATAACACGAGTTCCAACCTACGCGGATTGTCTCGAGCGACGACCCTGCATGAAAGAAATGATGCCTGCCGCAGGCTTACGAACGCATTCCTAGCAGTAGGGCGGATCGGCTCGATCCTCCAAATCTCAAATACTGAGAACCACGCCTCTAAATGCAACCTTAGTAAAGGCTGAAGCCAACGCCCTCCCTTCCAATCAGCCTAAACGGCAACCTTCATTCTTCGAACAGCGCTTTCCCACTCAATCAAAACGTTTCCGCATTCGTATACCCAACCACACCAACAACATCCCAAACTCAAAACAAACATCATGGGAAAGCCTCTTTAATTGCCAAAAAGATACTCGCCCTAGTTCTCATCGTGTTCGGGGCCAACAAATTTATCGGCTTCATGCCTATGCCCGAATACACGTCTGGATCGCCACAAATCAACTACATGATTGGATTATCTGGTGTTCACCTGTTTCCCATACTCGGAATCATCTACATCGCTACGGCAATTTTGCTGCTGACTAATCGAATAGTCGGATTGGCCACCGTTATGCTGCCTGCCATCGCCTGCAATTTTTTGCTTTTCCAAATCACGCTCGATCCCGACGGACTGCTGCCTGCTCTCGTATTCACCATACTCCTTGCCATCGTCATGATTCGGGACAAGTCGAAGTACGAAGGGCTGCTGAAATAGTTGCAGTCATCGGACATGCCCGAGGAAGGTTGGGCTGGCTTTCCCGAGTCAGCAGGATCAAACAGCCCTTACTGCAGCTCCTTATGCATCCGTCTTTAACGGGCTATGCAAGCAGCCCACGAGCGACCTAGCCTGAGGCCCGCATCTTGGCGATAAAGGCGTTGGATTCTTCAATCGATACAAACATTTGCTGTATCAGCAAATCTACGTCATCCCGTAATCCAATCGAAGTTCGATTCACGGCGGCGATTGCCTTGGCATTCAAATTGTGCTTCAAATATTGAATACGCGTTTGGTTCATTTGGTCTTCGCTCGATTGCCGAAGATCCTGATTAGTGTAAGCGACCAGCTCCTTTTCCCATTCGCGAAACAGCACTTTGGACACACTCTTAACCGAGTCAATACGATCCCAAACCGCTTTCGCCCGCTTCTCGCTTCGATCGAACGCATCTTGAATGCGATCATAGGCCGATTTCAATTCCCCCATATCCACCTTAGATACGGCAAGAAATTCGTCAAACGCACTGGGAAACTGGGACTGTGCTTCTTCTTGCGCTTCCTTCCCCTTTTCCACACGATCCCCTCGAATGTCCCTCTTATGGGCGCCCATTTTCTACATGGCTTCGTAGTAGACTGTTTGGCAGCCAGAGAGGGCTAATCCAAAGGCCAGCAGCATCGAGAATACGAAGTGATTCGCTCGAAGAATTTTTCGGGGAAAGGGCGCCCTTGTCATCTTACATCGTTCTTAGTTGATCTCATTTTTGAATCTGAACCTCTCGACAGGCGAGGGCGTATTCGATTCTCGAGCAATCCGGGCTAAGGATTCGACCACTTCCGGACGACGGGATGCCAGGTTATCGCTTTCTCCAACATCTTTCGAGAGATCATATAGCTCCCACGATCCTTGAGGGCTCTTGTCTATGTCGTATTTGACAAGCTTCCACTTCCCTTTTCTGACAGCGACTCGACCGCCACGCTCATAAAAACCCCAAAAAAGATGGTCGTGCGCGCGTTGTGAACCCGAGCGCAGCAGTGTCGGAGCAAAGGAGATCCCGTCCAAACCTTCTGGAATCGAAATTCCAGCCAGATCGCAGAATGTTGGAAAAACGTCCCAAAAGGCGGAAATATGGTCGGATTTCGTACCGGGAGCGATACTCCCCGGCCAATAAGCCAACATGGGAACGCGGATACCGCCTTCATAGAGATCCCGCTTGAATCCTCGGAAGGGCCCATTGCTATCGAAGTACTCCGGATCCGCCCCTCCCTCCCTATGGGCTCCGTTGTCGGAAGTGAAAATGACCAGAGTGCGTTCGTCGATCTTTAGAGCCGCGAGCTTGTCCAGAATCTGCCCCACATGATCATCTAGCATCGTCACCATGGCGGCAAAGGCAGCATGGCTTTCGGGCTGAGACCCATATCCGCCATTTCGAAAGTTGGGCCCGTCATCGGTTCCCTCATACGCCTTCTCCGGGAACAGCTTGCCCCTAAACCGCGCCATGTATCTCTCTGGAGCGAACAGCTCAGCATGGGGAATCACATGGGGCACAAAACAGAAAAACGATTGATCCTTATTCTTCTCGATGAACTCCAAGGTCTTTTCCTGGATCAAGTCCGGAGCATAAACGCCTTCATCCGTCCCCTCGTTCCCTTCCAGTTTCACTTTTTCCAAATTGGACCACAAGTGGTAGGGATAATAGTTGTGGGCTATTCTTTGACAATTGTATCCAAAAAACACATCGAAACCTTGGTTTGTGGGATCACCTTCAGATCCCGGGAAGCCTAATCCCCATTTGCCAAATGCCCCCGTAACGTAGCCTTCGCCTTGGAGAACCTCGGCTATGGTCACGCTCTCGGCAGGCATGGCCATTTGCCCTTCAGGCTGTATCTCGAAATTCCCCCGGATAGGCGTGTGGCCCGTGTGCAAGCCGGTCATCAAACTCGATCTGGACGGGGCGCACACCGTGCTTCCAGAATAATGCTGCGTAAACTGTATTCCCCCTTTGGCAATGCGGTCGATGTTCGGCGTTTGGAAATGCTTTTGACCATAAAGGCTGAGATCTCCCCAGCCGAGATCGTCGGCCAGTATGTAGACAATATTGGGCGGCCGCTCGCCAAATGTGGCTAGAGCAGCGTTCAGACAAAATAGGGCGGCTAGTTGACGAATAAAAACACGGTTTCTCATAATCAATAGAATCTGCCCTATGAAGCCGATTCCCGGACAAGATGCAAGGGCTTGTCGCCACCTGAAATCTATTGAAATCTAGCCTCCTTTCCCAAATACCTGTCCACCGCTTGCTAATGAGCGAAAATCCGAAGCGCAAATCCGTCGCAACTGTTAATGAATCATTCAATCCGCCTTACCTCCCTGGCTACCCTCTATTTTTTAGTCCAAGTCGGAGCTGGAAACGCCCACGCCGAAAAGCCCAATTTCGTTTTTCTTCTCGTAGACGATCTAGGATGGATGGGGCTGGGTTGCTACGGGAGCGATTTTCACGAGACCCCCAACATAGACGCCCTCGCCTCATCTGGAGTTCGCTTCACGGACGCTTACGCGGCCTCTCCTGTCTGCTCCCCAACTCGAGCAGCTATAATGACGGGTCGCTATCCATCCCGAGTCGACATCACTGATTGGATACCCGGCCTAGCCGCCAAAAAGCCAAGACTCTCCACTCCTGAAGACCGGGATAACTTGGCCCTGGAGGAAACCACTATTGCCGAAGCCTTGAAGGAGAAAGGCTATCAGACCTTCTACGCGGGAAAATGGCACTTGGGCGACGAGGGGCATTTCCCAGAAGATCAAGGGTTCGATATTAACAAAGGGGGTCACGACAAAGGGAGTCCTCCGGGCGGCTATTACGCTCCTTTCAAGAACCCCCGGCTTGAGGTTAAGCCCGATGACCACTATTTGACCGATCGGCTTACGGACGAATCAATCGACTTTCTCGACCAGCGCGACGCCTCGCAACCCTTCTTTCTCTATCTTGCCTACTACACGGTTCATACGCCCATACAAGGTTGCGACCAGTACGACGGCTACTTCGAAGCGAAGGCGCAGGCGCTCGAAGGCCCAGCCAACCCTATCGCCGAACACGATGGCCTGACGCATTCCCGGCAGGACAATGCCAAGCTGGCATCGATGACCAAATCTCTCGACGCCAATGTCGGACGCCTGCTTGCAGCCCTGGAATCGCGAGGATTGGACGAGAATACCGTCGTTGTTTTCACCTCGGACAATGGCGGACTGACGACCAAAGCCACGCCTGGACCAGCATCCGTCTTGCCACTACGGGCCGGAAAAGGCTGGTGCTACGAAGGAGGTATACGGGTTCCTCTCATCATTCGGGCTCCCGGGGTTAGCCAACCGGGACATATATCAAACGAACTGGCGATTAGTATGGATTTTTTCCCTACGATCCTCGAACTCGCTGGCATTGAGGGAATGCCCCGCTTGCACAAAGATGGAATTAGCCTAGTCAAAGCGATCAAAGGCGAGTCATTGAATCGCGATACACTCTATTGGCACTACCCTCACTATCATGGCTCTACTTGGACGCCCGGAGCCGCCATTCGCTCGGGCGATTGGAAAGCCATTCAATTTTATCACCATGACAAGGCCGAACTCTACAATCTGAGTTCCGATCTTGGCGAGACCTATGACCTCGCCAAATCGCGGCCAGAAAAACTCCAAGAGCTCCTCGAGAAACTCAAAGAGCTGCAAAAACAATCGAAAGCCATACTGCCTAAACCGAATGCCTGAATCTAGGAAGAGTTCGATCTCCGAGCGGGCAATAAGTTATTCGGATCCCTATGACCCCGGGGCTGCGGGAAGTTCGGTAGCTACCAGATTCCTATCGCATCATGAAGATTTCCCCATACGTCCTTCTTCCGCTTGAAACTCTGCGGCATTGCCCATGCCCAAGCCCTGCAAGCGATCGTAAACGTAGGGCTCGCGCTTGCGCGACACCGCGTATCTTCTTTTGTAGTAACCCATCGAATTAATTCAGAAAGAGGTCTGACTATAGATTACGCGGCGCGGGCCTAGCATATAAAAGATAGTCTAAAACGCTTCCATCAATCGCCCACTACGACCTATGAAGGTTTTCCTCATCGCCCTTCTTTGTTTTTTAGCCATCGCTACTGCCCTTCAGGGCGCTTACCCGGAAAAGCCAATTCGCGTCATCGTTCCCACCGCCGCTGGCGGCGGGCATGATACCGTAGCACGCGTTTTCCAACGGACCATCGAGGAGGGCAAACTCCTGAGCGAAAAGCTCGTGGTCGTGAATATTCCCGGCGCTGGAGGCGCAGTCGGCACGCGGAAGATAAAGGACTCTGCAAATGATGGATACACGATTGGAGTGTGGAATCCAAACGCTCTGATATCGGCCAAGTTGATGGGGATCACCAACTACGATCATACGGATTACGAGATTATTGCCATGACGGGCTACACTGATCTTGGCATGGGAGTTAAAGAGGATTCCCCGATCAAGGATTTGAGCGACTTGATTGAACGGGCCAAATTGGAACCGGGCTCTATGAAACTGGCTACGGAAATCGGCACCGCCGCCCACATTATTCCCGAGATCCTCGCTGACAAGGGAGGCTTCGAATTCCGAGTCGTCCCTTCAGGAGGCGGGTCTAAACGCCTCGCATCCCTGCTTGGTGGGCACACGGACATTAGCCTATTTTCCTCTCTCGCTCTGATCAACTTTCAAGCTTCGGGAATCCGCCCTCTATTACTTTTCTCTGAAGAGCGAACGCCGCTGCTTACAGACACGCCAACAGCCTTGGAGAGCGGGATCGCACTAGCTATCAACGAATCGCGCATATGGCTGGCTCCGAAAGGAACAGATAATGCCAAACTCGAAGTGATCAGAGCCGCTTTGAGAGCCGCTATTGAGACTCCCGACGCCAAGAAACGTCTAGAAGGCCTGGGCATCACCCCGATTTACGGCAATGAAGATTCCGTTCTCTCCGATATTGACCGCATGCGAGATCTCACGGAGCCGATCATTCCAAAAATTCGCCGCCGGTAGGGATTCGATTTCGGCAGAACGGCCTTCCTTAGCTATCTCGACAATGGTAGGTCTGCTTGTCCTCAAGCAGACCTAGCTTCTCTACCCTACGCGCTACCTATATGATGCAGGAACGTGTATATCAGAAATACCATTACAACGACCGTGAACCCTAGTCCTTTGGCCCAGCTCCAAGCTCCTTCCGTCGCTGGCTTGAGGACAACGTCTTCACGGGACTTTTTCAGAGGATAGACTTTGCTTAGGATCAACATCAGCGAGCAAATGGTTGCGAAAATAATCGCCGCCACATGAAGCCAGTGCAGGCCAATGGCATCCGCGAAGACGAAATTGGCTAGGGCGAAAAGGACAATACCGGTGAACAAGGAAATCTTGGCGGCTCGGGTCGAAACGCTTGTCGTCAGCATACCCATGGCGATAATCGCCAAGATCGGCACATTGGTCACAGCGGCCAGCATTTTCATGAGGGTAAACAAGCTTTCCGCCTTCCCAATGAAGGGGGCTAGGGACATTGCCACCAAGGCCATGATAATGCCAAAGCGCTTACCGACGCGCACCGTCTCCTCGTCGGTGGCCTCAGGCTTGATCATTCCCCGGTAAATATCCAATCCGAAAAGGGTGGAAGAACTGTGGAGCACACTATTGAAGGAGCTCAAGATAGCCCCGAAAATGACCGCCCCAAAGAAACCGACCAGCGCCGGAGGCAAGACTTCGGCAACGAGGCTCGGGTAAGCTAGATCCTGCTTGGCCAGGTCGGGACCGAACATTTGCAAAGCGATGATTCCCGGCAGCACCAAATAGATTGGTCCCGCCAACTTTAGGCAAGCGGCGATCAATATGCCTTTCTGACCTTCCTTGAGCGACTTGGCCCCAAATGTCCGCTGAACAATCGACTGGTTGGTGCACCAGTAGTAGATGTTGAGTAGCAACATGCCGGTGAACAAGGTGCTGAAAGGGATGTTGTCCCCCTCGGCCCCTAGCGGATCCAATTGCTGAGGGATATCTCGGACGATCGTTCCCCATCCCGCGAAAATATTGCCGTCTCCCAGAGCCGCTAATCCCAACACTGGAATCATCAATCCACCGACCAGCAAGCCAAGACCATTGATCGAATCGGAGATGGCAACCGCTCTCAATCCGCCGAAAACAGCGTAAATGCCTCCAGCGATGCCTATGGCCCAAACCATTATCCAGGTGGCTGCAGTATCGCTCACACCTAGCAGCCCGGGTACATCGAAAAGCGTGTTCATGCCGATCGCCCCCGAATAAAGCACAAACGGGAGCAGGTTGGTCACTAGAGAGAACATGAAAACCGCCCCCAGAAACTGGCGCGTCTGCTTATCGAAACGCCGTTCCAAGAACTGCGGCACCGTGGCAATTTGCCCTTTCCAATATCTCGGAAAGGCGTAAAGTGCCATGACTACCATACCGATGGCAGCGATGACTTCCCAGGCGATCACTTGGGCTCCGTGCGTGTAGGCATTCCCGTTGAGGCCGATCAATTGCTCCGTCGAGAGATTCGTCAGCATCAAGGATCCAGCGATCACCCAACCGGTTAGCATATTGCCAGCCAAGAAGTAACTTTTGCCATGAGCGTGGTCGTCCTTGTGGGTCTTCAGATAGGAAATGACCGCCACGAGACCGGTAAAGGCGATGAAGGAAAACAGGGAGAACATAGGGAGAAAGGGCTGGGATTTAAGGGAGCGGTTCGAAACGCATCACAAAAACGGCCCAGCTTGCCCCGTTCGGCAAGATTTTAATTTGAGCCGAAGGGGCCTCGCTTGCGGCGACCGCGTTGCCAGAGCTCTAACTTATTCTGAGGTCGCCGCCATGCGACAAGCTCATGGCCCCGAGGCTCTCGAGCGGGTGAGCGCCGCCCCTACAAAATCTCGAATCTAATAGACGCCATACAATCCACTACCTCACGCTAAAGCGGTAAGCGGTCCTGGTATTGTAGATTTCGCCGGGCTTTAGCGTTGTCGAAGGGAAGTTTGGATGGTTCGGCGAGTCCGGGTAGTGTTGCGTTTCCAGGCAGAATCCTGTGCGGTAATCGTAGAGGACGCCACTTTTACCGACGATAGATCCATCGAGGAAATTGCCGCTGTAGTATTGGATTCCTGGTTCTTCCGTCCACACTTCCATGTAACGTCCATTGGAGGGTTCGTAGACACTGGCTGCCAATTCCATTTCTTCGCCTTCCCGATTGAGTACCCAGTTGTGATCATATCCACCCCCGAGCTCAATCTGCGGATGGTCATCATCTATGCGATCCCGTGGCTTGGTCGGCTCTCTAAAATCAAAGGGCGTACCTGCCACGGGAAGCAGCTCACCCGTCGGCACCATTTGAGCCGTAATCGGCGTGATATAATCGGCTTTGATCATCAGTTCATGATCCAGCGGTATACCCACACCTTCGCCGTTCAGGTTGAAATACGAGTGGTGGGTCAGATTAATAACGGTGGTTTCGTCGGTAGTCGCTCGGTAAGCCACCTCCAAGGCGTTCTCGTTCGTCAAGCGATAGATAACGCGAATTCGAATGTTCCCTGGATAGCCCTCCGCCCCGTCTGGATGAACATAGGTCAACACGAGAACTGCGGCGTTGTTCGCCACAATCGGTCGAGCGCTCCAAAGGACCTTATCCAATCCCCTCTCTCCGCCGTGCAAATGAACCGGAACCCCTCCTGCCTCGCTATTGGTCGTTACTTGGTACTCACTCCCATCGAGTTCGAACTTCCCACCCTTAATTCGGTTTCCGTAAATGCCCACGATGGCCCCAAAGTAAGGGGTCGCTTTCAGATAACCTTCCAGATTGTCGTAACCGAGAACGACGTCTTCTAGGCGGCCTAGGCGGTCAGGCACCAGCAATCGCGTAACAATGCCGCCGTAGTTAGTGATGTCCGCCGACATCCCATTGGCATTGGTGAGCGTGTAGAGGTGAACCGCCTCCCCACCCGGGAGTTCGCCAAAACGTTTCATGCTTACTGAACACTCGATCGCGAAAACCACGCTGGAAACCAGCAGAGCAGAAAGACCAAAAGCAGCTATCTTTATCATTTTGAAACAATTTGAGCTATTCTGAAAGGCTCGTACCCGTTCGGCTACAAGTTTTTTCCGAAAATCTTAGAATATTTCGTAATCCGATTTATTTTTATTAAATGCCTTATCACCAGGAACTTATGGCTATTAATTCCCTGAAAAACCGGGGAGCTCCCCAAAAATTTCAACCCTGTAATCCAGCCGACCGGCTTCTGTAATTCTACTGTGGTTTACTCAATACAAGCAAAACGAAGAACACCTTCTTCGATCCCTTGAAACCAAAAATTAAACAACTGGAGAAATCACAAAATGAATAACAAGAAAATCATCACCGCTTTGACCGCAGCTACGATCGTCGCCTCTTCCGCATTCGCCGGAATCGGCCACAAGGACGGGAAGTCCTCCCTCCGCAATCCGGAAAACATTGTCGCCCTGATGGTAGGCTATCACGACACCAACCAAGATGGACGCCTTGATACCGTAGAGCTCGCCAAATCAATCGAAGCCCTCTACGAGCTTCGGAACGACGCCATCGTCAATCGCCGCGAAGCTCTGGTCGCCGATGGGATCATCTCGCCTGTCGAAGCCGATAAGGGGGTCGTCACCCTCTCATTTCTTCCTGAAGACGGGGCTGCGATTCTGATGAACCGGGCGGATGCCAATCAGGACAACGCCCTAGAAGCTGCAGAGCTTTTACAGTCACGCGAAGTGTGGCGGGAGCTAAATCTGGGCGCTCGCCCCTACTTCATCCGCCGTTCGTAAGCTAACACTTTAGAAAGGACTAGGCGTTTGGGGGAATGCGCAGTCCATAGGGAAAAAGGGAACTAAGGCCGGGGGCGAATATCGCTTCCGGCCTTTTATCTTATGCAGTTTCTCTGATAACAGCCGATCTCAAGCAATTTCAGCTCGTTCCTCAAAAAACTACGTCCTCTTTTCAACGAACAGATGCCAGCGCTCTTCATCGATGCCGCGCTCTCGCATCGCTTGACGCGATAGCTTGAAAAGCAGATCGGAGAGCCGATTGATGAAAGCGAGTATGGATGGATCAACAGAATCCAACTGGTTCAAGGTAGCCAATCGGCGCTCTGCCCGACGAACTTGGGCCCGACATAGATGACACAGGGCCGAAATTTCACCGCCTCCCGGAAGCAGGAAATACTCGGTTTCGGAATCTAAAGATTCCTCAATCGTTTCCATCCAAGCCTCCATCCATTCAGCTGATCCTTCTGGCAAAGGCACTCTCGGCTTCGGCTCGTGACGAGATGGCGTGGCCACATGGGACATCAGATTCATCATTTCCGTTTGAATACGACGCAAACCAGATTCCCAGAAGTGCTCCGCTTCGAGTTTCGAACGCAGCAAGCCCAAGGCGCAATTGGCCTCATCCAAATCCCCAAGACACTCGATGCGCGGGTCGTCCTTCGCCACACGCTCGCCGCCAACGATCGAGGTCGTTCCACCATCGCCTTGCTTTGTAGTAATCTTGCCTTTCATCACTTTATATTCAACTCAATCATTTATAAACTTTCCCGAAACCTATTTTGGATGCCGTTTCGGTCGATGCCTAAAGTAAGGTATCGGACTTCTCCGTCCCTCTTATCCAACCAATGAGATCTTCCAACATGGTGAACGACTTGGGTAGGCCGCTAAAGACGGCCTGGTACAATGGATCTCCGTTGGCATCGGAGCTAACAGTGATTTCGAGTTCGGCTTTTTCACTATGGCGCGAGCCGAATCCGATTCTCTCCAGCGCTCGACGGGCCCAATGAAACGCTTCCCCCTGCCCAGTTATTCGAACAAATCTACCGGGTTTCCCCCGCACCTGGAAGCCGCCCGATTCCGAGTCCCATTGGAAAAAGTCGCCAGAGAACAGTTTGGCTATGCTTCCTCGCAAAGCTAAGTCCTCTGGGATACCCGTCGTGAGGGAGCCTTCCGAATCCATGAGCCATAGCTTGTCCGCGCAGCTCAGGGATAGCTCGAGATCGTGCGACGAGGCTAGTACCGCCAACTCTTGATAATGAGCCAGTTCTCGCAAGATGTTGACGATCTCTACACGCCTGGGTAGGTCTACAAACGCTGTTGGTTCATCTAACAATAATACCTTCGCTTCCTGCGCCAAAGCCCGGGCGATTAGGGCCTTTTGTTTCTCGCCATCGCTGATCTCTCCAAAACGGCGTGTCGCCAGATTCTGTATACCCATAGTATCAATAGCCCAGTCGACTCGAGCTCTATCATCCGTACTCAGTCTCCCCGCCAATCCCGTATACGGATGCCTCCCCAATGCCACGAGGCTGTATACCGAGAGCATGGTTCCCGGTAGGGAATCGGTTAGAACAACGCTTACTCGACGGGCCCGCTCTTTGGGCGCCATATCTAGTAGTCGATATCCGTTCAGCAAAATCTCTCCCCCCTTAGGCTCGTCAATTCCGGCAAGCGTTCGGATCAAGGTGGATTTCCCCACGCCATTCGGACCCAGAAGACTGACGAATTCTCCCGACTCGAGCTTCAATGACAAATTATCTGCAACGGACCGTCGGCTTTCTTTGTATCCGATCGATACTGACCGCGCTTCCAAAGCTGGGCTTCGATTACTCATTCCCCGAATATCCTTTGGTAATTTCTCTGCTTTAGGAGGGCAGCAACGATCACTGGGACACCGATGAGAGCCGTGACCGAATTTAATGGCAGAGTCGCCTCTAGACCCGGTGCTCTTGCCAGGATGTCGGCAACCAATCCCACCAATCCACCCATGAGGATCGCCCCCGGCAGGAGAATCCAATGCTCCGATGTTCTAAATAAATAGCGGCAAATATGAGGCGCCGCAATGCCGATAAATCCGATAGGTCCGCAAAATCCCGTGACAACGCCAGCAAGCAGCGAAGCGCAACCTAAAATCGCCAATCGAGAAACACCCACGTTTAGCCCAAGCGTTTTGGCATAGCGTTCGCCCAACAGAAATGCGTCCAAGCGTTTAACCAGAAGGACCGAACTCACTAGCCCAAGTAGGACAACAAGGCAGAAGAGCCCCAGTTGCCTCAAGGTCACAGCCCCAAAACTCCCGAATGACCAATTGAAGAACACCTGCAGACGATCGGCCATACTATGGTAGATCAAAATGCTGACGATCGAACTTACCCCGTAGCTAATCATGAGGCCGAGTATCAATAGCGACATGACATCCACGCGACTAGACAAGAGCAGAATAAGCCCGAGAGAGGCGCCTGCCCCGATAGTTGCGGCTACTACTACTAGCAAACTGCCGCTCAACGGCGTTTGACTCGCTAGCACGATTCCTCCGGGCCCTAAAACCAGTAGGGCTATGGCAACGCCAAGACTGGCCCCACTGTTGACTCCCAGCACGAACGGGTCCGCAAGGGGATTCCGAAATACCGTTTGCATCATCAAGCCTGATACAGCCAAGGCTGCCCCGGCTAAGGCGGCAGTAAGGGTTCGAGGCAATCGAAACTCGAGGACTATTGATGAGTGTGTGCTATTGTCGCTGCCCGCCCCGAACAGGCTACTCGCCACTTCGATAAGAGGAATGTTGACGGAGCCTAAGCAAATTCCTGCCAGGAGCCCTCCCAACCCCAAAACAATGAGAAAGGTAAACCAGAGCGCTATTCTACGTTTATTCATGAATTGCCAAACACTAGCGTCTACTGGGCAGCTTTTCATAGTAGACGAATTCATGCTGACCGAGAAGCTCCGGATGCAGTATGGCAATGAGATCGGCAAGCGATTCATCCGGGCGCAAAGCGCCACGCTCCCAAACCTCGTTTCCGCCCAGTGGGCCAATGCGTTTGGAATTGTTGAAGACGTTTCTCTCTCTGAAGGCCTTGAACGCCGAAAATCGGGTATCCATCGATTCCAGCTCCGCTAGCGAAAGAGTTTGCCCTGGATGTATCCAGAAATCCGCATCAATCGCTCGAAAGAAGATTTTTTCTAGATCTACTGGGACCCCCCCGGAAGAGTCTAGAGAACTAAAGAGGTAATCCCCGCCTGCGTCTCGGATCGCCTGGGCAGTGAAGCTCCGTCCACCGGGTACGTGCCAAACACCGGCAAAGGGAGCGTTGGCCAAAACGGTGGGACGCTGCTCAATCGTTTCCGTTAGGGCGGTCAACTTTTCGTACCGATCGGCAATCCGATCGAAAATCGACTTTGCCAGAGCGTCTTTGTCGAAAAAAGAGGCCGTGAACTTTATCCACTCAGCTCGTCCCAAAGGATGGGTTTCCATGTAGCCCGCGGTCACGGCAACTGGTTGACCCGTACGTTCCAAAAGTGGATGAGCATCGTGTTGGGGATCGCCCACTGCGCTGGCTAGAATTAGATCGGCCTGTAGGGACAAGATAGTTTCGATGTCAATCGAGCTTTCCCCAGGTATCGATTTCGTATATCCATTTTCCAATTGCTCAATTGCTCTACGGTCATTGGCGTATTTGGCGTGGGCAACCCCTACCAAGTTGGAGTACAAGTCCAGAGCTTCAACATGGGCCAAATAGACCGTTCCCAAAACCGCCAAACGCTCAACCGGCGTACGTATCACGCGAATAGACCTCTCTAACTTGGGAAGCTCCGACCCTTTGGGCAGGAGAGCGTACTGAAATAGCTTTTCACCCGACCCTCTCCATGTATTGCGAACCGTAACGATTCGGCAGTTTTCGCGCCTTTCGATAGAAAAGTTTTCCGCATATCGAAGATCCACGCTTTCGCCTGTGGCCTGGCCACTTGGGACCCAAGCAATCATTACGATTAGGCCTAAAAATCTGGATACGATATTCTTCACGCGTTTTTCCAGTGGTTTCGAGTTTTTAATATGTTTCCATCAGTTAAGTTGATAGCACTGCTTATCCCTAGGCAGCGAAAAACCCCGAAGGCCTAATTGCGGCTGACTACGGACAGTCAGCCCTACCACTAGATTCGTGATGCAACTTTTCAAAAATCCCACTCCAATCCCCCAAACGCCGCGAATCCGCGTGCTTTGATCCTTCCAGTGAAGCTCGATTCGCTTGCTGTATAATCTTCGTCCATGGCATTCTCTACCCGAAAGGTCCAAGACAAGGTGTCATTGACTCGATACCGAGAAGCGACCCTCAATAGCATATAGTTATCCATGTCCAGGCTGCCGAAAGTTTCTCTATCCACTACATAGCACAAACCCACGCTGGAGGACCACCTCTCGGTGATCTGAATGGCGTTAGAAAAGCTGATCTGGTGCCGAGGAACCGCAGGTTGACGAGTCGTCGCTCCGAACGCGAGATTAGTAGAGTTCGACTCTGTCCAGGTGTATGCGAATGTCGCCGTCCAATCCTCTCGAAGGCATAGATCGACATGGCTCTCCACCCCGTAGTTTTCCGCTACATCACGATTTTCATAGGTTCCGTCGAATCCCTCAGTTGGCGTCCATACGATTAGGTTTTCTATATCGTTGCTAAAATAGGTGAGACCCACGATGACGTCACCATTTACAAAATACGCATCCATACCGGCTTCCCAACCTTCACTTACCTCCGGCCTTAAATTCGGATTACCCAGAGCGAAACTCGAAGTGGAAAACAGACGGAAGAAGTTGGGGGCTCGAAAAGCGGTACCGAAAGCTGCCCGAGCAGCGAACCGATCGTTCAGCCGCCACGATCCATTGGCCCGCCAAGTGGTTTTCGATCCTGAGAATTCGTAATCGTCATAGCGGATGCCTAAAATGAGATCCATCGTTTTGCCGGAAGCGATCTCCGCCTGAGCAAAAAGGGCATGGCTCTCGCCGTCGCTCTCCGGAAATGAGTTGTCGTTCCCTTCCTGACGCTCCCAGGAAGCTCCCGAAACGATTCTTACGGAATCGGTAGCTTCGTAGGCGTTATGCCAATCCAATACTAGGTTGGCTGAATCCCCAATGTAGAGAAAACCTGTCTGTCGGTAGTATTCATCAAGTAGCGACAATGTTGCTCGTTGACTCCAACGATCGCCTTCGCTCTCCAAGTACGCGCTAAGAGCGATCGTATCGCTTTGAATTCGATCTGAAGGTGGAGGTGTCAGGTCACCGCCCGGATTGCTGTAGTCGGTAAGTTCGCCTCTCGAGGAAATTCCAATAGTCGCCGTATCAGAAAGGCCATAGTCGAAACGAAAGGAATAGCTCTTCATTTTTCCCTCGTTGTCGGCACCATCGTTGTCACTCTCCTGATTGGCAACATGAAAGGAATAGTCCAAGGCTCCTGCCTCTCCTTGCCCTTGGATGGCCAGTAGTTGACTGTTATTTGAGCCCGCTTCCGCGGTCACTCGATAGGTCGGATCCCCCTGTCCTCTACGGGTTTCCAATCTAACAACACCGCCAATAGCGCTGGATCCGTAGAGCGTGCTTTGCGGTCCTCGAATGATCTCTATTCGATCCAGATTGAATCCACTGGCCCCAGCCATGAATCGCCCCGCCGAAAAAATAGCAGAATTAGTTTTGACCCCATCGACCATGCTCAAAACCCTAGTCCCCGAGTTTCCCCGAATCACGATGTCCGCGGTCGAGGCCAGGGCTTCATCGCTGGGAGCAAAAACGCCTTCAACATCCATAAAAGCGGCCCTCAAATCGCGAACCATGCGTTGCTCCAGTTCGGTTCCTTGCAAAAGATCTACGCTAACACCGAGCGAATCGAGCGATCGCTCTGTTCGTGTGGCCCCTACAATCAGGGGCTTGAGCTCATAGCTCTCCTCCGCGTTGACGGTTGGATTAAACATTCCAAGCGCAATGATCCCGGTGCTCAAGGAACCGACTATTTTCGCGAATAATGTTTGTTGGATTTTCAGTGCTTGTGGAATTCAGAGATGCATCGCGAAAACCTGAATACAAACAATGCCATCCAAGAGAAACGGTCCCGCACGCATAGCTACGGACCGTTAATTCTACGCTAAGGAACTATATATAAAGTCCCTAACTAGATAGACAACCGTTCATACCGCTCGTTTACGCGACAAGCTTGCGACTCCAATCATAAGACTGGAAGTCAGGTATTATATCCGCATCCAGCATTAGGACTCGGAACTGTTCTCGATAGCTCCATACCTCAGCGCGACTGTCGCCGACTCTCACGGCGTTTCCTGAATCTGCGGACGTAAAGAAAGGAAAAGAACAAAACTGGGCCGAACAGATCCGACCCTACTGATCCGAAACAAGACCGCTCTACCACTTGACTGGCAAGCTAAATGTAAGGACTGTCGCGCACCGAAAAGGCTACCCTCAGAAACTCTCTATAGCTCTTTTACCCAAATATTACGAAACTGGATACGGTTGGAATGGTCCTGGATAGAGATTGGACCAGCTTCGCTGGGGGCGGGCTTGGCTCGATCTGCCTGGCGATGAGCAGTCTGATGTCGCAGTTCTTCATTCTTCTGCACAACGATTCCGTTCAGCCGTAAGGTGATTCGGGCATTCTCTTTGAGCTTTCCGTTCTCGTATCTAGGAGCCCGATAGGTGACATCGTAGGTTTGCCACTCCATCGGGGGCCGGGCCGCATTCACTTTTGGTGGGGACAACTTGTAGAGGGCTCCCAATTCGTTCCACAATCCATCAAGCCCATAACTATTAAGGATCTGAGCTTCATAGCCGTCTGGAGCTGTACCCTGAAAAAACAGGCCACTATTTCCACGGCCTTGCCCGCTCTTCCCAGGCTCTACTGGATACCTGAATTCCATATGAAAGCGTACATCCTTAAATTTTCGCTTCGTCATGATCGTCCCCCCGATTGCAGGCTCGGCGCCCGGATTCTCTTTGGTGGGATTGATCTCCATTACGCCATTGTCCAGTAGCGTCCAAGTAACCGCTCGGCCGTCAGGGTGCTGCCACTCGTCGAAGTCGCTTCCATCGAAAAGCTTTATCGCCCCCTTCGGTGGCTTAGCTCCCAAGGTCGGCGAACCGAGTTTGACGCGCTTCAAGGAAAACTCGGCCACGTGACTGCCGATCGCCCCTTTGCCCACGAGGCCAGACTCAGTCACGCGGAAATCCCACTTGCCATCCTTGGCCACAATTTCGTCGCCTTTCAGCCGCGCTTCCCCGGAGTAGTAAACATCTGCCCGCAAATTGTGGTTTTGGGCAAATTTGACGCGGTAAAGTCCCTTTTCGATGTTGATCACTTGGGCGCACAAGCTTGGGTTGATTTCCTGGTAACTCTTTTCGGGTCCGTCGATCCACTCGCCAACATAGTCCCCCATGAGAACCTTATCCGCTTCAGCCACATCGGTCCACTCATGACCGGATCCAGCGGCGAAAATGGCAGGCGAGCTAAAGGCGAGTAAGGCAGTGAATATAGCGAGTCGTTTTTTCATGATATTTGAAAGCTGGGGATAGTTTTATTGCCGGAATCAAATGGGGGCTGCGGGAAAGAGGCAAGTCTCCGTGAATGCTCGTAATATCTGCAAAATATAGTCCGTAAGCGACCAAAATGTGACAGCGTGACCCAATTTAGTCTGATTGCACGAACCACTGATGAACACAAGTCACCAAAGATGTACCTACATTACGATTCTCTTCTACTCAAGCTTGGGATTTTTGAAGTTCAAGACATCGCCCAATCGCAGTCCTGTGACCTTGAGATAGTTTAACATCTAACCGATCTCTCGGTCTGTCATCTTCTCGATAACTTTTGTGTCAACGACGATCCTAACGAAGACAATAAGGTCCGGAACGTATTCGCCGACCTTCTCCGACTTGTAGAAAATATCAAACTGCTTCTGCTGCAGGAAGGGAATGTTCCGCAACCGAAATTCGACTACGAGCGAGTTCTCATAAGGCTTTTCATGAAAGCCATGCCCAATTTCATTCAAGACCTCCATTGCAATCCCCACAACTTGCCGAGAATCCTCCTTAAAAAGCGCCTCTACCCCATCTGCGTTCATCGGCGTCCATCAGTGGTTAAAAAATCTTCATCCCAAGTCGACGCTAATTCATGCTAAGTCACGATCTACCTCTCTTCCGGCCACTCCCAATGTGGAGCCTCGGCGATCATGTCTCGGTGTACGGCAGTCATTTCTTTGGATAGCCGATCGAACAAGTCCCGGTTCTCGTTGGCCACGTCATTCTTTTGGGCTCGGTCGGTTCTCAAATTGTAGAGTTCGAATCGGTCCCAACTCGACTCGCGAATGAAATCCATATCCGTCTCTACCATGGCATGCGTCGATGGCATATTGTCATGCCGCAGATAGCCGATCAAAACCCAGTCGCCCTTGCGAAAGGCTCCCGCCGGCATTTGCTGCGTCATACCCTCGGCACGTTGCCCGGAACCGGCTATCGATCGATAAAAGTACCACAAGAGCGGCTTGTCCCGACTCCAACTCTCCCCAAATAGAGCCGGGCTAAAATCCACACCATCTATCGTCCTATCCTGGGGAAGCGGGATACCGGTAATCGAGCAAATCGTGGGAACCATATCGACGAAATTGAGCGTCTCATGGCAAACCGATCCCGCTTCGATCCTTCCCGGCCACCGCATCACTCCTGGTTCCCGAATCCCTCCCTCGAATACCATCGATTTTTGCCCTCGGAAACCTCCGTTGCTGGCATCATGCAGCGATCCATTGTCAGAGGTAAACATCACTATGGTGTTTTCTCCTAAACCCAGCTCGTCTAGCTTGGCCACCAGTCGTCCCGCGGCGTCATCCAGATTCTGGATATTCGCCAGGTACTCGTTGCGCTTGCTATCAAAATTGTATTGGGCCACCATCTCCGGTGGAGAAGCTATTGGGGTATGCGGCTCTTGGAAGGCCACGTAAAGAAAGAAGGGGTCATCGCCCTTCCTCTTTTCCAACCATTGTATGGCGTCGTCCACTACGATTTGGCAGGCATAACCTTCGATCATCCCCAATGGCTTGCCATTGCGGTGAAAATTATCCGGGTTCAAGTGCGACGGGCGAGCATTGCTCGACGTGCCGAACGAATAATCGAACCCTTGGTCCAGTGGCTGCGGCTGGTCCGTTCCATAACCGCTCAAGTGCCACTTTCCAAAATGGGCAGTCTGGTAGCCTTCGGCTCCAAGTATTTCAGCCAGCGTGATCTCCGAATCGGGAAGATGCATCGGATGGGGCACGCCGTTCTCCGGTTGGGGCAGATAACTGAAGACGCCTACCCGGGAGGGATACCGGCCAGTCAGCAAGCCCGTGCGGCTGGGGGAGCAATTTGGAGCCGCTGCATGAAGATCCGTAAAACGCATGCCCTCTTCAGCCAGCTGGTCGATATTTGGCGTTTTTGCCTGGCCACCAAAACAGCCGAAGTCTGAGTGGCCAGCATCGTCGGCAAGCATAATAATAATATTGGGGCGATCTGGAAATGCCGGGTACAGGGCAAACACAAAAGCAAGGGTCAGCGGAGAGAGTTTCATAAAGCTATATGTAGTTATTGAAGTCCTGTTTCTCTCTGAAACATAACGATCACCGCCATGGCTACTACTTCAGGCCCAAATCTCAAGGTTGAATACGGGCTAACTCGATCGTGTGCTACCCTCGAAACCTAGAAATTTCGGAAAAGATTTTGTCCATTTCTTGGTGGCAATCCCGAAAATAAGCCTTCATGACAGCATGTCTAATTAATGTTTGCCGATAAAACAGTTATTTCTCGAACGATCGCGATCTCCCTGTTGGTGCCGATGTGCGCACTAGCTCAAGAGCCTTGCGACACGCTGGCGGGCATGGGGATCATTCATAACTCCGAGGAAGCGGGATTGGAGCAGATTAAGCTATTCGGCATGGCTCATTATCAGGTCGGCCATGTTGATGGAACCGATTCGGCAGGAAACAGCTTTTCCGATACCCACAACGAATTTCGGCGCGTCTGGCTCGGCGCCGACGCCAAATTTCTGCAAGGCTTCCTGTTCAAATCCGTCCTAAGTCTGTCACAGGGCAAGAACGCTGCCACGGGCGATCAAGACTTCGAATTCCAGCACTTTCGGAATCTCTACCTTTCTTATGATGCCAGCGTGGCGAACGCCGCGTTTTCCGACTACGATCGTTTCGAGGTTGGATACGGCCGCCGTAGTCTCAAGCTAGCCGACGAGTGGCAGCGCTCCGCAACCCTTTTCAACCCATTGGAGCGATCCCCGTTTTCCAATAAGCTCTGGCCGACCGATGAGGGCGGGTCGCACCCCGTAGGCGCCTGGTTTCGGGCTGCTAAAGGTAAGAACGACTTTCAAGTTGGCCTCTTTTCCACCACTCAAGATGACGAGTTTCCGGGCTGGGAAGATGGAACCGCTTTGTACTCCCAATGGGAACGCGACCTGACGGAAGGCTCGAATTTCGACCAAAAGAATCTCGTCCTCAGCATCTTTTCGCAAGACGCCGATTTATCCGACGATCAACTCGCTCGAGGAAACGAATGGGGAGGGTCAGCGATTCTCCAACTGCACAAGGGGCCATGGGAGATCCATAGTACAATCGGAGCGGGCCAAAATGGAGGCACATCCAATCCCGATCGCCTCGGCGGTTTCTGGGGGCTGTCAATCATGCCCATGCGATGGCTCGTTGAAGATCGGCTCAAGTTCGTTTCTCGGTATCAGCTGCAAAGCGCCGATGCTCCAGAGGGCATTCGACTGAACAGCCGATACGCCCGATCTGCCGACGCCAAAGGCGACGCCGACCTTTCTCTAACCGGAGGACGAGGAGACGAGCATCACAATTTTTATTTCGGATTGAACTACTACTTTTGCGGCGACCGCATGAAGATCGTTTCAGGCATTGAATACGATGATATCGAAACCGCAGGTGGAATCACTGTATTCAAAGGCTGGACTATCGGCTCCGCCTTCCGCATGTATTTCTAGCCACCCTCGCTTGCTAACACAACTAGCAGGCAATCCATACCAAAAAATTATCCTCATTATGTCAGCCTCCCTTCTTAAACCGAAAACTCTCGACGACCTGCAAACGCGACTTCACTGGGTCCTCCGAGTCACAGCAGCCTGCTGTTTCATAGGTCACGGGGCCTGGGGTGTCATTACCAAGGAAGGTTGGCTCCCCTTCTTCCGATCCCAGGGCATCCCAGATGAAATCGCCTGGAAACTGATGCCCATCATAGGCGCTTTCGATATCATTATGGCTATCTTGCTGCTTATCAAGCCGCGACGGATCATTATCGTTTGGATGATCTTATGGGCCTTGTGGACAGCAATCCTTCGACCGATTTCCGGCACACCAGGCATGTGGGAGTTCTGGGAGCGGGCCGGAAATTATTTACCCCCATTTATGCTCCTGTTGATGGGCGGCGCGTTCGCCATGCATTGGAAAGATTGGCTTTCTGGATACACTGAAACAAAACTCTCGGAAGACAAAATAGGAGTGATCCATTTCATTTGCCGTTTGACGATCGGCCTTCTCTTAATCGGCCACGGCGGTTTCGGGGCTTTCGTTGAGAAGGATATGCTGATAAACCACTTTGCATCCATCGGTCTTCCGGCGGATGTAGCCTTCATAAAAGCAGTCGGCTGGTTTGAGATCATTCTTGGAGTAGTCGTCTTTTTCCTCCCTCTAGTGCCGATATTGTGGTTCGTCTTCGTCTGGAAAGCGATCACCGAGTTCTTGTACGTAACAGAGGGTGGATTGATAAATATCTTCGAATTTATCGAGCGCTGGGGCGATTACGGCACCCCTATAGCCTTGATTCTTATCATTCACTACCAAGCGAGCCAACAATCCAAAGAGGTCGAACCTGCTCCAGACGGCCAAGCGGCTTGATAATTTGGGATCGGTCAAACAGATTGTCGAGTCACTAGATTTGGAGCCGCACCCGGAAGGCGGATACTTCCGACGTACCTATGCGTCGAAAACCATTGCTCCAATCGGTCCAAACCAGTCCGATCGACCCACTCTCACGTGTATCTATTATTTGTTGACTCGCGATTCGCCAATTGGGCATCTCCATGTAAACCGGTCGGACATCGTCCATTTCTTTCAAGGTGGCTCTCCGATCAATTACACCCTCGTATCGCCGCAAGGAGAGCTTGAGACCGTTATTCTCGGAACGGATATTGCAGCTGGGCAAAAGCTGCAATTTACTGTCCCTGGAGGTTGGTGGAAAGCTAGCCAACTGATTAAGGGCGACTACGGATTGATCAGCGAAGCGGTCAGCCCCGGGTTCGCTTTTGAAGACATGGCCTTCGTCACCGAGGATGATATCGTATCCCGCTTCCCTGAACTGAATAATCGGCTAAATCGGTTTATACAGAAGCAATGGTAAACTGAGCGAGTGTCGATCAAGTTGCAATCCGCACTTTGGATGGTCGGGCTGACTGTCCTCAGTCAGCCGCAACGGTGCGCTCCTCCTGTTTCGGCAAACTGAGGACAGTCACCCTACCTTTCTTGCAACGATCAAACGGCAGCGTTTAGAAATTCTCTAAAGTACCATCGCAGACCAATCGCTTTGCATTGAGTCCTGCCACTCACCTACAAATGCAATTTCAGAAGACTTTTGAAATCCTCGAGCGCGGGCTTTTTCGGATTGGTCAGGTGGCAGTGGTCTTTCATCGAGTACTCCGCTAGCCGATCTAGATCGGACTCGTTGATTCCCAATTCCGACAAACGAAGAGACAGTTCCAAGTTCGTATTCAGATCTACGATATGTTCAATGAAGGCATCCGCGCAGCCTTGATCATCCATTCCTTCCACCGGAATTCCTGCCGCTTGGGCGAGCAGGCGGAATTTGGGCAGACACGACTCTCGGTTGAATTCAAGACAAGCGGGTAGCAATATCGCGTTTAACGTGCCGTGATGCCCGCCAAATAGGCCGCCGATGGCGTGCGATAGAGAATGGACAATTCCCAAACCTTTCGCGAAGCCCATTCCGCCCAGCATAGCTGCCACCATCATATCTGAGCGCGCCGCGATGTCGAAACCATTATGGCAGGCTTTGATGAGCGATGCCTGAACTCGTCTGACGCCCTCAAGAGCCAGCCCTTCCACGATGGGATTGAACTGCGGCGAAAGGTACTCCTCTATGCAGTGGGTCAAGGCATCCATACCCGTGCCCGCCGTCAAAATTCTGGGCAGCCCCACGGTCAACTCGGGATCGCTGATCGACATCGATGGAAAAAGCCGAGGCCCCACTACGGCGATTTTCGCTCCCTCAGTCGCTTCGATGAGCAAAGCTCCGCGGGCGACTTCGCTGCCTGTTCCCGCTGTAGTGGGAATGGCAATCATCTCCGGCATTGGTTCGGTCATTCGCTCCCAGCCATTCTGCCGAATTCCGTATTTGCGCAACGGACCCGGGTGACAGGCCAGCAATCGAATGCCTTTTGCCGCATCCAAAGCGCTTCCACCACCCAGCCCTACAATGCCATCAAATTCGCCCCGTCGAAATGCCTCAACTCCAGCTCGAACGTTGGATTCCGAGGGATTCGCATCCACTTGGCTAAAAACCTCCTCAACGTCCATACCCGCAGCCGCCAGGATCTCATCCACAAGCCCACATTCAACGATCCCCGCATCCGTAACCAGAAGTGGCTTTGAGACGCCTAGCTCGCTCAGCGAATCTTTGAGGGACGAGACCGCGCCCGGGCCGAACTTAATCGTGCTTGGAAATGCAAATCTTTCCATTGCTCAAAACGGTATTCGCTAACCGCGTCCAACAAACGGCATTTTCGTCGTCATCACCGTCATCGAGAGGACATTGGCATCGAGCGGGAGGCTCGCCATGAAGACAACTGCATTGGCTACGTTGTCGACCGACATCGTTGGCTCCACTTTTTTGGTCAAATCAGCCTGCAATACCCCTTGCTTCATCTTCTCAGTCATGTCGGTCGTGGCATTGCCAATATCGATCTGCCCGCAAGCGATGTCATATTTGCGGCCGTCCAGCGCCGTCGACTTCGTCAATCCTGTTATCGCGTGCTTCGTCGCCGTATACGGAGCCGAATTGGGACGCGGCGTGTAGGCCGATATGGAGCCATTGTTGATGATGCGCCCACCCTGAGGATCCTGATTCTTCATTAATCTGAACGCCGCCTGGGTGCAAAGAAAGGGTCCCGTTAGATTGACATCAACTACAGCCCGCCAATCGTCTGGTTCGATATCTTCCAGCAATGCCGCCGGACCAAAGGTACCCGCATTATTAAACAGGACATCCACTCGTCCATAGGTTTCAACTGTCCGGGCGAACAGTTTTTCTACCGATTCCGCATCGGTCACATCCGTCGCTACCGCCAAGGCCCTCCCGCCTCTCTCAGAGATTTCGTTAGCCACCGCATCCAAAGTTTCCTGACGCCTACCGGCCAGGGCAACCGCATAGCCTGCTTTGGCCAATGCCAATCCTACGCTCTTCCCTATTCCAGATCCCCCTCCTGTTATAATCGCTACTTTCATGAGCCTCTCAATCCAATTGAAATGTGAATGAAGATCGAACGTCGATGCCGAGGTGAATGCAAACCTTTTGGCATGGAGTATTATGGCTCCGGGTTGAACGCGGATCGCCAAACGAAGCGCGGCAGGATTGTTATTCGCGGCTGCTTGAGGACAAGCAGCCTTACCTACAAATTCTAAACTTCTGCAACTCGCTCCCAAAGACAGGCGTATTGTTTGAGCTCTCTCAAGAATCGTCTTCTAGGCTGGGCATATCCACCGCATTGTCCCTGCGCTCATGCATATTTAACTCCATTGATTTGGGATAGCGCATGGGCAGTCTCGAAACCGCCTCCAAACGTTCGCTTTGCTCCGGGCTCAATTGAATTCGGCTGGATCCCAGATTATCGCGAAACTGCTCGATATTCCGAGCTCCGACAATAACGGAAGTGATAGCCGGCTGCTCCAAAACCCACCGCGTAGCCACTTGAGCTGGCGAACAGTCGAGCTCCCCCGCGATTTCTAATACAACATCCAAGATCTCATCTGTGTTGGGGGCGAAAAATTGCGGATTGAAAACCCATTTATCAGCGGAACGAGTTCCTTGGATGGCGCCAACCTGGCCCCGATACTTCCCGGTCAAGATTCCATTGGCGAGCGGACTCCAAACCGCTACGCCTAGACCCTTGTACTGGCAAAGGGGAACCAACTCTTCCTCGATATCGCGGGTCAGCAAATTGTATTGGGGCTGATAGCACTCGAAGCGGGCCCACCCTCGGCTAACGCTGATCCACAAGGATTCCATCAGCCTCCAAGCTTCGTAATTGCTACAGGCAATATAGCGAACCTTGCCCGAACGAACCAAGTCATTTAGAGCCTCCAACATTTCTTCCAAAGGGGTTTGTGTATCTAAATGATGGATATAGTAGAGATCAATGTAGTCGGTTTTCAAGCGCCTCAGACTGGCCTCAATAGCTTTGAAAATCCGCACTCGACTCATTCCAGAGTCATTGATTCCCGGGCCCATAGGATTGAAAAACTTGGTGGCCAGAACCGAATCCTCCCGGCGGGCGCCCAAAAGCTTGCCCAGCATCTCCTCGGATTGCCCTCTACCGTAAGCATCAGCTGTATCGATAAAATTTATACCCGAATCGAAGCTCAGCCCCAGCATGCGGTCCGCTTCCGCAACATCAGTATAGGTTCCGAAAGTCATAGTCCCAAGACTCAACTCCGAAACCTTCAATCCAGTTCGTCCCATTCGTCTGTATTTCATAGGTCTATTGTCTCTCTGCGGAAAACCGATGCTACTCAAGTTGACCCCTATACGGCGAGGAGGAAACCAATTGATTCGTTTTAAATGAACTTATTGAGCACTCTGATGACCAATTCAGCAACAAAACCGCCTACATTCAACCTCGAAGCGCCAAATTGGATGGCCTTTCCAGACTTAATCAGCCAATTTGCCATCAAAGGTACCAAACCCATATGAATACCCGTAATGCTAAACTAGTCTTGGCGGCCCTTGCTGGAATCACCAAGATGTTCGCGGAAACTAAAATAGAAGATGTCTCTGTCAGCGAATTCAAGGAGCTGATCGGTCAGGAAAACGGCATCATTCTCGATGTGCGCACGCCAGACGAGATCGCTCAAGGCCATATCGCTGGGGCCAGCATCCTGAATATATACGACGAGGACTTCGTTCGGAAACTGAATCTGATGCAAAAGGACAAACCCGTATACGTCTACTGCCGATCCGGGGGTCGCAGCTCAAGAGCCGCTCAAATCATGAGTGAGAACGGCTTTAGCGAGGTCTACAATCTCGAGGGCGGCATGGGGGCTTGGAACCGGGCCAATCTGCCCAGCGTCAAACCAGATATCTCGAGTGTCAAAAAAGCGCCTGGTATCTCTCTGACAGACTTCAAGAAGCAATTGAGAAGCCACGATCGCATACTCGTCGATTTTCAGACCGAGTGGTGCGCACCCTGCAAACAAATGGCCCCCATCATCGATGAACTGGAAGACGAGCTATCCGATCGAGCACGGATTTTGCGAATCGATATCGATGCTAGCCCTGAGCTGGCTGAAGCCTACTCAATCGAAGGGGTCCCCGTTTTCGTTCTCTTCGAAAACGGGCAGGAAACTTGGAGACATTCGGGCATAATCGCTAAAGAAGCCCTGGAATCCAAGCTGTAGGCGCCGAGGCGTTTATCGAGGCAAGCGCGTGTGCATTTGGTAGCGGGCCATCTCACTCCTTAATTGTAGCTAAGGCGGCGCAAGCCGGTCCTCCCTACCGAGAATACTGAAGCTACTTATTCTTGGGCGGGGTGATCATGATGTGGGCTCGGTGCGTGCCCGCATCCATGATCCAAGGAGCCCCGGGTCCCGCTGGAGCCGGTGGCAAGCCAGTCGTTTCTGCAGTGGCGAAAGGAATATAAAATACCCAACGGGTGAAAACGTTTTCGACCTCTTTCGTGTCTTCGTTAACCTCGCCCGTCGTTACGCTCAGCAAAGCCCGATCCGGCATCTCCAGTTTTCCCGCTTTCACTTCGTCTTCGCGGATCTGGAAGATGTCCTTGTTGTTTTTGCCTTCTTTCCGCAACGCTCGACCACGGGCCATAAATGGCTCGAGGCTCTCGTGGTAGCAGGCAACGCTGAATCCTTTACGGGCAGGATCGTCCGCTAGGCAAATCAAATCATTGCTGCCCTGTCGAAGAATGGCTAACTCGCCATCGCTGGCGTAGCCCAGCACAGTGGCGTTGTCGCGCTCGTGCTCAGGGGCTGCCAACACGGCCGTTTCAATCTGCCATTCCTTCGGCGGATAATTTTGGGCGACCAGCGATAAGCTGGCTAATAAGGGGATAATGAAGAACCAAGCTTTCATGGCTGGGATACCAATCGAACTGACCAGATAAAGCAATCAAGCGATTCAAAAATCTACACCCTGTCCAATACCTGCCGGTAGATCTCTAGATAGGAATCAACTACAGTTTCAGCCGAGAACTGCTCGCGGGCCCGCTGTTCCGCTTTTTTGCCCATACGCTCTCGAAGTTCGGCATCGTTCGCGAGAGACGCGATCGCTTTCCCAAGTCTATCGACATCTCCAAAGGGAACCAGCAATCCGGTTTCGTTGGCCTCGACCACTTCAGGTATCCCACCAACTTCGAAGGAAACACTCGGTTTTCCATGCCGCATGCCTTCGAGGATCCCAAGGCAGAAACTTTCATACTCCGACGAAAAGAGCGTGAAATCCGCAGCCGCGTAGTATTCATCTACGTCATACACGCCACTCTGAATAATCACCTTGCTTTGCAAGTCCCGCTTTTGAATTTCCGGTTCAATGCGGGCAGCATCCGCCCCGGCTAGGATCAACAGCTGGGCATCGCAATCGTCTAAGGCTCTCCTGAATCCTTCGAGCAGGAGATCGACTCGCTTAATCGAGCGCAGATTGGAAGCGTGTATGGCTAGCGGACCATTTGCGCACTTCAAGGAACCCCTCACCTCTTCTCTAGATCGGGAGATCGGTTTAGGTTCATAGAAATTCGGGATAACCACAATCTCCCGATCCAGGGAGAAGAGGGCTTCCGTTCGCTCTTTCAAGTTCCTGGAAACGCAGGTTACCCGATCCGAAGCGTTAAGCACATGCTGGAGTAAGGGCCGATATTCTTCTTTAGCTCCCAAATAAATGATGTCCGTGCCATGGAGCGTGGTAAGTGTTGGCGGCGATGCCTTCCCAATCAGCTCCTTAGCAATCCAAGCCGCTGCCGTGTGGGGGATGGCGTAATGGGCGTGCATAATATCGATTCGATGATTCCGGCAAACCTCGGCGATTCGGGTGGCCAAAGGCAAGGTGTGGTCCGGGCTTTTAAACAAGGGAAATTCCACCGGCGTCGATTCGCAGAAATGGATGTTCGGATGGCTGCGGTCTAGACGGAAGGGCGGTTGTTCCGATATCACATACACATCGTGCCCCCGGTCGGCGAGGCGGTGGCCCAACTCTGTAGCCAATATTCCACTACCTCCTACTGTAGGATGGCAAAGTAACGCGATATTCAGTTTACCCTCCATAAGCCGGAAAACAATTATAAGCGTGGAGTTTTCGCATCAGCGACTCCGGCGATAGAACTCCACAAGAGCGGACCTTCCGAGTAAAGGCGAACAGCATATTCGACCCCGGACTGGATGCCTAATGTCCGGGCCCGCGACAACTGCAGGTCCACGTAATCCAAATTTCCCGTTTGGCTTTCATGGCAGGCCATCAGTTCTTTCCACCGTTCAGCTTGGGCTGAAACATCAACCAGGAAGGGGACCATCCCATCGCCACCTGCCGATTCGCTGGAAATATCGTAAAAGAAAAGCGCCTGAGTAGCATGCGGATCCAGCCCTTCTAGACCTGGCGTCTTGCCGTAGCGAGCCAGGCGATTCGCATCTCGAGCGATGATGCTCGTTTCTCGATGATCCGGGTGTTGGTTTAGATGTCCGGACGGAGCCAGGACGATGTCCGGTCGACATCTCCGAATGGTCTTTGATGCCATCAAGGTGATTTCCAGATCCGATCGCAGTCGGGTATCTCCGGCTGTCGAGGGGAACTGAACTTGGGCGCCGATCATTTCAGCCGCTTTCATGGCCTCCTTTTCTCGCACGGATCGGTTGCCATGGGTTCCCGCTTCTCCACGCGATAGGACAACCAAGTCGATGGCCGACCCCTTTTCTGCCGCATCGAGCAATACCGCTCCGCAGCCGAATTCGATATCATCGGGATGAGCCCCAAAAGCTAGGATTCGCTTACCAGTCATGTCGACACTCTGCATAGGCATCTCCCGAGTTTTCAATAAAATCGCGTTTCACGAACTGAATCTCTGGGGCATCCGATTGGTTCAGATACTGAATCTCGCCTTCTCCAGCAACGTAATGCGTGCAAGCGATAACGGATTGCATCCACTTGAGGCGCGTATCTCGAGCCGGGCTGATCATGCTTTTCGCAACTCCGCCTACCTCCACATCGATGTAACGCCCACCTCCTTTGAATAGTCTGTACTTACCATCGCGATACCGAGCTCTCACGATCTCTCCCTCATAGGGCGTATCCACAAAATAATCATCTATTTCAATTGCTGCCTCGCGAAACTCCGGATCGCTCGATCGCTGCAACTCCACCCCTTCAAGAAATCCCATTCTTTCGTACATCTGCAAGCAGAATTCCGCGACATTTTCGGTGTCCACCGAGGCGAAGGCCTCAACGAGCTCGCCATCCACCAAATTGGGCAAGCAGCGCTTCGTTTTGTCCTTCCAGCCAGATTTGATCGTCTTGCAGTACAAAGGTGAATACAGCTTTTGGATCTTGTTGGAAATTTCGAAATTCAATCGCTCCGTCTTGCCCGTGTGCCGATTGACCAGAGAGGAGCAGGTTTCCCGATGGTCGTGATCGCTGTCGTGCACGAAAAACACCACTCTTCCGCCGATCTCGCTCTGCAATCGTTTGGCAGTCTTGATCTTGGCAAACAGAAATCGATTTGGGAAAATCCCGCAAGGCTGCTGCCCAAAACAAATAATAGGATCCGGCACTAAACCTCCTTTTTGCCAATCACCAATTGTATTGAGTAACTGATGACGATTACTAATGTGCAGGCTATCAGGTTATACCAAAGATATCCAATCTCCACCAACTCTGTAAAATACAGAAATAGAACAGTGATTTGAGCGATGATGGCGGCAATAAAGGCTGCATGGGCTCCGATTTTCCTGATGAAGAAAGCGGCCAGAAATAGGCCCAACACCGTTCCATAGAATAGCGATCCAACAATATTAACCGCTTCAATCAAACTCTCCACCATGCTAGCAAACAAGGCGAAGAGAATGGCCAGCCCTCCCCACATGGCGGTAAAGCTTCTAGATGCCTTCATATAATGGACCTCGTCGCGGCCTTTAACGAAGTGGTTTTGGTAGAAGTCTACAGTGGTGATGGTGGCTAAGGCGCTCAATTCAGACGCCGTAGACGACATGGCCGCGCTCAATATCACCGCGATCAAAAGCCCGATTAACCCGACAGGCAGCTCGTTGAGAACAAAGTGGATAAAGACGTAATCAGTTTCCTTCATACTCTCCTGACCCGTTGACCGAGCAATGTGCCCCTTGAGTTGAGACCGGGCCTCTTTGACCGCCAGGCTGGCATTCTGCAGCTCCGCTTTTGACGCACGAGTCTCGTCGGAATCTCCATTTCTCAGAGCATCAATATAGCCCTCAATGGCACTTTTCTGCTCTTCAAAACGGCTCTCGAATCTGAGTTCGTATTCCCGATACGCATTGGCATCCGCAGATTCCGCGATTTCGGTCATGGGCTCCGGCAGGAAAGTCGCCGGCGGACGCTCCCATTGGTAAAAGACGAATACCAGAACTCCCAGCAGGAGAATCATAAACTGCATGGGGACCTTGAGCAAGGCGTTGAACATGAGGCCAAGCCGGCTTTCCCGCACCGATTGGCCAGACATGTAACGCTGGGCCTGGGATTGGTCCGTGCCAAAATAGGAAAGGGAGAGGAAAAACCCGCCTAGCAAGCCGGACCAAATCGTGTACCGCGTATTCAAATCGAATGACAGATCTACCACATTCAGGTGCCCCAACGCTCCCGCGACGCTGAGATTCTCTCTAAATCCCGCATGTCCCATAATCTTGTATACAACGATACCGAAAGCGATCGCCATTCCCGTGAGAATCACCGTCATTTGGTACTTGTGGGTGACGCTGACGGCATGCGAGCCGCCCGTAACCGTGTAGATAATGACCGCCAGACCGACCCCGATAACGGTGGTATTCATGTCCCAACCAAGGACACTCGTCAGGATGATCGAGGGAGCGTAAATCGTGATGCCCGCTGAAAATCCTCGTTGAATCAGAAAAATCGCGCTTCCCAAGGTTCTCGTCTTGGAGTCGAACCGGTGTTCAAGAAACTCATAAACCGAGCAAAGCTCGAGCTTGTAGTACATGGGCACGAACACCGCGGCTATCAAGATCAGGGCTAGCGGCATGCCAAAATAGTTTTGCACGAAAGCCATACCGCTATCGTAGGCCAAGCCGGGCGTAGACAGGAATGTGATAGCGCTGGCCTGGGTAGCCATCACCGACAAGCCGATCGTTCCCCAACTGTTGGAGCTTCCTTTCAGGAACTCATCCAACTTGCGGTCATTGCGAGTGCTCCAAACGCCGAAAAATACGATGGCGATCAGAGTCACCCCTAGTGTAACGATGTCGATAGGATTCATAGGTTCGGGTGTTCGCTCTAATCGAATGTCTTAGTCAGCCAAACGAAGAAAGCGATTTGGGCCACCAACGCCCCTACCACAATCAAGTAAAGCTCAGTCCAACCCTTGGAACTATCTTTTTTAGCCGATTTGGCGATTTCAGTTTCCGGATCCGGTTCCATGTCCTAAAGAGATTAAATTAACGAAAAGCCGAATCGCCCCGGGATTTCCCTCAGGCAATTGTCGGAAAAAAGATAGCCCAGTATAAGCATACCAACCCTTGCCGTAGCGGGCGACTAAAAGCCCTCCCTTTCTCGGCGGCTCCCCTCTATCATTAGCCGAAAGCAGGGGCTCGTAGGCCTCGTCCCAACTGCTGGCAAAATATAGTCCGCGCTCTTGTATCCAATTATCAAAGTCCTTATTCGTAATACGGTTCGGGAAATTGAAAACAGGATGCTCGGGATTGAGTATCTCCACGGGAACTTTCTCTTCGGAGACGCGTTCGCGAGACAGCCTAATCGGAAAGGGGGCCGTAAATCTGGATTTGGTTTGGAAGCTAGTCGAGTTGTACTGGGATATCAAAGTGCCACCACGCTCCACGTATTCCAGCAAGGCGTCAAACCTCCTGTCTAGTCCCGCAAAAGCGTCAAAGACCCTAGGCCCTAAAATCACGGTGTCGAACCCCGCGATCACCTCTTCGGAAATCTCATCCACGGAGAGCCGCTCAACGGTATAGCCAATTCGATCTAGCGTGTCCGGAACCGCGTCGCCTACTCCCAATACGCAGGCAATTCTCGTTCCTGCCCGGCTTAAATCTAATCTAGTGAGACGTGTCTCCGCCTTGCGAAGCAGCGGATGCCTGCCAATATGATCGTAATAGATTTCCCGTAGACTGGAATCAAATCGTTTGCCCTCGGAGGACAACGCGCTAAATGCAATAGTCGCTACTGATGACGATTCCGGGGGCGTCACTCGGGCATTAATCAGTAATGAGTCCCCTTCACCTTCGAGAGAAAATTCTGGGTTGGCGATCTCTGCTTTCCAATCCTTCGGAACCTCCGCTTGCAAAACGCCAGAGATCAAACCAGTATGGCTCGTCACCCGCACCGCAATCTCCTTCGCCCGTCCATCTTCGAAAAGCGTCACCGCACTCTCGGGCTTTAATGCTAAGGCTGGGCGAATCACTACTGGCTCCCGAACCTCCCCTTTGACAGGGTCGCTGGTTACTTTGATCAAAGGAACATCGAAATCAACCGTCTGACCCTCAACTTCGATGGTCGCGGTGATAGCAACCGGATCCGGCAGGGATTCTCCTTCGAGTAATCGCCTGTTAGCCAGCTGGTAAATCCCTAAACTAGGGGTCTCTTCTAGCCAGTAAGGTTGCGTATAGGGAGCATCCGCAGGCAAAAGGGTCTTCAGCGAAACCGTCTCTACCTGATTAGCTGGAAGACTGATGTCTAGGTTATCCTGGCGAGTTAGTCGCTCGCGCTCAGGCCAAACAGCGCTGTCGAAATAGCTGGCTTTCAATCCAAGCAAACGCGCTCCCAATGGAGACCGATTGACGATCTCTACATTGATAGCGACATCGCCGCCCGGCAACAGGTAGGCGCTCTCGTTCCGGGCTTCGATATGCAAGCCCATCGACGAAGCAATTATGTTTTGAACCTGGGATCGTTTCCGCCTGACAAACCGGGAGTCCGACAAGGTTCGCAATTCCTTATCCAGCTCCAGCAAGTCAACGACAGATAGCCACGGATCCTCTATGTTGAAATTCGATTTGATCTTTTGGATACGGTCAGAGATAGCCATTCCCGTCTCATAGCGCCCCCAAGTTGCATCCAGACCCCTCAGGAAATCGCCCTCCGCAGGATCCCCGTCGAGCAACACGAGCCTCTCCATTTGAGAGCCGCGCCGACCAGCTCGCCCGAAACCCTGGCTTTTGTGCATGCTTCGGCTACGCGCGGAGATCTCAGTATAGGACTCGCCCAACAAGGGATTGTACATTCCGATCTCCAAATTGACGATTTCCCTGGATTCGCTCTGGAGATCGGAGATCGGAGGTCCACCGCTTCCGCCCCGCCTCTGGCCAAAGCCATTCCAAAAGATCCGTTTCGCTTGATGCGTATCCAAAGTATCTAGCTGATCGGGAAACGCCTTCGAATCCGCAGCCAGCCTAAACGCTTTCAGCGCCAATTGGGCAGACACCGTGTGATGGCCGTGGGTCGGTCCCGCATCGGGATTAAATCGGGTGATGATGACATCTGGCTGAAAATAGCGGACCGCGTATACGACATCCCCCAAAATCTCGTCCTCTTCCCAATTCTCCAAGGTATCTTCCGGCCCTTTGGAGTATCCGAAGTCCCGAGCTCGGGTGAATAGCTGCTTCGCCCCATCGATTTTTCGGGCCTGCAAAAGCTCATTGGCCCGAATCAGTCCCAATTCTTCCTTAAGCTCGGAACCAATCAAGTTTTGTCCGCCGCCCCCTCGCGTCAGGGACAAATAAGCAGTCTCGAGCCGCGCTTCCTGAGCCAGATAGGTCAGCAGCGTCGTATTTTCGTCATCCGGGTGGGCGGCGACGTGTAAAACGGATCCCACTTGGTCCAGCTTGCTGATCTCGTTTAGTATCTCAGAAGGAGTCATCATTTCGGCCCAAGAAGCTGCTTCAAAAAAGGCGAAGAAGGCGGCAATGCGTAGCGAGGTAATAATAGGCACTTTGCGGAAGGAAGGTTCTAACGGACGCTAACGGGCTAAAGCTTCGAATTACTGCCAATATCTACCCTCACCTCAAGATCTTATACTCCTCGCCAAGAGATTTGCTTAAGCTGCCCGAATTGAAATTGAAGCGTCCCCTCTTTCGTATAAGAGGAAGACAGAACCCTGTGCCACGCGCGTCGAGGTTTGATAAAATGGCTCAACCACCCTCAACCGCCTCAATGTCCCCGCTAACCGCTCTACCCGGCCAGTATTGCTCGCTTTTTGCCATGGCTCTTGCCGCCTGCGCTTTTGCCCTTCCGGCTTGGGCGGGCTTCACCATCTCAGGGAATATTGGCAGTGGCCAAGGCGAAAGGGAACTGGTACTTTTCCGGGTAGACATCGATTCGAACGGCAAGCAAGCGGAGGGTCGCATCTCCGTCGCCGCCAATGGGGATTTTTCCCAAGAGTTCTCGGGCGAACCAGGCCTCTTTTCCCTAGAACTCCCAGATGGGCAAACACTTGGACTGGCGATCGACCACGATCAAGACATCGCGATCCACCCTGATAATGCAGCGTCCATTGGCTTTTCAGTTACAGGCTCGCCGGATACGTTCGACCTACAAGCCTACGAGGCCTTCCGGAAAGATTCGCTAAACCGGCTCGTCTACCCGCCTAGAGCCGAGCTCAATGCCGTCAAGGAGAATCCCGACGCTCCCGCTGAGCTGATGACCCGCCTCGCCAAGGCGGAAGTCCAAGGCTATGCCGCCCATCGGCGCGAGCTTAACGATTTCACCATCGAGCAAATCGGAAACTCCGCGGCCCTCTACGCGACTTCACTCCGATGGGATCCGGACTATCGATTGGACGAGCTCAGAGATCAGGTAGACGTTTTCGCAAAGAAACGCCCCGAGCTTGCTATTACGAAAAGCATGCAAATGCGTCTCCAGCGATTCGGCCGCACCGCTATCGGGGCCATCGGATCCCCGCTTTCTGGCCAGTCATTGGATGGAAGGCAATACGCCCTGGCAGACTTTCG
Organism: uncultured Opitutaceae bacterium; assembly: GCA_964404745.1. GTDB lineage: Bacteria > Verrucomicrobiota > Verrucomicrobiia > Opitutales > Opitutaceae > Pelagisphaera. The sequence continues at coordinate 94,652 of CAYOLG010000003.1, forward strand.
AGGCAAATATGTCCTAGTGGACTTCTGGGCTTCTTGGTGCGTTCCTTGCCGCGTAGAGAATCGCCTCTATAACAAGCTCTTACCGGAATACGCCGAGCAGCCTTTCGCCATATTCAGCGTCAATTTGGATAATAGCCGCCAGGTCTGGGAAATGGCTTCCAAACGCGATCGGGTATCTTGGCCACAAATTTCGGACTTGCTGGGGTTACAATCTCCGTTAGCTACCGCTTACAATGTTACCGCCCTGCCTATGAGCTTTCTTATGGATCCCGACGGTCGCATCATAGCCCGAAACTTGAGAGGCGAGGAGCTGGAGGCGAGACTCGAGGAGCTCTTCGAATAGATTCAAAGTATCGGGACTGAAACACGTATTTTGACATTCGTATTATTCCCAGTGTGGCAGCGGCCCACGCATTGCGGAGCCGCGAGAAATAGAACCGGCATCTTGCCTGTTTGCGATACAGACAGGCTGGAAGCCCGCGCTACTTTTAATACCCAGATTGCTGTTGAACCCTCTTGCAAGAAGCCCCTTACTCCGAGCCCTATGAAAATTTCTGGAATCAAAGCCTGGGCGATCATTGCAATCGCTCTTCTAGCTTTCCTGGCTGGATGTTCGAAAAAGCAGACTACGCTGGTTGCCCGCATGGAGACGACCCAAGGCGAAATGGTTATTGAGCTTTTCGAGGAAAAGACGCCCATCACCGTGGCCAATTTCGTCGGTTTGGCCGAGGGGACCAAGACTTGGACGAATCCCGAGGGGGACGAAATGAACGAGCCTTTCTACGACGGACTTACCTTTCATCGGATCATCAAGGATTTCATGATTCAAGGGGGTTGTCCACTGGGGACAGGAACCGGTGGTCCTGGTTATCAATTCCAAGACGAGTGTTTCGAAGGTTCCGTAGTTTCTCTTGACGGGGAAATCAGCGATCCGGAAACGGCAAATGCTGTGTTTAGCAAATTGCTACGTCCTCATCTGATGGAACATCAAGGGCAAAGTCCCATAGAGGAAATCGCAGCCCTTTTCGAAGAAATGCAATCCGCCCAAAGCGTCGAACCACTAATAGGCAAGACGGTGGAAGAATTGCAAACGCTGCTCGGATCTACGGAAGAGCTCACTCGCTTTGAACCTGCTTTGACGAAAATCACCGGCGAAATCGATAGCGAGGAAGCTGCCAACGCCGCCTTCCAAGCGCTTTTCATACCCCACCTCCAAGAACATCAAGGCGAGAGCCCAATCCCGGGAGTTGCCGCTCTCTTCGATGAAATACGGGCCGCGAATTCGCCGACCCCTTTGATCGGCAAGACAGTCGAGGAACTGCAAGCGCTGCTTGAAACGGAAGCTTTCGTGGAGCAAACAACTCTGATTGGCAAAGTTGAATACGGCACGATCTGCATGGCCAACTCCGGACCGGATACCAATGGTTCCCAGTTTTTCATCGTTACCAAAGCCGATGGGGCCAATTGGCTCGATGGCAAGCACACCGTTTTCGGAAAGGTCATCGAAGGCATGGACGTCGCTCTCGCCATCCAGGAAGTAGAAACGGCCTCCGATGACAAACCCGTCGAAGAGGTCAAAATCCTTGGCGTATCGATCGAACGGATATAGGGAATTTTGGTAGGGAGGACCGGCTCGGCCCTCCATTTCCGCACTACTATTTCGGAGGACCGAGCCGGTCCTCCCTACCCTTTCGAAGACGCGGTCTGAAGACCCGCGCTACTCTTATTAATGCTTCGGATACTCCAAACGGTCGATTGGCTCGCCCGTATCGTATAGCAAAGTATGCGGATTGATGCCATCTTGGGGTCGCGGTCGCGTAGGGCCTCCCCAACTACTGGCTGAACTGCCATTCCATTCGCGATTAATCCACTGTGGCCCCCTAAAAGGATCCCGCGTCCGATTCATCCAAGCGATAATCTCACTGTGTAGCTCATTTCGAGGAGACGCGTGGGCGTCGTCATCGATCAAGTTGCTCATCTCGAAAGGATCGTTTTCCAAATCGTAGAGCTCATCCTTGTCCGTTAAGTTAATTGACAGCTTGTATCGTCGATTGGTGGCGCAGCGTGTGGGCGAAAAAGCTCCAAAACCATCATGGTCTATTTCGAAACGATTGAATTCAAGGAAGGCTATTTCCCGATCGCATGCTTGCGGATCCCGGAATACGGACAGCAAACTATCCCCTTGCAGAATCTCTGGAATGCCTTGTCCGAAAAACTCCAGAAAGGTCGGCATCAGATCGATGTGGGATACTGGCCGTCCTACAACAGACTCCGCGGGAGCCTCGCCCTTCCAGCGAACAACGAAAGGTATTTTGGCAATCTCCTCGTACATCGCGGGGCCTTTGCCGAACAGGCGATGGGCGCCCAGCATGTCCCCGTGATCTGAAGTGTAAACGGTCAATGCTTTCGGTATCCACTTATCAATGGCATTCAACAATCGTCCAATTTCATAGTCGCAATAGCTATTGCATGCGAAGAAGGGATCCAGCCGAAACACCTCGCCGTCTCCCATGTGGGACTTTACATGCTCCGCCCAATCTCGTTGGGATTGGGGCTTGTCCTTCAGGTCGTCGTTACTATTGCCGCCCATCTTGTATTCGAATCCTTCGAACTTCTCTAGAAACTCGACCGGGCAGATGAAAGGGTGATGTGGCTCGTCTATCGAGACGACCAGGAAGAAGTCCTCATCGCGATATCGCTCAATAAAGTCCAAAGCCTTGTCGACGCTGCGATGGGCCATGGTGAACGTTTCGTCCAGACCTCGATCGCGCATGTCCTTCGCCGAAGGCACGAGCCTAGAAAAGTCCCGCTCATCTTTGCTGGCCAGACTATCGAGGTAGCGCCGCCCGTCGAACCAGTACTCCGGATCCCAACCTTCCGGACAAATTCCATTGCCAAAATAGTCAGTGCCATCCAAATGCCACTTGCCCACATAGCCTGTTCGAATGCCAGCTGCCGAGAGACGCTGGCCAATCGTTTGCGAATCTATAGCCGGAGCCATATCGTTACCCAAAACGCCATTGGAATGAGGATACACACCCGTGAACAGAGCTGATCGAGCCGGACCGCAGACGGGTTGAGCAGAGTAAGCCCGATCGAAGCGGATTCCCTCGTCCGCCATTCGGTCTATATTGGGCGTTTGCATCTCGGGCCGCCCGTAGCATCCGATCACATCCGTTCCCTGAGTATCCGTCAGAATGAAAATAGCTTGTCGAGGCATGATGGGAATCTGGATTCCAGGAACCAAAACTCAATAGCCGATTCAACGAACTTCCTGAATCAGCCCGTCCATCAACTATCTTCCCTCTTGAGATCAGACAGCTGATGCCCATAAACATCTAACACGCCCCTATGAAAATCGATTCCCATCAGCACTTCTGGAAATACAGCCGAGAAGCCTATCCTTGGATGACCGAGGCCCACCAAGCGATCAAGAAGGACTTCCTTCCAGCCGATTTGGAGCCTATCCTTGAGGGAAACCAGATAGACGGTTGCATCGCCGTTCAAGCCCAACAAACCCTCGACGAAACTGAGTGGCTGCTTCAGCTCGCCGAAGAGCATGCTTTCGTTAAAGGCGTTGTCGGCTGGTTTCCATTTAGAGACGCGAATGTGTCAGACTCGCTGAACCGATTCGCTTCGCATTCGAACCTTATAGGGGCGCGGCACATCGTACACGACGAACCTGATGACAACTTTATACTAGGCGGGGAGTTCAACCAGGGAATAGGCGAGCTGGCCAATTACGACCTCGTTTACGATATCCTAATTTTCGAGAAGCACCTGCCCCAAACAATCGAGTTCGTAGATCGGCACCCGCACCAGCAGTTCGTTGTCGACCACATCGCCAAGCCGCGTATCGACTCGCGCAAGTTCGACGAAAACTGGGGTAAAAATATCGCCGAACTCGCTGGACGAGACAACGTCGCTTGCAAACTTTCCGGTATGGCCACCGAAGTCATGGATCCCGAATGGGACGACGATTTGCTTACTCCCTACATCGACACGGTCCTCGAAGCCTTCGGTCCGGATCGTCTCCTTTTCGGATCCGATTGGCCCGTATGCCTATTGAGGACAGACTACGACCGCTGGTTCAAAACCGTAGAAACGGCCATCGGCAAACTATCCGCCTCAGAGCAAGCCGCCATTCTTGGCGGCAATGCCAGCCGCATCTACCAACTATAGAAAATATGGATCAATCTCGCCGCAAATTCATTCGCACCACCAGTTCCGCTGCTGGGGCACTCGCCTTTCCCAACCTCTCTCTCGGTCAAAACACAAACCGAAAACGCCCCAATATTCTCTACCTCTGTTCCGACCAGCAACACTGGCAAGCCCTCGGATCGGTCGACCCATTCTTCGACACACCCCATCAGGATGCTCTCGCCGCCGAGTCCACGGTGTTCGAAAACGCGTTTTGCACCACCCCGCAGTGCTCGCCAAGTCGTTCTTCCATGCTAACTGGATTCTATCCCCATACGACAGAGATGCTGAACAACGCCAACTCGCTCGGAGGAACGAATCTCGCTTTACCGACAATCGGCGCCCATCTCCAAAAAGCGGGTTACACGACGGGTATTTTCGGTAAATGGCATCTGGGCGACCACCCAACTGGCAATGCAGGATGGGACGAGGAAATCAAACGCGGACCAGATCCCAAAACGACTGAGCACGGCTTGGAGTTCTTGGATCGCCACGCGACGGATGACAAGCCGTTCGCCCTGTTTTTGATGTATCTAGACCCGCATGACATTTATCACTACGAACCAGGGAAAAGCGAGGTTCGAATTGACGATGTCGAGCTGCCTGAGTCATGGGGCAAGCAGGACTTCGATTCCGTTCCCAAGGTACACCGTGAATTCATGGCCCACAATCAAGGAGAATTCATTATCAATGCCGACGAGAAAACCTGGAAAGGCTACCGCGACTTCTATCGCCAAAAGGTCAAGCTCTACGATGATCACGTGGGCCGGGTAATCAGTCGGCTCAAGAAGCTAGGGCTTTGGGATAACACCATAGTCGTCAATACTTCGGATCATGGCGATATGGATACGTTTCACCGGCTCGTCTTCAAAGGGCCGTTCATGTACGAGCACATGCTCCGCATTCCCATGTCGATCCGCCTGCCTGGCCAGACGAGGCAAAGAAAGTCCGCCTATCATTGGGTGAACGTAGACACCGTTCCCACGCTCCTTGAGATCGCCGGAGCGGAACCAATCGAATGCCACGGCCAGTCTGCCGCCCCGATTGTCACTGGCCATGGGCGCGAGCCGAAACGCGATTACGTCATTTCCCAGTACTACGGCAAGCAGACCTGGGTGAACCCCATTCGCTCAATTCGAACGGCCAAGTGGAAATACAATCTCTACACGGATTGGGGTGAAGAGCTCTACGATCTCGAAAACGATTCCGAAGAAATCGTTAATCTGTCGCAAAATCGCAAATACGCTCTGCAAAAGATTCAATTAAAGAGCCAGCTCGACCAATGGATCAACGATCATGGCGATCCCTTCTACTCGTATCAAACAACTCAGCTCAAACGGGACGAAGCGAAAACCATCCTAAAAGGATAATTTAACTGACTACGATTTAAGCCCGCCTAGCTTACTTGCTTGCGCCGCTGGGTCACCGACTCGCCGCCAATTCCCCAATTGTCTGTATCCACTTCATCGATAATGACAAAGGTAGTGGCCGGATTTTTGCCGAGAACATCGACCATCAGTTGGGTCGCTCCTTGGATGAGCGCTTCCTTCTTTTCGGGCGATACCCCGCCTTTAGTGATTTTAATGTTTATCAATGGCATAAGTTTTGCGTTCTTAAATGCTATCTCCCCATCCATCCTCCGTCGACGAGCATAGTCGTTCCATGCATGTAGTCGGAGGCTGATGACGCGAGAAACACGACAGGACCCTTGAAGTCATCGGCCTCTCCCCAGCGACCTGCGGGGATACGAGACAATATAGCCGCGCTTCGCTCAGGATCATTACGCAAAGCCTCGGTATTATCGGTAGCGATATAGCCGGGAGCGATAGCATTGACGTTAACGCCTTTAGAGGCCCATTCGTTGGCCAACGCCATGGCCAATTGGCCAATACCTCCCTTGCTGGCCGCATATCCTGGAACGGTGATCCCTCCTTGGAAGGTCAACAAGGAGGCGGTAAATATGATTTTTCCGCGACCGCGTTCAATCATGTCTTTCCCGAATTCCCGGCTGAGAACGAATTGGGCATTCAAGTTGACTTCGATAACTTGGTCCCAGTAGTCGTCCGGGTGGTTAGCAGCGGGCTCTCTCAGGATCGTCCCCGCGTTATTGACCAGGATGTCAATCGGTTTACCAATATCTTGAACGTCCTTAACAAACGCATACAGCGCTTTCCGGTCGCTAAAGTCGCATTGAAAGCCATGAAAATTCCTTCCGGTTTTCCCGACTTCCTGTTCGACCTCGCTCCCTTCCAGCTCGAGCGTAGCCGAGACCCCAATGATATCCGCCCCGGCTTCCGCGAGGCCGACCGCCATGGATTTCCCAATGCCGCGTTTTACCCCAGTTACGATAGCAGTTTTTCCAGTTAAGTCGAATGCGTCGAGAATGCTCATTTGAATAGCAGCAAGAGTTCTAGGTTTTAGCTTCAGCTTAGAGTTCGACTTAATTCACTCGTCGCACTTGATGAGATACTTGATGCCTTCTGGGTGATTTTCGATGGTTTCGAAGGCTGCTTGCACCTCGTCGATTGGATACACCTTTGTTATCAATTCTTCGATAGGCAGCTTTCCTTCGCCCATCAGAGATAAGGCTTCTTCGAAATCCTCTTCCTCATAGAGGCGAGCTCCGATCAGCTCCAGTTCAGACCAGAAAAAACGGAAAAGATCTATTTGTCTTGGTTGCGGGTGAATGCCCACTACCACAATACGCCCGCGAACATTGACAACCGAAGTCATGGCATCCACCCCTGGCTGTGAACCCGACACCTCGAACACGACGTCCGCCATCGCTTCCTTCGTTTTTGATGCAACCATTCCCGCCAGATCCTCCTCTCGCGGATTAACCGTTTCCAGGCCTAACGTATTAATCTTGTCTATACGTTTCTCGTTGATTTCGGAAACGATGACACGAGCCCCTTTTTCGCGGGCAACAAGAGCTACCAAGATACCTATTGGCCCTCCTCCAATAACGACAACTGTCTCGCCAGACTGCACTCGACCTAATCGGACGTCATGACAGGCAACCGCCGCGGGCTCCGCCAAGGCCCCATGCTGTAGCGAAACGTTTTCCGGCAGTTTATGCAAAGTATAGGCCGGCACCGTCCAAGAATGCTGCATGCCGCCCGGGGCATCGATGCCAATGAATTTCAAGTTCTTGCCCACATGAGCGTGCCCCTTGTCGAAAGGGTGGGCTTCGCCGAACTTCAGCGGCCGCACCGCCACTCGATCGCCAACCGCAACGGAAGATACGCCTTCGCCTAATTCAGCCACCGTCGCCGATACCTCGTGACCGATGGTTAACGGGGTTCGCACCCGAGCATCCATGTGCCCCTGATAAATGTGCATGTCGGTCCCGCAAATCCCGCAGTAGCCTACCTCCAAACGAACTTCGTCCTCTCCCGGTCGAACAGGTACGCTTCCCCCCACCTTCACCTGTCCCTTCACTACATAGTTAGCTGCTTTCATCGCGCATTCAAATCATGGTGCCCAGGGCGGGACTTGAACCCGCACGACCCGAGGGTCAGCGGATTTTAAGTCCGCTGCGTCTACCGATTCCGCCACCTGGGCAGGTTTGGAATGAGGCGAAGCAAAAAGGGGCTAGGTAGGGAATTCAAGACGGAAAACCGAGGCTTGCGATTCGGAATCCGTTTCTCCAGCATTAATTGACCAGCAACCCAATCAATTCTGTCGACGATTCTATCGATACATGACTCAAACCTGCAGGCAAAACAAAGAATCTTGCACCAAAGAAAGCGTTCTGGCCGCGGGCTTAATGATCGCCCGCTACCGGGATTCGCTCGATCGCACCTTAGCTCTGCCCGAATGGCAGGATGGTATAGCCGCGCTTGTCGAGGAGTCGGATTTGCCCAGACAACGGCAAGGGATCAGCTCGGTGCGAGCTTTGCTCGCCCTTCCTCTTGAATCCAAACGGGAGCTCGTCGAACGGCTTTTGAAGAATCCACCGGCTCGTCTGAAAGCCGCTTCTGCGCAAACCCTCATGAGAGCTTGGGGCGTCTCAGGATTTTCACTCAAAAACGCTTTCGTGCCTTCGACAAAGTGGACCGATTTAAAGCAGAGGCTATCGATCCGCCAGGCGACCTCCTACCGATCCTACAAGAACGCTCAGTCTTATCTGTACACAGAGTTCGAATACATACCAAAGCAAGCGGCTCGGGAAATGTGCCGAATCCCTAGTCGGCGCGAAGATTGCCAACAGGAGGGCTCACTAGGCCTTCTCCAGGCTATCGACCGCATCAAGCCCAACATGCCCTTCGCCAGCTATGCCTTTTTATGGGCCCGCCGACGCGTTCGAAACTACCTGATGACCAGCCATCTTCCTGTTACCGCTCCCGTGAATCTGGTCTCGAAGCTCTCGATAGCCGATTCCCGATCAGCCGAATCTGCTACGGCACACCCGCTTTTGGCCCAAAGCGTCGCTTGCCTTCAACAGCCCTATATCGAATTTGCCGATGACTTGGAGACGGAATCATGGAGGCTCGAAGACGATGCCCAAGGCGCTGATTCACCGTTGACGACTGCAATCAAAAGCGACCTGTCCGCGGCTGTTCGTTTGGCTCTCAATCAACTGACCCCTAAACAGCGGGAAGTACTCGCCCTTCGATTTGGCATTCTCAATCGCGAGGCGATTGAAACTTTGCAAGGCATAGCGACAGCAACGGGCATATCCCGTCAGCAAGTGACGCGGAGAGAACAGCGAGCCCTGGCCCAACTCGAGCGTATATTCTCACCTCTCCGGCATGAGTTGGCCTAAGCATCGACTTAAAAGGCGCGATTCGCTGTTATAGGATGGAGACGGATACCCAATCTAGGATTGGTCTTTTTGGGGGTAGTTTCGATCCTGTCCACAATGGGCATCTCACCATAGCCCAAGAGTCCTTGCGGCAATTTGGGCTGGACCGCGTTCTGTTTATTCCATCAGCCCAATCTCCACTCAAGGAGCATTCCCCTCACGCTAGTGACACGGAACGCCTGGATATGCTAGAACTAGCCATAGGCTCCGAGGAGCGATTCGAACTATGCTTGGACGAGATCGAACGCGGCGGTATCAGCTATTCCTATGCGACAGCGGCTACCGTCCAGAAACGCTTTCCCGAAGCACGCCTCTTTTGGATAATTGGCGGCGACCAGGCGGGCCAACTCGACCAATGGAGAAACATAGATTCCCTGGCAAAGATAGTTGAATTCATATGCCTCAGGCGCGATGGGGAAGAGCCTTCGAACCTCTCGCTAGCTAGGGAAGTTCGTCTTCATATGTTGGAGCTTCCACTGATAGAAACGAGCTCTACTCAGATTCGGCAAAGCCTAGAAAACGGCCCCAATGCGAATCCTCTCTTGCCAGAGCCGGTCTTCGAATACATCAAATCCGAAAATCTTTATGCGAAACCTATGACTGCGGATCCACAGCTTACTGAACAAGACCGGCGCCTCCTGGAGGTTTGCTGCCAAGCTATAGACGATACCAAGGGAGAAGATATCGTCATACTCGATGTAAGCAAGCAGTCGTCTATCACCAATTTCCTGATACTCGCCACCGCCAATTCAGAACCCCATCTACGGGCACTCAAGCGCGACCTAGACCAAGCTTTGAAAGACCACAATGTCAGCGTGCTGGGAGTGGATGAGAGCGAGGATAGCGGCTGGTCCGTAATGGATGCTTTCGATGTGATGATCCATCTGTTCACGCCTGAAATGCGGGCCAACTACGATCTTGAATCGCTGTGGAAGGATGCCCGGCGAATCGAGGCCGAGTCTCTTTTGGCCAGGGCTGAGCATTCTGCTTAGGGAGCGTGAGGCCGCGAAAGGGCGGATTGGCGTTAACTTAACTAAGATAAGCTGGCTAGCTGCTGCAGGAAGCTCGCTTGCGAGCGATAATTCCGCAGGAAAAGCCCCAGTTGATTCACTCGCGAGCGAGCTTCCTACAATACAAACGACTTAAGTTGACGCCGATGCCCAGAGCCCGGGAGGCTCCTGCAATGGATTGTTCGACACGCTCTAAAAATCGATCCCCAAAGAACTGACGACGCGCTGATCTTCCCGTCGATCTTCAGGAAGAGACCTATCGTATTCAAGTTGATACCTGAGCGACAGGTGAAGGGCCTCATTCACTTTACTGGTCATTCCCATCCGGAACTCATACTCGTATTCTTCGTCGTTGTCCGGAGGCACTTCCAACTTGAACTCCTGGGTCAACCGGAGGCGGTTGCTCACCCTGTAATCTACATCCTGAAATAGATCTACTAGGTAGGACGTTTCCCCTGACTCAGTTGCAGTATCCCGGTACCGACTACTCATACCCATGCCCGTCGATACTTTTAGAGCCCTTTGATTGAGGAGACGGTAGCCAACGCCAAGCGTCTGTTCTAAGTTGAGATCGATCTCCTTGATCCTATCAGAACTGTACTCTGTAACCGACTGGTAGAACACGCCTGGCGAGATGTCGTGTCGCCATCTGAAATCGGAGTTGGTTCGGTCTGTAGTTTTTTCCTGATTGCTTTCGCCGTAATAGCGTCGGAATAGCCAACGAAAATCATTACTTTGGATTTTCTGATGCATACTGTAGAGCCCGTTGAAATCTACTTTGTCACGCCGCCCATTCTGGGAACTCATTCCGAACTCAATTTGCTGCGTCCAAGCATCTAGATCTATCAGGTCCACGAATCGATTAATCCGAGTTGCCTGAATGGCGCGATCCAGTCTGCCGGGCTGTCTGGCGGGAGAGCCTGACTCGCTATCCGTGGGTGTGGGGCTTTGGGCGGGAGCCGCTTCAGCAACCGCAGATTTCTTCGCCTGCGGCTCGCTAGCGATCGGCGCGGGCTCGGGACGCTCAATCATACGAACGTCTCCGGTAGCCATGCTTAGCTTTCCCAGCACAGCGTGCTTTAGGACGATCGTCTCTCCCTCGCTGATCAATTGGCCATTTAGACGGTCTCCATTTGTCAAGACGACCTCTACCTCTTGGATTTGCCCACTTACCTGGCCTGTCAGAAAGACCAGCCCAATCGAAATCGCAATACATCCTCTTCTCCAAATGCCCATGTCTACTTTAAATTGCCGCCAAAGCCCGGAAATCCCTTAGCCCGTTGAGGAAACTACTCAATAGATCAACCCTTTTAAACGGTTTGTTTCAAAAAAGCTGCCAGCTCCCCGTATTTACACTTCGTTGACAGCAAATCCCGAATACGCGGCTAAAGGGATTCAAGAAGGCGACCGTTTGGGAGGACTATAGTGTCCTGTTTCTCATTCAAAATTAAACATAGAGTAGGAATCAATATTATGTATAAACAAACATCTAAGAACGGTTTTACCCTCGTTGAAATCATGATCGTAGTTGTCATCATCGGCCTCTTGGCTGCTATGGCGATCCCCGCCTTCCAGCGCGTACGTCTGAACTCTCGCCAATCCGCGATGGACAATGACGCTCGTCAGTTGGCCTCCGCTGCTCAGCAGTACATGCTGGAAAACAGCACGACCTCCGCAACGATCGCCTACACATCAGCTACCGGTGTTATCGGCTCTCCTCTGAATGTTTATGTGAAGCAAATCGGATCCGACTACACGGTCACCGGTTCGATTACTGTTGATGGCACATTCTCGGTTCAGCATGCTCAAGTTGGTACCCAAACCTATAACGCAGAAGGTCAGCGACAAAACTAAGAGCGTGACCGAAGGTATATACGTTCGGTCACAAGCCTAGTTTAATAGATTTCAAGAGCCTTGCCTTCACCGGCAAGGCTCTTTTCTTTCCCACTCATCCCCTCACTTCATACCAACTATTCGAGATATGCAACGACTCCAATGGGCCCTATTCGCGGCTTTCGCTATTGTCTCTGTCATACTGGGCTTCTTTATTTACGAACCCTTCGAGGCCGGAAGGAAATTTAGCAAGATCGCCTATTGGAATATCGGGGCCTGCTTTGGATGGTTCTGCTTCCAAATAGCAAGAACCTACGGGAAAGATCTCTATCGATGGTCGCGAACGCCGGCTAATCGAATCGTAATTGTGATAGCTGTCGTCGCGGCGGCGTTTCTGTATACGCGAGAAGGTGGCGGGTTCAAAATCACCTTCGATGAGCACACGATTTCCAATGTTGCTAAAAGCCTGCATCTGGATAGGGACGCTGTATTGAGAGAATCAACACTGCCTGGTGTCGATAGGCTGTCCAATATCGATAAGCGCCCCGTTCTGTTTCCATTCTTGGTAGCCACAGCCCACGACATATTCGGCTTCGCAGTTTCCAACGCTTTCTACATCAACGGCATTCTAACTGCAGTTTTTCTCATACTACTTTATGCATGCTGCAATCGCCTATACGATGAGCGAGCTGGATGGATATCATTGGCCTTGGCCTGCAGCACTCCGATCATCAGCCAAAATTCTAGCGGCGCTGGACTAGAGATGATAAATTTGGTTGGCATATTCACCTGCCTACTCTTGGCCATTCGATATACAGAGAAACCCGAATCGCTCGATCGATTCTCTAGCCTCATAATTTGCGTCACCTTATTTTCGCACGCCCGCTATGAGTCCCCGTTTCTGCTGGTTCCGGTACTCATCATAATAGCAGTTAACTGGCTGCATCTTCGCAAGATGCAAATATCCTGGTCTGCATTAGCAGCCCCGCTATTCTTTACCCCTATAGCCTGGCAGCATGTTTACGTCAATTCTCAGGACACCTTCAAGCAATTGAGAAACGAATCGGATGCGTTTTTCAGTCTTGGATACATGAACGATAATCTCGGCCACGCCGCCAATTTTTTCTTTGTTCCAGACCGATTTGCCGCTACAGCTCCTCTCGTCTCGGTTATTGGAATCGCCAGTTTGGTTACGCTCGCCGCACTAATTGCAACTCGAGGGAAGAATTGGGCGAAGAGCAATAGAATCCTCATCACGGGATACGTATTCGGGTTCTCTTTACTGGCCGAATTTCTGTTGATCCTAGGTTTCTCCTATGGCCAACTCGACAATCCTATAGTAACCCGACTCGGGATGCCTTTTATATCGCTGATAATCCTGTCCTCAGGAATTACTCTCAGCCTTCTAGTTGGAATCAAGCCTCAGGTACGATTCGTTGCCTATTTCCTTGTTGCCGCCTGTTTTCTTTTTGCGATACCAAAGTATTCAAATCATTTGTACACTAGTAACAATATGCTTCTCAAGCGGATCGATTGGGTCATAGATCGCCATGAAAAGCTGCCCAAGGGCAACTATTTATATATTAGCTATCTATCTCAAGAATTTGAGCTCAGGAGCGTCGGAAACATGAATGTCAAGCGGGCTTTAACCAACCCAAGCGCCATCGCCATGCATAAATCCATGAATACGTATGACGACATTTTCGTTATCCAGGCGCTCGGGCAAAGCTTTGATGATGGCGTGCCCGAGACCTTCTATCTGCCTGGCAATGATTTGGGTCCATGGTTCGAGCTGGAAACGATCGATGAAGTTTCGATGCTACCAATGAACATCACTCGCCTCAGCCGGGTGACCAACATTCAGCCTTCGATCGAGGGACTGGAAAATGAGGAGGAGCTTCGCAACAAGCTCTTGGACACAAAGCTCGAGCTAATCCATAACATCAGCCAAGAAAGCTACGATGTCTGGTTTAAGTCTCTTCCATAGACCTCGACCGATTGCACAATCGTTTTTAATCTTTGGATAGCAGACTTCTTCCAAGTTTGCAGACCTGGATCTCATGAATCGACAGTCGATTGTTTGCAGCCCGCTTTCCGCCCAACGACGAGCAAGTTTTTGCCGATCGCGGGGGCCCACTTTCCTTCTAGAAATCGGGTAACCGGAATAACGAGCTTATCATAAGCCGAGACGTTACCGCTGTTCAGAGTCTTGTTGAACATGACCATCAGCAGGTACCAGGGCATAATACCGGCCATATCAAAGTACTTGGCTTCCTGAATTTCGAAACCTTGATCCTCCAATAGGGATGCTAGGCTCTGCTTTCGGTAGCGACGAAAGTGACCCAGTTGGTTATCAAATTCACTGTACAGCCATTCCAAAGCAGGAACGAGAATAGCCAAGTGTCCACCCGGCTTCAAGGCCTCGTAGGCGATCCCCACTTCTTCACGGTCGCGTTCGACGTGCTCGAGAACGTTCACGTACACAGCCGAATCGAATCGCTCCCTATTCTCATCAAGCTTTTCGCCAAAATAGGATTGAATGGTTTCCGCGCCCTCCCGATCACGATGGCGATCCTCGAGAATGGGATACATGTTGTTGGAGGGCTCAAAGCAAGAAACGCGTTTAGCGCCCCGCTCGAGGATAAGTTCGGTAAAATCGCCACTTCCAGCTCCTACTTCCGCTACCTCTTCGCCTAAATAAGGAGCGAATTCATCCGCGATCCACTCGTGATAATTGCGTGCGAACGACATCGCTTCCAAATCACGGCCGAAATATGTTAGCTCAGCTGTATTAGCCATCGTAGCGTTAGAGAATGGTCTCGAGAAGGCTCTCTTTTGCTGATCGGCAATTTCCGCGCGGGTCTTAGGCGAATTTCGCATAAATTCCTAAAACTTATCGGTATCGCGCTCTATCTCTATACCTACCCACTAAAATGAAGGCCCTCAAACCCTACCATCAGGCCTTACCGCTACGAACACGTTCGTTTCAGCCTCAGGGTTGGGCTCCGCAAACTCGAAATCCCCGTATAGCGAGAGCTGATCATCAAAGCCCGCCTTTCTGAACATCTTTTCCATGAGATCCTTCGATCTCCAGCGCAGAGCCATCTCACGATCCTGCTGATCAATAATCTGCCCGTTTTGGCCCAATAATTGGAATCGGTTCTGTAGTTGGAGAATTTGGGCTTTTCGATCGATTGTCCATCCCTGGAAAGCCCTTACCCGCTCTTGCGTTTCCACAGATTCCGATTCGCTTCGAAAAGCCAAGCCTTCACCTTCTTGACCACTGTCGAGAAACTCCCACGGGTAATAGGTCGAGATGATAAGCTGCCCTCCCGGGTTCAAGTGCCGAAAACAACACTGGAGACAGCTCTCTAGATCTTCATCTTCGGTTAGGAGCTGGATCGTGAAGCCTGGTATTAGGATCGAGGCAAAGGATCCCGTCAGATCGAACGAGCGCATATCCCCTTGGATAAGCTCAGCGTTAAGCCCCTTGGCAGACAGCTTTTCTCGGCATTGTCGCAACATATCCGAAGAAGCATCCAATCCAGCCACGTCGATCCCCTGCTCCTTCAATCCGATAAGAATTCGGCCCGTTCCACACCCAATATCAAGAACCGGCCCCGGACAGCTCTCAAGCAAGAGGCGATAAAAGCTAAAGTCCTCAAACCGGGAGAGTTCGTCTACCTCGTCGTAGAAAATGGCTTCTAGGCCTGTGTATAGATAGGGCTGATCCAATAAGGCAAATGCTGTGCCTCCAATGGCTCGGATCAAACAGATATTCAGTGGCGATGGGCCAAGCCATGAGGTCTACCGATTGAGAATCAGACCAAGCTTCAAAGGACTGTTGACCCTCAAGAAAATCCCTCCTCCAGCCGATCTATAAACACACCTCTATGACCAATCCCCAAACACGCATCTTGCTAATCAACGATGAAATCAGCCGCCTTGATCAGCTAAAAAGCGCGGTGGCCAAAGGTCTCAGGAAAATGCGGAGGACGAAGCCACCATCGCATCCAGCAAATTTGACCACCCCTCGATAGCCGCCGAGAGCGCAAGGCTTTCGTCCACGCGGACAACGAAAGCTCCAAAGCCAAAGTCGTTTATAAAGAACGCCACCAGCAGTATACTCTGCGCAGCCGCCTGCGCGGCATTCGCCATCATCCTTTTCAAGGGCGCCACCGATCAGGATGTAGAGGCCCCTGCCGACGCTTCGGAAACAGGTTCACTGGCAGCCAAGGAAATGCTCCCGAAGGATAGCGGAACATCGTCTTCCGAAAACCGTTTCTCAACAATTACCTCCCAGGGGCTGATTGACGAGGTAAGCTTGAAAGAATTTGAAACGGTGACCGCCAAAGAGCTTGTCGAGGAAAGCTTTGGACCCATTCGCTCCCCTCAGATACGGGTAACGCCAATCTATCAAGATCTGATTGTACCCGTAGCCTAGATCGACCGCAAGCTCGTTCGCATTGGCGACAAAGTTTCAGGAGCAGAACTTGTCGACATCAATCGGCAAAACGTAGTCCTGCAAATAGACGGAGAGCAGAAAAGCTACTCCTTCAAATAACGTCCTCATAGGCGGCTGCGGGACATTATTATAGGTAAGGAGGATCCGCCTTCGCTCGGCTGCTGCGAGAACTGTCAGCTCGAACCGCCGATTCATTCTATTTGCGCGGATAACCGAGCCCTTCGGAATTGCTCGCGGACTTTCCGGGCCTCCCAATCTACATGCCGAAGGAGGTGGCGCTTGGAGCTTGCCCGACTTGCGGCACAGTGACAGAACGAAGGGTGCGTCGGGCTCCCCATTCCGACGCTTGAAAGGATCCCTATAAACCGCTCGAGTCTACGCTCTCGATCCATTCAATATACGATTGAGCGTTGCCATCGTCAATATACTCGGTGACGCCTTCTAGCCGGCCGTCATCGGCGTAAAACGTGAGGAATGGTATACCCGTTATGCCAAATCGCTCTCGAATGCCCTCGCTGTCTTGGCTCTTTGGAGGAATTCCTACCTTGGCGCCGAGAATTCCCTCCGCCGCCAAATAGTCGTCGAGGGCGCCGCTTTCCTGGAGGAGGTCCTCAAGCCGGTTGCACCAAGGACACCAATCGCCGTCTCCTTTGAAAATCATTAGCAATCGCTTTCCTTGCTCTTCTCGCAACCTCTGAGCTTCCTCTATCTCTGACAACCAATTCATGACTAATTCTCTAACGGCGCCCAGCGCCTTACTAACTTGCAGGAAACGCTAAATGGGCCCATCTCCATCTGGCAAGCGCGATTACTCGCCGCCCATTTAAAATGCCTGGAAAATAGTCGATTGCGGGGTCTCGTTTACCCCAGCGCCAAATTCTCTGGCAAGCGGAATCTATCCTGCATAGGCATCACTAAGAATTAAAATATTCAATTATCGGATACGCCAGTTCGCTAGCAGCGCGGAGGTGGCCATAGCTGCGTTGAGCGATTCGCCTTTTCCGAACCTGGGTATGGTGAGGCGCCAATCCGCCAGTTCCAGTATAGACGGCCTCACGCCTCTCGCTTCATTTCCGACTACCAATAGCGATTTCTCCGGCCAATTGAAATCCCCTAGAGCCTCTGCATCGGCATCCAAACTAGCGACAATGATTTCAAACCCCGACTTCCGCGCTTCCATTAGCCGATCTCGCAAAGAACGGCATTCCAAGATCGGCATATGAAAGACGCCACCCATGGAGGCTCGCAGGACCTTGGGATTTTCTTTGCTGGAGCACCCTTCTCCCAAAAAGATCGCCGCAACGCCAAACCAATCTCCACTCCGAATGATTGTCCCGCAATTCCCTGGATCGCTCACATCATCCAGAGCAACCACGCAACCGCTTTCAATCCGAGAAAGCTCGCGGGAGAGATCTTCCCAACTATCCTCTTCTGAGGCAACTACACCGACTACGCCAGAGCTCGTCACCGTTTCCCCTAAGGCCCGCAACTGATCGTCGCTAGCCAAATAAACGGACTCCGCCCGCTCCAACGCCACCTGAAGAGTCCGCTGATCCTCATCCTGTAGCGAGCGCGACGGATCATAGATGACAGCTAGAAGCCGAGCATTCGATCCCAAACTCTCTGCCAGCAAGTGCCAACCTTCGATCAGGAATCGGCCTTCGGCGATCCGATGCTTTTTACGGCTCAATCGACGAAAAACCGAAAGCTTGGCTTTGGAAAGGCGTTCTGCCATCTACCTCATCATAAATGTTGGGGCCTTTCGCTTGTCCATCGTAAATCCGCGGCGTCGCCCTTTCAGGCGGGAATCATGGAACGGAAAATCATTCATATCGATATGGATTGCTTTTACGCAGCGATCGAAATTCGCGACAATCCCTCCCTGCGTTCCGAACCCGTGGCGGTGGGAGGACGAAGCTCGCGGGGTGTTCTCACCACATGCAATTACGAAGCCCGACGCTTCGGAGTTCACTCGGCTATGCCCAACTTTTTGGCCCTGCAAAAATGCCCGCACCTGATCATTCTACCCGTCCGCTTCGAATCGTATCGACAGGAGTCGCGGCGCATTCGCCAGATCATGGCCCGCTATACCAATCTTATCGAACCCCTTTCATTAGATGAAGCTTTCCTTGACGTCACTAGCCGAGAGGAAGCAGCAGAGGAAATCGCCGCTCAAATCAAAAAGCGCATTCGCCGGAAATGCGGGCTGGTCGCTTCCGCCGGCATCGCTCCGAATAAGATGCTCGCCAAAATCGCCAGCGATTGGAAAAAGCCAGACGGGCTCTTTCAAATCCGGAGCTCAGACATTGGCAGTTTCATGTTCGATCTACCAGTATCCAAAATATGGGGTATCGGGAAGAAGTCGGAAGAGAGACTGAAAGCGAAGGGCATTAGCACTTGCGGCGACCTACAGGCCTTGAGCCCTTTGCAGCTTACCCATTTATTCGGCAAGTTTGGGTCCGAGCTCTATAATCTTTGCCGAGGCATTGACCATCGCCCTGTAGTATCAAACCGTATACGAAAGTCTATTAGCGTGGAGCGTACCTATGCTCTGAACTTGGAAACGCTGGAAGCTTGCCTGGATAGAGCGCATGCTCTTTTCGACGAGTTGGAGGCTGACATTCTGGACCTCAAATCCGAGAGACGAATCGCCAAGCTTTTCGTTAAATTGAAATTCTCCGATTTTTCCCGAACGACAATCGAGCGATCGGGGCTATCGATAACTCGGGAAAACGCGGCAATGCTCTGCAGGGAAGCCTTCGGCCGAAAGGCTCTACCCGTTCGCTTGATCGGCATCGGCGTGCGGTTCGCTACCGATGCCCACAAGTCATCGCGGCAAATGGAACTCGATTTCGCGGGCAGACAGTGACAATAGGCTTGAAGTACCCAGGAAAATGGCCCGGTTCAGCGCTTGCCCTGAGCCGGAATTCGATAAACATGGCTTTCACTAGATTCCCATGCTCAAGGGTAAACGCATTCTCTTAATCATCACCGGAAGCATAGCCGCCTACAAGTCTTTGGAATTGATACGACTATTGACCAAGGCAGGGGTAGAGGTGGAAGCCGTCCTCACCAGGGCGGGCAAGGAATTCGTCACGCAACTATCAGTCGAGACCCTAACAGGTCGAAAAGCCCATTTGGAGATGTGGGATGACGAGGCCTACCAGATATATCACATCGAGCTCTCAAGAAGAGCGGACCTCATCGTAGTCGCGCCCTCCACCGCCGACTTTATCGCTAAAATGGTTAGAGGCGAGGGAGACGATCTCGCTTCAACCATCATGCTAGCTAAAAACAAGCCCGCGATCCTGGCTCCTAGTATGAACGTGGAAATGTGGGAGAATCCCGCTTTTCAACGAAATCTGGAAACCGCTCGAACGGATGGAGCGATCATTGTTCCGCCGCAGGTCGACGAACTCGCCTGCGGGGAGGTGGGGATCGGAAAGATGGCGGAGCCGCAAACTATTTTCGAATCCATCGTGGAGTATTTCGAATCGGCGAATGCGCTGGATGGGAAACGGGCAATCGTCACGACAGGAGGAACAATCGAGCGCATCGACACCGTCAGGTACATTAGCAACTTCTCGTCAGGCAAACAGGGTATCGCCATCGCTGCAGCGTTGGCTAACACTGGCGCTGAGGTCACTTTGGTGGCTGGGGGTAATTGCCCATCACCCAATCCGCATCCCAATCTGGAAACGATTCGCGTGGAATCAGCAGAAGATATGAACCGAGCAGTCAAGGCCTTGCTTCCGGCCGACATCTTCGTGGCCTGCGCCGCTGTTTGCGATTTCAAAGTAGCCAATCCAACCGATCGGAAGATCAAGAAGAGCGAGGGACTCCGTTTGGAGTACGCCGAAAATCCGGATATCGTCGCTTGGATCGGAAACTTGCCGAGTGGCGAGCGTCCCACTGTCGTGGTTGGTTTTGCTGCGGAAACCGAAAATTTGATAGAGAATGCCCAGTCCAAACTCATAGCCAAAGGCTGCGATTTAGTCGTCGCCAACAATGTTGAGGGCGGGGCTGTATTTGGCCAGGATACCAACCAGGCATGTTTTGTGACCGCCTCAGGCGTCGAGGCGTTCGAAAGCATGAGCAAAGTCCAATTGGGTAGACGGATCTCAGCTTGGATCGAGAGCTTTTTAAAAAGCTAACCCAATCTGCCTATAAAATTGATGATGCGGCAAGGTGCCGGGATCCCTGGTTGCAAAGACATTCGGAGCGGGCTTTTCCCAGTCAAATATTTGTTAAACCGACATGTATTCAAGGGACGATCGCTTTAATAGTCTTTTGTTGTCTCGTTGCTCCAGATCCGCTCGATATAACTAGGTAAGGAATTCCCCTCCCGGGACATTCCAGTATCCCCGCAGATAAAGCAAATGACTTCAGCAACCAAGAGAGCTATCAGTCTGCTCGTGGTAGACGACGACTCCAAATTCGCCCAATCGATCAGCGAGCATGATTCGATTGCACGGGAGGGTTGGTCGGCCCGCATTGCTCGGGATAGCAAAGAAGCCCTCGATCTGCTCAGCAAGTCGAGATCCGACATCGTTATTGCCAAGCTGAATTTGCCTGGAGATTCCGGAGACATTTTGCTTTCGCACGCCAAGCGAGAGCACCCGAACGCATTGCGCTTCCTCCTGATCGATCCTTCGGATAAATCGAGCGTACAAAAAGGTACCGGGCTGGCCCATATGTATCTCAAAACGCCAATCGATCCTGGCGAGCTCATTAAATCGGTCAGCATCGTTCTTCATACCCAATTGCGGATTCGCAGAAAAGAGGTCGTGGACATTATCCGGGATACCAAAGAGTTGCATATCAACACTCAACCGATGCAGGAGCTCCTCAAAACTACCGACAATCCGAATTGCTCGCTAGAGGATCTTATGCCGGTAATTTCCAAGCATCCCACCGCGGTAGCCACTACCCTGCAGGTGGCCAATACCGCGTTTATAGGAGCTGGTGGCCACGTGGACACCATAGAGCAAGCGATTCAAATGCTGGGAATGGACTATGTCCGCAATCTCGCCATAACCGAACTCGCCAAGAAACAGCTCGAGCTGTCGCCAGGAATGCAGGAGATCGCTAATGGTGTCCTCAAACACTGCGTAGAGACCAGCCGTTGCGGCTCTCATATGCGGCAATTTGGCGTTTCCGCCAAGCAAGCGCAAACCCTTTCAAGTATCACCCTGCTTCACGATTTGGGCAAACTAGTCCTGCTGGCCAACAAGGGTGAGGACTACGCCGATCTGATGGGGCGATCAATCGAGAACAATCGACCCTTATGGCATCTGGAGCAAGCGATCTACCAATGCGACCACGCCTCCATCGGGGCTTTCCTTTTCGCCGTGTGGGGCTTGCCGGAAAACATCGTGAGAGCAACCGCATGGCACCACGAGCCAGTCGAGTTCGCCACTAACGAATTTTGCTATGTCAACCTTCTGCACTTCGCCAACTGCGCCGCTCACATTAAGCACGAAGTGCCTTTCTACTACGGCGACGAATTGATCCCCGAAGTCGCGGAAAAAGTGGGGCTACCCTTGGACTACGTCAAATTGCTCGAGTAATAGAATCTTCAAAGCCAGTCTCGAGGCGTTTAAGGGCCCCCGCGCTTCAGCCCCCGCTTCGGAACAGAAACTTTAATTGAAGCGGACTGGAGTGAAGCGCTGCGCTACTGCGCCCATTCCTTGCCGCATCTAGCTGAGCAGTCGCTAAAAACACGGCCTAATCAAGAGCGCCCCGGAGAGCTTCGACAATGCTTCGATGGCTGTATTCCTTTTCAACCCGGGCCAACGCGCGAGAACGCAATCCGCTCCAAAGATCCTCATTCGTGTAAAGCCTTTCACAAGCCTGGGCAAATTCGTCTCCAGAATTTCCTGACAGCATTTCTTCAGAGCTCCACTCAAGTTGCTCTCGGGCTAGACAAGAGCCAACCACAGGAATTCCTCGAGATGCCGCTTCGATAATCTTTAACGGGATTCCCGCTACAAATTGAGCTGGGGCGATGAAAATACGGCACCGATTGTACCATTCGTCCAGATTCTCGACGAATCCCAAGAACTTTTCCGTCTCCGTTGCGTATCCAAGCAGTCTCTCCGAGTTGTATTTGCCAATGCAGTACAGAGTTATATTTTCATTCAGCCCTTCGCGAATCGATGGGAGAGCATTCTCGATAAAGTCGATCAACCCCAATGCATTCGGAGCGCTATCGGAATGCACGGCCCCCACGAACAGAATGCCGCTTCGCTCCTCAAACCCGTTAGGAGATAACTTAGCTTTCGAGTGGTGTCTCAACATGCGTATCCGAGGAAAGCCCAAAGCTTGGAACTGCTTTCGTTCCGCTTCCGATATAGCGAAAACGCAATCCGCCTCCAATGCCGCTCCTAGCTCCTTCTTCAATAACGCCGCTTCCTCCCTTGGCAGGAGCGGCGTTCCCCGCAATCGGTTTTCATTTATCTCCCGATTCGCGAAGACCGCTTCTGCATCGTAAATAACCGTTAAATCCGGGCGCATTCGCTTTGACTCGAAAATCACGGGGCCCAGGGCCTTCAAATTGTTTGGACGCGAGACAATAACCGCGTCGTAACCATCCTCTCGAGATTTCCAAAAATCGAGGAATCCCGCATTCCCAACTCCAAGCGCCACCTCCACTTCTCTTGGCGTGTCTTTGTATAGATCTTCGAAGTCGCTCGTCGTCCAGAAAGTTGGCAACAGCGTCACTGAGTGCCCCAGCTCAATGAGCGCGTCCAGCATGGCTCGAGTCCGAGGAAAGCCGGCCCCCATGTGGGAAAATGGTGGAGCATCCTCAACCCAAAGAATTCTCTTGCCTGACGCCTTTTCAAAGAAAACTTCCCCTAAGAAAGCATCCGCTGCCGGGAGCGATGCCAAAGCCGACTGATGCGTTTGAGCAAAGGTTGCGCGGTTGGCCTCCAGAAGTTTCGCGCAATGCTCCCAACCATATCTGTATTCCAAGCTGCGTCGAACCCGAAACTCGGGATTGTAGACAATTGTATTCCCTGCCTCTGCGATACGCAGGCAAAGATCCACATCTTCATAGTATTCATCTGAGTAAGACGAGCTAAAACCCCCTAATTCTTGGAACAAATCTTGACGAACCAGCAGAGCGGCTGCTGAACAATAAGCGACTTCGCGTTGATACTGAACTCGAAAGTCATCGGGATTCCAACCACGCCCAAACGACCGACAATACCCCGATTTGAACAGCAACCCTCCAGCCTCGATTAAACTGCCTTCGTCGTCGATAAGCATTCCTCCGACCGCCCCCACTTCCGGGTGACTCGAAAAATCTTTTTCAACGGCCGCCAACGACCCGTCCAGCAATTGAGCATCGTCTTTGATGAAGAGTAGAGACGGAGCAAGCGCCCATTCCGCTCCACTATTCCATGCTTGGGCGAACGACCCGATTCTTTCCACTCTACGAAAGCGAACCCCGCGCACTCGATACTCAAGTTCCGGATGTTTTTGCAGATAGCCTTCCTCTACGACGACGATCGTTTGAAAATCTTCGCTTCCGCTGTGAGCCAAACTTTGTAGCCCGTTCAATGAATATTCGGGAGAATTGCGTAGCGGTATGATTATGGATACGCTGGGCTTTCTTGGTTCAGGCAAACTAATCGTCTGGCCCGATTTCAGAAACGCCTGATAAGGAGCGAGCGATAGATTCTCGCAGTCGGTAGAATAGTTGGGAGCAGCGTCTGTCATGGAGAGGTCGACGCAGCGATCCCACCAATCATCTATCTACTTGCAAGCCTAGATCTCTCCTTCCTTCAGACTGAGAAAAATTGCCCAAAGCGTTTTAGGTAGCAGGCGATTTCCGGTCGGAGTTTTAAAAACCGAAATCCCCTACGGATCGAATCCTGCAGCGGGCTCAGTCGCCGAGCGTCCTTCGGTAAATCTCTTTTCGAAAGTCGTGGCAATAGCCTCTTCCAACTCAACAGGCTTGAAGGGCTTAGTCAGGTAGTCGTCCATCCCAGCTTCGTAGCACTTCTCCCTATCTTCTCGCATGGCATTCGCTGTCAAAGCGATAATACGCGGCCTTTCCTCGCCCCACTTGGCGATCACCTGTCGGGTCGCTTCAAGACCATCCATCTCAGGCATTTGAATATCCATGAATATGAGATCGTAGGACCCCTCTTCCAACGATCGGATAACCTCTAAACCGTTGTTGGCCACGTCAATCTTGTAGCCCAGCTTCTTGAACAACCGTGTAGCCACTTTCTGGTTCACAAGGTTGTCTTCCGCAAGGAGAATAGACATGGGCATGCGCTCGCCGAGTCTCTCGGTAGACTTCTCGGCTTTCTTAACCGTAGGTTCCGCCTTGCCAACCGATTCAAGCAGATGGCGCTTGGTGCTGGCCAACTTGCAGGGCTTGAGCTGCGACATCACTTTGACTGGCTGATTGCCGCTGGTATGAACGGATCCCAAGGGCCCGCACAGTACGACCGGCAACTCGGCCACCCCACATTGCTTGCGAACGGATTCGATTGCTTCGTCTCCGCTCAGCCCGTCTATACCGGATTCAATAAACGCTAGAATCAGTTTATCGCGTTCAATATCCACTTCCTCAATACCCGCAACGGATTCGAGAGGAATAGGCGTAACCCCAACGGATTCCAGTTGGCTACACAGGGATGCTCGGCTAAACTCCTTGTGATCGATAACCAAGGCTCGCTTTCCATCGAAAGCGTTAGTAGAGCCCGACTCCGACGACAAGGCTCCGATCGCGGACTTGCTGAATGCCACAGTAAAGTGGAAGGTCGATCCTTCGTTGATGACGCTCTCAACCCACATGGTGCCACCCATGAGCTCCGCCAAATTCTTGCTGATCGATAGTCCCAGACCCGTACCACCGTATTTCCGAGTAGTCGACGCATCCACCTGACTAAAGGACTCGAACAGCCTGCCAACACGATCTTCCGGAATGCCTATACCCGTGTCCTGGATGGAGAACTGGGCCAACAATTTGTTGTCATCCTCCTCGACTTTGCCCACCTTGATGCAAACGCCGCCTTTGGACGTGAATTTCACCGCGTTGCCCACTAGGTTGACAATAACCTGGCGCAATCTTGTGGGATCGCCGAGCAGCGATGTTTCGATGCCGCTGTCAATAACGTAGGCAATATCCAGGCCCTTCTCGGTGGCTTGAAGGGCTAAGGTATCAACCGCTTCTTCCACGCAGTCCCTCAGATCGAAGAGGATGCTCTCCAGTTCCAACTTCCCAGACTCGATTTTCGAGAAGTCTAAAATATCGTTTATGACGACCAGCAAAGCTTCGCTACTAGCGCGGATCGTATCCACGCATTCACGCTGCTCTTGCGTCAGGACGGTATCGCTAACCAAGCCCGTCATCCCGATAATGCCGTTCATCGGGGTGCGAATCTCATGACTCATATTGGCTAGGAAGTAGCTTTTGGACTTATTAGCCTCCTCGGCTTCCAGCATGGCAGCCCGGAGCTTTTCCTCGGATCGCTTCTGCTCGGTGATCTCGTGAAAGAACCAAACGCGCCCATACGACTCGCCTAGTGGCGAGCAAATTGGGAAAGAAGCTTGTTCGAAAATACGACCATCCACCAGCTCGAGGACATCCTTGATGGTCTCGGTTTCGCTTGCCGAAATCGAATGCGCCTTTTCTAGAAAAACTTGCGGCTCTGGCATAAGGTGCGAAGCCATCTCCCAGATCTTTTCCGGATCGCCCGCATCCATTACGCTCGGCGACAGCGACCAGATTTCGTGAAAACGCTTGTTGTAATTGGAAACAATACCTCGCTCATTCACCACGAGGATGCCATCAGTGGATGCTTCCGATTGCGCTTTGAGCACCGAATTGTATCGCTTGAGGAGATTCTGGCGACGCTTGCTATGGGTGACATCCGTTCCTGTCGCAACCATGGTTGTGATCCGGCCTTTCTCGTCACGCACAGCCACCGTCCGGAAATAGACGTCCAATACGCGACTGGACTCGGTGGACATCTGCACATCGCCCTGCCAATGGCCGTATTCCTGGGTTTCCTGAACGATCTTCTCGAAAATTCCCGGGTCCTCGAATAGCACCACGGCTCCACCCGAACTATTCAACTGATCGATCGTATCGTATCCAAGAACACTGACAAACGAATTGTTGTGATAGACGCCCTGCCTTTCCAGATTTATCATCAGAATGAAATCGCTGGAAACTTCCACAGCGGCAGACACCATCCTCAATCGCTCTTCCGACTCCTTTCGAAGCGTAACGTCCTCAAAAATTCCATACCAAATAGTTGAACCATCTTGCCGCTTCTCGGGAATGGCTTTTGTGGAAACCCATTTCTGTTTTCCATTGGGGCCCTTAACTCGATACTCAAGATATAACGGGTTTAGATGCTTGGAAGAAACCTCCAGGCCTTCGTAAACGCGCTCCAAATCTTCAACAAACACCGCGCCCATGGCAATGGACGCGTCTTTCATGACGTCATGGGCCTCAACCCCAAGGAGATCCTTGATCTTTTCGCTTATAAAGGGGAAGGAAGGCTCTCCCTCCTGGTCGATCTCCAAGTGGAAATAAACGCCCGGAACCTGGGCACTCAAACGCTCGAGCTCATTAGAACTGCTTTCCAGCTCTTGCTCGATACGTCGAGCCCGCGTTACATCTTCGACCACAAGGATTGTTTCGCGTTCGCTAGCATTTCTCGTCGACAAGACAACCGTCCTAGACTCGTCGTCCAATTTGAATGTCGATTCACGACTGGACGTTCCAGTCTTGGCAATCGCCTGATCGAGGAACCTTTCTAGTTCAAGATCTTTGAAAGTCGGACAGACGGCTCCCAAAACCTTGCCCTCAACTCTAACAGCCTCAATGCCGAGAATCTTTCGGGCCGCCCGATTGATGAAGCGGATACGCCAGTTTTTCGACTCAGGGTTAGCGCTCTCCGCGCAGACAAGGCTAACAATTCCATCGGTCGACCGATCCAAAGCGCCGGACAAAGCTGACTCTGCTTCCGATGGCTCCAATCCAGTAGGTTGCAGAATCCAAAGAGACTCACCGGCCCCTAAGGCTGATCGATGGACCTCGCAAGTATGCGGGCCTTTTTCAGTCGGCGATGCCAAAGGTATAGTCGCCAACCCTCCGAAGGCCTCAATTGAGTTTTCCCAACGCTTGAAATAGGCTTCCAAGGGAGTGTCTACCAAGGAATCCGGGTCTGATGAACTGGCCAATAATTCGCTGGCTGCCCGATTGGCTAATTGAATCCTTCCGGCTTTGGTGACAATCTGAGCCGAAGGAGACTTTAGGAAGATCTCTTTAAATTGTGGGCCTGTGGATTCCATGAGGCGCTGCGATAGTTGTTGACGTCGCTGTTTTTTATTTTTTCCCCAGCGGACCCGAATATGACGCCTGTGGAACGCTCTCTTCGGTCCGTCGAAAGACTCCCCTTATTTTCGACAAAAACATCAACGACCTTAGAGATTCTAACTCAATACCGTCTACTGGCCAGTTTGGGCTCGCCGCATCCGCGGCAGAGAACGCCCGAACGGGGGATCCCACGGGCCTGAGGCTGCCCACTAGTTTGAGATATCGAAGATTCGGTGGAGGCGCAAGAGCTCAATGACCGACTGGACTGGAGCCTGCACACGCTTGAGTCGCACATTCGGCTCGTCGCCCGGCAAACGCTTGTAGACACCCAGTAGGGCCCCCACGCCGGAGCTATCAATGAAATCCACCTTTTCGAAGTCGAGTTCGACTCGGCTCACTTCCGGCGACCAAATCGCTTCAACTTGCTTTTTGAAATCTTGCGATGACGACGCGTCCAGACGATTGATGCTTAGGGCAGCGTGTAGAACGCCATCTTCTATTTTGCCTTCAATTATTGGACTCATTTAAAACAGGTTTAGGAATTAGTTTAGCTGGAATGTTCTCTCTCGAGATGAGGTCTCGTATTCCTACAACGGCGGAATCGCAGACTCTCTTGAACGAGAAATATAGCTTTTGAATACTCATTTTCAGCCGATCTACGAAAGAAGAACGGTCAGTATGAACAACAATTCCCATGAATCGGATTCGGAAATCGCGGCCTATTGGACAGACGCGGCAACCCCGTCTGGCAAGCTCCGCAATACGCTGAGGATTCGCCTCAAGCGATTCACTTGGGTGGCAGTCGTTGGCGGAGCTTCCACCCTAAAACGCCTATTCGACATGATCGGGTCCGGACTTGCATTGATCTGCCTTACCCCTGTTTTCGCCGCCACTGCCATCCTCATAAAGCTGGAGGATCGAGGGCCCATCTTTTTCAAGCAAAAGCGGATCGGGCTGAAAGGCGACCCATTCCTCATTTGGAAATTCCGCTCTATGGTGATTGACGCGGAAGCGGTAGCCCAGAAAACGATCGAGGAAAACAAGGCTAAAGACACCATCGAGATGAAGCTGAGCGGCGATCCTCGCATCACGAAAATAGGGCGCGTCATTCGCAAGTACTCAGTTGATGAGTTGCCACAGTTTTGGAATGTGTTTCTGGGCGACATGTCTATTGTCGGCCCCCGCCCTGTCGTGCCCGCAGAGGTCGCCGACTACACGGTAGAAGAGCGGCGCCGGCTTCTGGCTAAACCAGGCCTTACCTGCTTCTGGCAAGTGGGCGGACGAACCGACCTCGCTTTCGAAAACCAAGTGAGGTTGGATATTGAATACATCAAATCGCGGAATCTCTGGGTTGATATCAAACTCCTTTTCCTAACCGTGCCCGCCGTTCTATTGGGCAAAGGGGCCTACTAATCCCATGAAAAGAGGATGGACGCTTCTGGTTCCTAATTGGAGCCATCTCGACGTAATTTGGCGCAACGCGGAACCGTTCTGCCTCTGGCCAATCGGGAATCAGCCTTTTATTGCCCATTGGATGGATCACGCCGTATCGAGCAGTGTCGAGCGGGTTGAATTGTTCGTATCCGATCGGCCAACTGAAGTAAGGCGCTTTCTAAAGGACGGATCTTATTGGTCGCGCAGCCTTTCTATCACATCCATCGCCTCGGATGATATGGCTCCGGAGGATGCGATTCCCGCAATTGGCTTGCCCCAGGATAACAAGATTTGGGGATCACTAGAATCCCCTGCCGACTTGCAGAAGCATTGGCTTTCATTGAATATGGCCTGGCTCGAACGTATCGACGAGCACGAGTTTCATATTGAGAATCAGCAATGCCCGCAAGGCTGGGTGGGGCCGCAGTCACGCATTAGCCCCAAAGCCATCCTCAAGGCGCCTTACTGGATTCAAGGAAAGTGCGACATTGCCGATGGCGCCCAAATCGGCCCCAACGCCTGTATCGCCGAAAACACGATTATCGACAGCAACGCTATTGTCAGAGATTCCGTCGTTCTCCCTGGAACCCTGGTCGGTAGAAACACGAACCTTCGTCAAGTCGCAGTCGATGGCCGGTTGTTGATGGACATCGAACGCGGCTGCCGCGTAAACATATCGGATAGTTTTATATTGAGCGACCTGGCTGGCCGAACGAAGAAGGCGCCTATCAAGGAGCGGATTATAGCGATTCTCCTTTTCGCTTTCATTTCTCCTCTAATCGCTCTTTCTAGAATCGATTGGATCACCATCGAAGCCCACGATGGTCGCGGAGGTAAACTGCGGTTGAAAACAGGAGCCAATGGGCGTCTCCTATGCCGTCGCTGGCACTGGTTAAAGGAGGTCTTCAAAGGTCGAATGCGGCTAATCGGCATATTGCCTCGCCCCATCGAATGGGAGATCGAAAACGATCCCGAACTGGGACAGCGCCTCAAGGAGTCGTCTCCGGGCCTGTTATCCCTAGCGGATCTCCACGGATGCCATGAGGCGTCTGATACAAACGAATGGATACACGCTTCCTACCAAGCTCTGGAAGCGGAAAAGAATATTTCCAGAATGATTCGCCGCAACTTCTGGAAACTGGCCTTCAAACGATTCGCCTGAATCCATGGATCGGCTCCAGTGCTCAAACAGGTCCCAGTGCAAAGTCCCGGCAGACTTGGCAAACGTTTCCGCGGTTGCCAAACTCCTGAAAGAGTATTGCCAGCTCAGATTGCTGGATCCTATCGAATGGGCTTCACTGGAACTCGGTTTCTGCGAGGCCCTCAATAACGCCATTAAGCACGGTTGCCAAAACGACCCAACCAAAACTGTATTCGTAGAGTGGACATGGAGCGACGAAAATCTAGCCATTGAAATCGAAGATCCGGGCTGCTTTAACCCTGGGAACCATCGAGCCCGCCTGCCCGAAAACCAGTTGAACGAATCCGGCAGGGGTCTTTACTTAATCGATACCGTTTTCGATCGAGTGGAACACGCGTCATCAGAACATGGACACAAGATTTGTCTGAGCAAATCGCTTTCCCCTCCGCGCAACGCCCTTACCAAGATGCAAGAGCTCTACGAGTCGCTGCAAAACCTTTCTAGCGAACTGAACCAAAGCTACGCCGAGCTATCCGCTCTGCAAGGGTTTGCCGACGACATCTGTTCGACTTCCACGCTAGACGGAGCTCTCAGCCGAAGCCTGGAGCGTTTGCGGTCCACCTTTGAGCTGCCGCGAGCCGATATCTGGCTGCTACGCGGAAACCGGCTGGTAAAGGCTTTCAGCGAAGAAACCGATTCGATCTCTCTGGTGGAGCACGCTAGCCTTCCCATTACCCGCGCCTACCGCGATCAACGGGAGCAAATCGTTGTCGATTGCCAGGCGCTTGACCCAAAAGATCCACTATTTTCTCCAAACCGATGCGCTCTTATCGCTCCCATTTCCTGCCAAGGAGACCACTTGGGAGCGACGGCGATTCAATTACCTGTAGACCGCATAGGCGAAATCGAAACGACTATCGCCCGATCGATTCGCATTTTCAATCAATTGCTAGCCCTGTCCATCGCCAAAACCGACTCTGAAAGGCATCGCAAAGAGATCGAGCGCTCGAAAGCCCAGCTCGAGATCGCATCGGAGATCCAACGATCTCTATTGCCGTCCGAGTTTCCGCAGAGCCATCACTGCCGCATTACAGGCCGATGCATAGCCGCCCAAGCGGTAGGAGGCGACTACATAGACAGCATCGAAATCAAAGGCCATGGCCTGTTGCTCATCATAGCGGACGTCATGGGCAAAGGAGTGCCAGCAGCCCTGCTAGCAACTATATTTAGGACAGCAATACGATCTCGCCTCAACTTGGCTGAAACCCCCGGATGGCTTCTATCTCAAATCAACGAGCAATTCCATTCCGAACTCGGCCACCTTAACATGTTTATCACCGCTCAAGCGGCCTACTTCTGCTATCGAGATAAGAGCCTCAAACTCGCTAGCGCCGGGCATTGTCCCGCCTTTCTTAGCCGAGCGACCGAGCACCTCCCGGAACAACTAAACGCCGAGGGGCTTCCCTTAGGAATTCAGGCCGACTACATTTACGAGGAACGCCTTTTCAAACTCTCGCAGGGCGAACGTCTCGTATTTATAACCGACGGGATCTATGAAGCGGAAAACCAGGCCGGAGAGATGCTGGGGCTCAGTGGTTTCGCCCAACAATTTCCCCAAATTTGGCGAGGAAGCTTCGAAGACGTGCCTGAAAACGCCTTCGCTGTCGTTGCCACTCACGCCCAAGGAGGCGCCTCCCAGGATGACAAAACCCTACTGGCTCTGGAAGTGCTTTAGTGCCCAGAATTTCTAGTGTCGGAAGCTCGCTTGCTAGCGATGCGAAAGCTGAGATTGCCACTACGCATCGGATTTCTCCCGGTAAAAGCTGCGCCGTTTCCCAACGCCACCCACGCACACCGACGCCGTTGCCGCCTCAATCTTCCCGACCAAAGCTTCCATAGCATCCCGACCCTCTTTAAAGGCGATTTTGACCAGCTTATCGGAATCGAGAACCTTGTTGAGCTCTTCTAGCAAGTGAGGCGTTAGCCCATTCTTTCCCATATGTATCGCCGGCTTCAAACGCTGGGCAGCGCTTCTCAATTCGGCCTTTTCCTTGCTCGACAATTCAATCATCGCCTTTCTCATTGAGCGATTCTGATAGCTCAGTCAACTGAAGCCCGCTTGCCGCCAATCGATCCACGGCTCCAAAAAAGTTGATTTCAATGCTCAGTCGCTGCAAAAACCTTGGTTCCATGAGTCGTGAGACCTACAAAATCGCCGCTTTCTATAAATTCGTTTCCTTGCCCGACTACCAGGAGCGCCGGGAGCCGCTGCGGGCATTTTGCGAAGCCCTGAGCGTAAGAGGAACCATACTCTTGGCTGAAGAAGGAATCAATTCCACCATCGCTGGGCCAAGCGACGGGCTCGAGAAAGTCTTGGAATATATTCAGTCGGATCCCGCCATCGGAAGATTGTCTATCAAATATTCCAAGGCTTCAGAAATCCCTTTTTATCGAATGAAGGTCCGGCTGAAAAAGGAAATCGTCCGTCTGGGGCGACCGGATGTTAATCCCAATGACCAAGTCGGCGAGTATGTCGATCCCGAGAAATGGAATGATCTCATTTCCGATCCCAAGGTCACCCTCATCGATACCCGCAACGACTATGAATACGATTTGGGCACCTTCCAGGGAGCCGCTAATCCGCATACCAAGAACTTTCGCGATTTCCCTCACTATGTCGACGCAGAGCTCGCCGACAAAAAGGATCAACCGATCGCCATGTTCTGCACAGGCGGCATTCGCTGCGAAAAGTCGACCTCGCTTCTCCTGAAACAGGGTTTCAAGAAAGTGTATCATTTAAATGGAGGCATCTTGAATTACCTGGAAAAGATAAATCCCGCCGATAGCCTCTGGCGAGGCGATTGCTTTGTTTTCGACAATCGAGTAACAGTAAACCACCAGCTCGAGCCCGGTGATTTCGACATGTGCCATGCTTGTCGGCACGCCGTATCCGAAGAAGACAAACTATCTCCGAAATACGAAGAGGGCATAAGCTGCCCGCACTGCTTTGAGACGCTCAGCTCCGAGCAACGCAAACGAGCTGCTCAACGGCAAAAGCAAATGGAAATCAGCCAAAAGCTCCACCGAAAGCACATCGGCATGACCGCAGAGGAACGATCCGCCTGGAGAGAAGAGAAACTGGAAAAGCGTCGCCGCAAAGAGGTTTCTAATAACTCGCAGTAGCCAATGATTGGATTACCCCTCGACTCGAGACTAACTACATGACACTGAAAATGGTAACGTTACCATTTTCAGTGTCATGGCTACATCATATCCCGCCGCCAATCACGCAGCGGTTAATAACAGTTTTCTATCAGCGGGAACGTTTCTTCGGCACCGGGGACGTCCACATTCGAAGCAAGTATTCGGAGAGATTGAGCATGCTGGTCTTCTTGCTGCCTTCATGGATTACGAGCTCCCTAAAAGGAGACTCGAAGCGCGATCGCTCCTCAAAATACTCCCAAAGTGAGCTATTGAGATCCAGCACCTTCGATTCGCGGCGCCCTCCCCGCCTATCGATTTCCGAAACCCGAGCCTCCCAGTAATGCTTCTCTTCCGCATGGTTTTCCAAATAGTCCATCAAGATGCGTTCATACCGGTTCAAGCTCATCGGATAGACCCCTATAGATCGAATCGGGAAAGTAAAGATCCTCAGAGCATTTATGGTAGCGCCGCGCCTTAAACTGCACTTTGCAATAAAAGCGCAAACTCACGCGAGCTGAAGCTCTGCGCTACTTTTAACGCACGCAAAAAAGTTTGGTAAAATGGCTGGAATCGAGAAGGGCTCGGGCGTAGGTAACTGTTGTGGGGCAATGCCGACGCTTTGGTCTACTTACCTGCGGGAGCGGGGAGCCTCGTATCGGTTAACCAATTCCAAATCCCTATGCAAATTGGCAGTGAATTGAAGCAGAATGGGAATATCATCCCGTCCATCAAATTCTTTGACAATATCCATCTTAAGCAGCTTATTGCTAACAAGCATGTAGCTTGTAGTGGCTATTAGGGGACGCTTGAAAGCTTGTTTGCTCCTCTTTTCCGTTCCGATAAATTCTGAAGTATAGAAGTAGGTTAGGCGATAGTCGTTTTCATCTGCCACAATCCAATAGCCATCCACGAAGTCTTCCATTTCCTCGTCGCGGCCAAATTTGAAAGCGATATAGTCATCGAACGATTCGAACTTATCCCGATCGGCGTACTGTTTTCGAGCCTCGATTATATTTTCCTTGGTGGAATTTTTGAAGGCCTCAAAAGCGCTTCTATCGAACACCGAGAAGGCGTAGCGTTCCGGGACCCAGAGAAGAACGAAATTATTCACGAATTCGGAACCGGTATCCTTGAAGTACCGCTGGTTGTAGAAAATGCTGGAAAGCGTGTATCCAGCTTCTCCTTTCGCCGCATACTCTTCATAAAGGCCTTTTACTTCCATTCCGTTTTCCCAACCAATGTATAATGGGGGATAGAGCCTTGCAACCCCTGCCTTAAACCCCCACTGCTTGCGGTACTCCACCCCATTCTTGGTAAACCGGTCATCTCCCTCTAGGGGAATTCGAATCGCTTTCTGTAGAGCCGGTTTCGTTTTCGACTTCTGCTTGTCCGTCTCCAAGGCAACCGCGTCGATTTCCGCAGTTTGATTAGAGTTTTCTAGCTGCTTGTCGCTCTCTGTTGAATCTATTCCAGTCCGAGAGACTTGAGCATGCAACACTGGCTGTAAGAAACCGATTTGCCCCATGCCGAGTATGCTCACCACTACCCACGTTCGCAGTGATCTTGAAATTGCATGTCTCCTTTTAATCACAAAAAACTCCCAGTTCGGACAACGTAAAATCGTGTCCAATGCCTTAAACATGGCAAGCATTCCCGAGGATCCCGGCTGGAGCTGCAAAAGATTCCTGAGGCAGTAATATAGTGGGCGATCTCAAAGTGCCCTCTACCTAAAAATAGGCTATGGACGCTCAGAAATCGCTGCCATTCAGGCAAAGCAACGGCCGCGTCCCCTTCGGGTACGACTGAACTCATGAGGCCAATTCCCCTTTCCCAGGCGTATCCGATGGGCAATTGCGCCTATTCGCGAATTCCGGAATTCCTCTAACGTACTGATTTATACATAAATAGCCATTAAGCGCCGTCCACGCCATCCGATTTAAGCAAAATAGAAGAGCAAGGCACCCAGGAATCTAAAGACTTCGCCATCTTCACTCGCCACACCCTATCAACTTTCATTCTTAGTTGGTTGGCTAACGAAGAAAGCCCGGTTTTCGAACCGGGCTTTCTTCGTCTGAAATCAATGGAGTCATTCACCGGCTAGCCGGCGTCGAGCGTTCCAAACGAGACTCCTATTTCATGTGGGCAAACGTCTTTTTGAGAAGATCTAGATCGCTGGCGCCCTTGGTCTTGGCCCGAGCGGTTTCGATGAGTTTCTGCTCTAATTCGTTCTTAGTAGGCTCTGGCTTTTGGTAGTAGACGCCAAATTTCCCTGGCCAATCCTCTTCCGCTAAAGCGAGGGCGCTCGCCATGTTCGTCACGTCGTGTTCGTTTTCATCGATCACTTCGAAAGCGCCGCCCTTTCGAGGCACCGCTGCGTCGAAGGCCCCTTTGTAGAATTCCACGCATTCGCTCAAACATTCCACAACCGAAAAACCGTCGTGCTGAATAGCCCGCTCATACATTTCCATCATATGCTTGATCTGCGTGGCATGCGTGCGAGCCACAAACGTGGCCCCGCTCGAGAGCAACTTCCGCATCGGATTCGTTGGCCGGTCGATGGCTCCCGTGGGATCCGTCTTCGAACGAAATCCTTGTGGTGACGTCGGCGAGGTTTGCTTCTTGGTGAGGCCGTAGACGAAATTGTCCATTATCACGTAGGTGAGTCGGATGTTTTTTCTTCCAGCATGGTCCAGGTGATTGCCTCCGATGGAAAACCCGTCGCCATCGCCGCCGAAAACGAATACATGCAAGTCGTCTCGGCCAAGGCTAACGCCGGTAGCGAACGGCAAAGCTCTTCCGTGAATGAAATGGCCGCCGTGAGTGTTTACAAAGTAGGGAAAACGCGATGAGCAGCCGATTCCAGCTATGGTCACTATGTTTTCTTGCGGGAACTGCAGCTTTTCCAGGGTCTTGAAAAACGCTGCCAGCACGGCAAAGTCACCGCAACCGGGGCACCAGGTCGGATGATCCGCGGCTATGCCTTTTTTCGTTATCTTACCGCGCTCGACGGTTTCAGGGGCGGGAGATGCACTCATTGTATACAGGCTTTCGTTTAAAGTTTCTTAGACTATATTTCCGGGGAATGTGGCTAACTGGACTGGATTCCCTTTTTGATTTCGCGAATCTTGAAGGTCAAACCGTCGGTTTTCGCTAAGCTTCTGATAGCTGGATTGCAGGTTTTAGCCCGCAGCAAGGTCGCTAGCTGGCCAAATCCATAAAGGCCTTGATCGTTCATCTCGACCACAATAATGTCCTTATAGCGACTGAAAATTTCGTCCACGTCATTGGGTAAAGGATTCACATAGCGGAGATGCAAGTGGCCCATCTTCTTGCCATCGCTTCTTTCACGTATGACCGTTTCCCTTATCGGGCCCCAAGTACTACCCCAGCCAACGACCAAAGTATCGCCTTCCTGATCGCCGAAAACTTCGGTCGCATCCAACGAGTCGGCAAAGGCCTTAATCTTGTCCCGGCGTTTAGCCATCATCTTGACGTGCATTTCCGGATTAGCGGATGGGTGACCGGTCTCGTCATGTTCCAACCCCGTCACTTGGGGGAACTTGCCCCCTTCTATCCAAGTTCCCGGAGGCGCGTGGCGCGTTATGCGATTCAGATCGTAAGGCTTAAAGTCCGCTGGACGATCCTCGGTGTTAAGCTCCGGCTCGACTATCAAACTATCCAAATCCGGCTCGTCAAACGCCTCAATGCGGGAAGCCATGGACATGTCCGAAAGAACAAATACAGGGACGCTGTAGGCTCGGGCAATCTTGGTGGCCTCCAAAGCCGTGTAAAAGCAGTCCTCAACATTCTGAGCAGCCAACACGATTCGCGGGCAATCGCCATGGCTGCCATAAATTGCCTGCATCAAGTCGCTCTGCTCCACATTTGTCGGCAATCCCGTGCTTGGACCCCCTCGTTGAATATTGATTACAATAAGCGGGATCTCCGCCATCGAGGCCCAGCCCAATGACTCTAGCTTCAGCGAAATTCCTGGGCCCGAACTTCCGGTTACCGCTAACCGGCCCGCGTAGGAAAACCCAATGGCGATCGAAGCAGCCGCTATTTCATCTTCCGCTTGCACAAACGTCCCCCCGTACTTTGGCAGCTGCGACCGAAGCATCTCCATGATAGTGGACCAAGGCGTGATCGGATAGCCGGCTCCATGGCGGACCCCCCCGGTCAAGAGACCCAACACGATAGCCGTGTTGCCGTCCATCGTCACTTGCGGAGGGCCAGATTCTTCAGGGGCCGAAAAGGCATAGTACCGATCCATGACATTATCGATCGGATACGAATAACCTGCATCGAAAGCTAGGTTAGCATTCCGAAGGATGTCCTCGGACTTGGAGCCGAAACGCTCCTTGAAAATTCCCCTGAGCTTATCGACGTCCAGCTTGAAGATCCGGGCAAGCAATCCCAAAGTGAAAATGTTTTTCCCCTTTTCTCTCGTCGATCCGCCCAGCGCCTCCACCGTCAAAGCGGCTATGGGAACTCCGACCTTGAGAAAGCGATTATCGTCTTCGTCTGGATCGACATGGTCCGAGTCGTACAAAAGTACGCCACCGTCCTTTAAGTGCGATATGTGGTCGTCGTAACTGTGCTGATAAAAGGCCACTAGAAAATCAGCCTCGTCACCAGCTGAGAGCACTTCTCCGGTTCCCATGCGAACCTGGAATATCGAAGGACCACCCGAAATAGTGGCCGGAATCGTCATGTAGGTCATGACTTCCTGCGCGCTACGGCCAGCCAATCTAGCGAGAAAACCGCCGATGGATTGAATCCCGTCTTGGGAATTACCCGCTAGCCTAATGACCGCGTCTTTGATGAGTTCCTCCGATGGAGGTGGGGATGCAGAAGCCTCTGTAGACATTTTATTCCAGACCCTTAGTGGGAGGAAATTGCGCAGTCAATCCGTTGGTTACGATTTCGAGAATTATTCCATCGAACTTAGCTCGCTCCTGCAATCGCGTATTGGCGTTAGCTTGAGGCGCTCTAAGTGCAGGAAGCTCGCTGGCGAGCGATTGTTTCCCCGGAGTCGTCCCTCGTTGATTCGCTCGCCAGCGAGCTTCCTGCACAAAATAATCGACGACCTTCAACTAAGTTGACGCCAAGCGCGACTGTGGGAATGCCGGGGCTGGGCGGCTCGACCTGGCCAAATCAACGCCAAATACGGCTATCTGCACAATCTGGTCCCCAAAAACTCCTGCATCAGGGAATTCCTACAACCATTGGTTTAGAAACGCGACAGTTCTTGCTCAGTAAATAACGTGTGAATAACTTTTAGCGTTTTTACTTATATTTGGAAATCGGAGACCGAGCCCTTAATGGAACCTACAGAAGATTGCGAAACCACACTGGAGCAAGAACGTCCAAACTTCATCTACAAACCTGCCAGACGCCTTGTATTCGATACTGGTTTGCCCGT
Organism: uncultured Opitutaceae bacterium; assembly: GCA_964404745.1. GTDB lineage: Bacteria > Verrucomicrobiota > Verrucomicrobiia > Opitutales > Opitutaceae > Pelagisphaera. The sequence goes on from CAYOLG010000003.1 coordinate 133,521, forward strand.
CCGAAGCCAAAATCGGGCATCTCTATTAAGTCTCTAATTCCCTCCTAAACCCAGCCTCGAGAGCCATCTTTCAGTCCACCAGATCCCTTTGCCGAATCATTAATACACGATTCGGGCACCTATCCGCTAATGTCGAAACCGGAGTCTCCAACAGATAAAGGCAGTCTGAAGAAGACTTCGCGACCCGCTATTGAAGAGCTAAGCGGGACGCTCTTCATGCTGGCGGTTGTTAGCGACGAGGATGATGCGGCAACATTGCGGGCGGATTTAAAACGGTCCCGGCTGGCCGAATACAAGCTTCAGCGCTGCGCCACTACGAACGATGCTCGCAATATGCTTCGAGCTTGCGCTTTCGACCTGCTCATTCTCCAACTGGACGAATTCGAGAACCCTGAGTCCGAAGTCGAGCGATTTCGGGCGGTTGGATTCGAGAAACCCATCCTTGGGCTGATGTCTCGGAGGCGATTGCATCGTTCCGAATTCATTCGGCCCAGCGGGGTTGACGATGTCATTTGCATCGATGACTTGTCACCTTCGCTGATCGAATCGTCCATTCGATCCACGCTCCATCGGGCTACCCTAGCATCCGAGAGGGCCCTTCTGGAATCGCGACTGAACCTGTCCATGCAAGCGGCTCGAATGGGCTCCTGGACATACTACCCAAGGAGAGACCGGATTGTCTTGGACCCCATCGCTCTGGCATTGCTGAAACTGCCCAGCAGCCCGGCCGAATTGCCTCTGGATGAACTTGTCGAGCGGGTCTTCCCAGAAGATCAAACTGCTCTCTCAGAGGCTCTGGACCGATTTCCCCTCAAGAACGATTTGGTTGAATGCCGCATCCGCGTGAACGACGACCAAATGCCTCTGCGTTCCTTGGAATTGAAGGGGCGAATTTGGAAAGGCAACGCCTTCGAGGAAACGTCAATAATAGGCGTCATTCGCGAGATTCCCAAGGCAAATGAGTTGTACGATCGGATTGCCGAGGCGAACCAGGCAATCCAAGAGGCCTTGGAAGCCAGAGAGGAGGCTTTCCGGAAAGCGGACCAAAAGCTGAAAGCCCTAGCCGAAGAATTCGCCTCGAATCAAGGCGATGCCCGCGAGGCCGAGCAAAAAGTGGAGATTCCCAATCTATCTAGCGAAGCGGCCAATGAATCGCTAGAGGAGGAAAACAAACCGAGGAGCGAGCCCGACGAAGTTCTAAGCATCGACAAGAAAACAGCCTATAGAGAGGTAGCCAAGTCGGTAGCCAAAAAGAAGGCCGCCATCCCTAAACAAGAATCCCTCCCCTTCGATTTCGCTCAAGAACCAGTGGCTGACTACAGCCCACCCAACCCCGCCAAGGAAGGATTCATCGGTGCGGCTATAAGACTAGTCGAAATGGCCCGCAGCGAGAACGCGATCGACGCAACCATCTCCATCGACGATGAACACGCTATCGAGATGGAGGAAAAGAGGGATCTGCTTTTCGAAATCCTCAAGGAATTGCTGACGAATGTGGTACGCCACTCTCGGGCCCAGCTTTGTATCGTTTCCCTCTTTCGCGACGAAGACGAATGGGTGCTGCAAGTAGAAGATGATGGAGTCGGCATCGACGATAAGCTGAAAAGCGTCAACGCCCCTCTAAATAAAATCGGTCTTTTCCAGATCCGCACGCAACTAGCTCTGAAAGGCGGACACTTGGATATAGTGCCTGCGTCGCCGAGCGGTTTGATTGCCCGCGTCCGGCTACCGGTCTCTATTCGCGACGCCGCCAAGAACAAATAGTCTCGAGCCCGGTCGCAAAGAAGCTGTTCGGGGATCTCTCGACATCGATTCGCCGCCTTGACAAAAACGGGACGCAACAATGGCCCTGATTCAGCAGTATTTGAACGAAACCTGGGCTCTGATCGCAGGGATGGGACCCTATTTGCTACTTGGTTTCCCGGTGGCCAGTTCACTGCATCGCTGGTTTCGCCAAAAATGGATCGAGCAACGTTTCGGATCTCCCGGCTTAACTTTGAATGGCTTTTCTATAAATCGGCAAAACAGCGAATGACTATGAGGCGACCCAAAAATTCGTTAGGCAAAATAACTCTGTTCTCCCTGATCGTGATGGGCTCGGTCCTCAGTACGGGATACGGCAAAGAAGAGCTATTTCGATTCGATTCCTTCGCGGGCGAGACCGTCGCTGTAGAGCGGCAGCCCGTATTCATAATTACATCGCATTCTGACAATGATCTCAAAGAGACGTTGCAATGCGCCACCTTGGCCAGCGCCAAGCAAGACGCTTTTTGGATAATAAATTTCGCCTGGGAACAATCCTCCGAAGTCAAGCGACGAATCGCCTCTAAGCTTATGAAGGAGGATTTCATGAAAGCGCGGTCCACAGTGCTTGGCCCTGAATATCGAACGGCCGCCCGTATGATTTTAGTCGAGGCGAGCGGCAGGATTCACTGGAGCTGCGATTCCTTTCCCAGCAATAAGGAATGGTCACAGGCCCTTTCTATCTGGACTCATCTAGCTGACAATCTACGCCAAAAGAGCTTATAAATTGGTCCTAGCTAAAGCGATGAACGATAAAACTCGCAGGCAAAAGGGGGTTGGCCAACGTCGCAATTGGAACCCAGCCCCCATCCAGTATCCGGGCGATTTGCCCATCTCAAAGCGGCGTGATGAGATCATCGAAGCGATTCGCCGTCATTCGGTGATCATTCTATCCGGAGAAACGGGCTCTGGGAAGACTACTCAGATCCCAAAAATGTGTCTCGAGGCTGGAAGAGGACAAAAAAGGCGAATCGCTTGTACCCAACCTCGTCGTGTCGCTGCCCTTTCCATCGCCAGACGCGTTTCCGAAGAATTGAAGGTCAAATACGGGAGGGAGGTCGGTTCCAAAATCCGCTTTTCCGACGAAACTAGCAAAGAGACGCGGATCAAGTTCCTCACTGATGGCATGCTCCTGGCAGAAATTCAATCAGATCCGTCAATGTCGGAATACGACACCATCATCATCGATGAAGCCCACGAGCGAAGCCTTAACATCGACTTTCTTCTGGGCCATCTTAATCAGCTCCGCAGGCGTCGAACAGATCTGAAGATCATTATCACGTCGGCCACCATCGACATCGAAAAATTTTCCAAAGCCTTCGATAACGCCCCAGTTGTCGAGGTGTCCGGAAGGGTCTATCCGGTCGATGTCATCTATGCTCCCCTCGATGAATTACTGGAGGATAGCGGCGAATTTACCGTGATCGATGGCGTCGCGGAATCGATAGATCGAGTAATTGAGGAATTCAAACAAGGGGATATTCTCGTCTTTCTTCCAACCGAAAAAGACATTTGGGAGACAAGAGATCTACTAGAAGGCCGGCTGGGCAACCGCTTCGACATTCTTCCTTGCTTTGGGCGCCTCTCCAGCGGAGATCAGCAGCGCATCTTCGCTCCATCCGAATATCGGAAGATCGTTTTGGCCACGAATATTGCCGAAACATCGCTCACTATTCCCGGGATTCGTTTCGTTATCGACTCAGGTCTGGCTCGAACCAGTCGCTACAATCCCAAAGCTCGCACCAAACGCCTGCCCATTGAAAAGGTATCGCAGAGCAGCGCCAATCAACGCAAGGGCCGTTGTGGACGCGTCCAGGATGGCATTTGCATACGTCTGTATTCGGAATCTGACTTCGAAAAGCGAATTGAGTTTACTACTCCTGAAATTCAGCGATCGAATCTGGCCGAAGTGATTCTCCGCATGGAGGCTGCTAAGCTAGGAGATATCGAGGCCTTTCCTTTTATCGATCCTCCCTCTCCTGGAGCCATCAAATCGGGATACGCCTTGCTGCAAGAGCTCGGCGCTATCGACGATAAACGGAAGCTAACTCCTCACGGAAGAAAGCTAGCGAAACTCCCGATCGACCCTACTGCTGGACGGATGCTGCTGCAAGCGGAGAGGGAGGGCGTTGTCGATCAAGTTCTCGTTATCGCATCCGCTCTATCCATACAGGATCCTCGAGAGCGCCCTGTGGGGAAAGAGGAAGCGGCCCGAACGGCTCACAATCGATTCGTCCATCGCGAATCGGACTTCCTCACGCTTCTCAATATATGGGAATCCGCTCACGAGGAATTTGAACGGCTAACCCAAAACAATTTGCGAAAATTCTGCAAGAAGCACTTTCTATCCTACTTGCGGATACGCGAGTGGATCGATGTTAAGCGGCAGCTCAGCCGATCTCTTGCCGAGTTCGAAAGGCGCAACAAAATTACGCATCGCATTCCTGAATACAAAAATCCGAAAGAGAAGCTGGAACTCAGAAAATTTGGCGGGATCGAATATCGGGCTATCCATATCTCTCTAGCTACCGGCCTCCTCGCCAACCCCGGACGAAAGGAGGAAGCGAATATCTATCTGTGCACGGGAAATCGGAAAGCCATGATTTTCCCCGGTTCGGGACTGTTCAACCGCAAAGCCATGCAGGCCAAGAGCGAGAGCCAAAAAAGGGCCCTCGAATCCAAATCCCCCAGCCCCAATTGGATTTTGGCCGGAGAGATCGTTGAAACCAGCCGTCTCTATGCCCGAACCGTTGCCGCTATCGATCCCACATGGCTGGTCCAGATTGGCGGATCCATCATCAAACGCTCCCATAGTCAGCCAGGGTTCGACAACCAACAGGGCCGCGTCGTTTGCCAGGAGAGCATCCGTATCCATGGATTGGAGTTACAGCGCAAGACAGTTTCATACGTTAGAATTAATCCGAAAGACGCTACGGAAATTTTCATCCGAGAAGCCTTGCTGAACGAGGATTTCCAAGCCCCACATGAATTCGTGGATGCCAATCGAAAGCTGAAGAACCGCATTCAAAATGCCCAAACCACCTTGCAAATGCAAAGCTGGATTGGGATCGAGGAGGCGGCCTACCGGTTTTATGAAAGCCGACTCGAAAACATTGGCTCGATTGCCGATCTAAATCGATGGCTCAAGCGAGCTGACGCCCCCGCTAGCGAATCGCTTTTCATGTCGGAAAAGGACCTCTCCCCCAACCCCAACAAACCGCTAAGCCTTTCGGGCTTTCCCGAAACCGCAGCGCTGGAAAACACAGCGTTGCCTTTGGACTATCAATACAAGCCGGGGGAGGAAGACGACGGCGTTACGCTGCGAATTCCTTACGAAAAAGCGGAACTCATAGATGACCCTACCCTAGATTGGCTAGTGCCCGGACACCTAGAATCGAAAATCCTCCACCTCATCAAGTCTCTTCCCAAAGAGCATCGCCGAAAACTGCAGCCCCTATCCGAAACCGCCAAACAGATCGCTTCCACCCTCAAGGCAGGAGGGCGTACGCTCATAGAGGCTCTGAAATCGCATCTTAAATCTGAATATGGAATCGAAACTTATATTAGCGATTGGGTCGATAACGCGATTCCCCGTCACCTGCAAATTCGCGTGCAAGTTCATGATTCGAAAGGCGAGACCGTAATAGAGGAGCGATCGGCTAAACGTATTCACGATATTATTGCTGGATGGGAAAACGTATCAGACCCTTCCGATGAAACGGCCATAGTAGATATTTGGAAAAAAGCCCGCAAAGAATGGGAAAGGCCTATCAGGGAATTAACCGACCTTGATTATTGCCAAGCCAAGGTGGTTATCGGCGAACGCAACGGCATCCCTGTTACCGCATTTCCCGCTCTGGTTTTTCGGTCTGGAGAATTGCGGTTGTCATTGATGGATAATCTGGCTGAGGCCCGTCGTCAGAACTGGAGAGGGATCGCACGACTGATCGAGGTCGAACTTCGAAGGGAACTGGCCTGGATTCAAGAGGACTTGCGGGATCTCGCCAAGATCGGCCCTGTACTTGCAACCTTCGCCCCCATTCAAGAGATCCAAGACCAGGCTTACTGCCATCTAAAACGCTTTCTCTGCACCCATAATATCAATACGATAGATCCCGACTTGATTCGAGAAGTGGCGACCCAGGCAAAAGAGCTTTCCAGGGGCCTTGCCTATAAGCTTGTCGACCAGCTGAGAGAAATCCTGGAGCTACGGCAATTGCTGATCGTCGACAAAGGGCTTTCCAAAAAGCTGCGCAAAGAAGTCGACCGTATCGCTCCCCCGGATTTGCTAACCCAAACGCCTCATTGGGCTTTCAACCGCCTTCCGCGCTACTTGGAAGCAGTCAAGATTCGACAAACGGCTCAAGAAAAAGATCCGCAACGGGACGAGAAGCGCCAGTCTGAAATCGATGCCCTTCGCAATCGGCTTCAGAGACTGGATACGAGCCCTGAAGTTAAGGAAGAACTAGTTTGGACAATCGAAGAATATGCATTGTCGGTTTTCGCTCAACAATTGGGAACCGCCTTTCCTGTATCCGCGAAACGAATTGAAGAGAAGTTCGCCGACGCGGGTGGTTCGTCGCCTAAGCAAACCGAAATTCCGCCACCCGCTGCCAATAAAAAGACTATCGACAAGCCCACAGAAGCCGATCTGCAAAGCTTGAAGTCGCTCTTCAGCTAGGTTTTCCCACCGCAGCCTCCGCCACCTGGTGTAAGAATCTCTATGGCCTCGCCCGCCTCAAACGCCAGCGTATCATTGCCCGCCAGCGATTGGCGACTGCCGTCCCGAGCTATTTTCCACTGTTCTCCCAGCGCTCCGCTCGCTCCACCTTCCAAGCCAAATGGCGCCTGAGTTCTATGTTGGGTCAATAGCGAAACTTCCACGGCTTCAGTGAAGACCAATCGCCTAAGCAATCCATCTCCACCCTCGCGCGCTCCTTCGCCTCCCGACCCTTTCCGCAAAGAAAACTGCTCTATCCGAGCCGGATATCTCCATTCAAGGATTTCCGGATCGGTGATCGAGGTATTCGTCATATGCGTATGCACTCCACTCGCCCCATTTCTCGCGCGCGTGGCTCCCTCGCCTCCGGCAATCGTTTCGTAATAACTCGCATGGTCGTTGCCGAAAATCAGGTTATTCATCGTCCCTTGACTGCAAGCCGCCACGCCAAAGGCTTTCAGAAGCGTATCCACAATACGCTGGCTCACTTCGACATTGCCGGCAACGACAGGAGGGCATTCTGATGGATCCGATGGAAACCGGGGATTCAACATCCCTTCAGGAATCCGTAAGTCGATATCTTCCAAAAGTCCCTCGTTTAAAGGGATCGAATCGCCCGCCAGTAAACGCAGCGCATAGACCACCGCGCTCGTGACTATAGCAGGCGTCGCGTTGTAGTTGCTCTTCTGAACATCAGCGCTGCCAGTAAAATCGATTATTCGGACCTTCCCCATCGTTTTGATACTGACCGAGATCGCAGCCCCGTTGTCTAGCTGCTCTACAACCCTGTTTTCCCTATCCGAAATTTTCTCGAAAGCTTCCGCAATCGCTATCCTTGCTCGCCGCTTGAGTCCATCCATGTATCCTGTCGACCGATCGAAGCCTTCATTGAAAACCAGTTTCTCGAGCTCGCTAACCCCAAATCTCACGGACGCCAACTGGGCCGCCAGATCCGAGAGATTCTCCCGCAAATTTCTTGTCGGATAAGGAGCGCTGCTCAGCAGTGACTTCACCGGTTCCCAATCGACCACACCTTTTCGAGCAAGAAACATCGGGTCAATCACCACTCCCTCCTCTTGCAAAGATCGCGCTCGCGGCGGCATAGAGCCGGGAGCAATGCCCCCTAGCTCGGCATGATGGGCTCGATTGGCAATATAGCCAATTCGCTGCCCATCTTCGGAGAACGCGGCCGCGATTAGGGTAACGTCGGGCAAATGCGATCCCCCGAAACCGGGATGGTTAGTGACAACGATATCTCCAGGGCCGATATCGACCGTCTCGCAAACGCTCCTTACGCAAACGCCAAGCGCTCCCAAGTGCACGGGAATATGAGGAGCGTTGGCGATCAAAAAGCCATCGGCATCCAGCAAAGCGCAGCTAAAATCCATCCGTTCCTTAACATTGGTCGAAAAGGCGGAACGCTCGAGCAAACTCCCCATCTCTTTCACCAAGGAGAGGTATCGATTGGTAAATAACTCCGATTGTACTGCCTCGATTTGCGCCGAATCGGACTTCGGTTTCGCTTTCTCTTTTGACAGCTTTACCGTTCCGAGATTCCCCAATACCGCATTCCATCCTTCTTTTATGTAGATCGTGCTGTAATCATCTTGTACCGACATTGGGCCAACAGCCAACTTGCCGCCCAATTCGTCTCTTGAAGCGAATCCTTTTCCCATCAATCGGGAACCGGGAACATCCGGAAACAACTCTTTTTCTACCGTGGATTTCTCGGTGGCTACAGAGACCTTAAGCGAGACAACCTCGATTGGCTGATCGGGCAGGAAACCATACTGCTTGATAAAATCTTTCTGAAATCCTTTCTCCAAGGATCGCGAGGAATCCCAATCGACAAGCAATGTCGCCTCCTGCCCCTGGAATCTCAATTCTACTTGAGCGATCCCCCGCTCAAGCTCGCTCGAAGAGGACCCCTGTTCTATCAAGGAGCTCTTTGCTTCGATTTCTAGCTCTTGTATCCAAATTCGAATCTCCTCTTCGCAGGCTGACAACAATCTAAGGATCTGCCGCTCGGCGAACTCCTCCATGCGCGAGAATTTCAGCCCCAATGCGCTCAACAATCCTGCATCAGAGGGCAATAGAATCGTATCCATCCCAAGAATGTCCGCTATGGCACAGGCATGAAGACCGCCAGCCCCTCCGAAAGCGACCAGCGCATACTCCGACGGGTCGTACCCATCTCTAAGCGAAATGCTTCGAATCGCATCCGCCATCCTTTCGTCCGCGATCTTGAGAAATCCTTTGAGGACATCCTCTTTAGCGAGGGTTTCCCCGCTTTCGCTCCTGATTTCCGCTATGACCGCCCCAAGTCGATCGGAAGCCGCGCCCGGAAAAACAGGTATGCTGAACTCGGAGGGATCGAGTCTGCCCAAAAGCAAGTTAACATCGGTTAGCGTCAACGGCCCGCCTGCTCCATAGCAGGCCGGCCCTGGCGAAGCCCCGGCGCTTTCCGGGCCAATCCGCAAAGCCGAACCGTCGTACCAGCAAATCGAGCCACCACCAGCCGCGACCGTTTCTATCCGTAACGATGGAGCGTATACACGGGCACTGCCAATAGTTTGCTGATACCGATAGTCGAAACGGCCATCATAGCGCGATACATCCGTGCTCGTGCCTCCCATATCGAAGGCAATGACCCGATGGGCTCCTGCCACCATGCCTATACGACTAGCGCCTACTACGCCACCAGCTGGGCCACTCAATAGGCTATCCTTGGGACGATAGCGGGCCCTGGAGACCAGTCCACCTGCGCTGGTCATAACCGAGAGGCTAGACTTGCCCACCGAGAGTTCAACGGCATCCAGATAGGCTTCCATAATTGGGGCCAAATAGGCATCGACCACGGCTGTCTCCGCTCGCGGTAAAAGCTTAATTTTGGGGGCTAGTTCACTCGATATTGAAACGCGTTCAAAACCGGCATCCCGCAGAACCTCAGCTGCCCGACGTTCATGGTCAGGATTTCGGTAGCTGTGAAGAAACGCTATCGCTCCTGTCGTGATCCCATTTTCGATGCAACTCAAGGCATGCTCTTTCAAGGCCGTTTCATCCAGCTCAACTAGAACCTCCCCATCGGCTTGCAAACGCTCTTCAATCTCGAACACGACTTCATGGAGCGGTTGACGCTTACGAATGCCCAGCTCGAATAGATCAGGTCGGCGTTGGTCGCCGATTCGTAATAAATCGCCGAACCCGCGAGTCACGAAGAACGCTATCCTCGCTCCTTTCTCTTCAAGCAAGGCATTGGTAGCCCGCGTGGTCGCAAGTCTTAGTTTCAATGGGGGCAAGGCCTCGTCCAGCCGCTGTTTCGTCAATAGTCGGATAGCCAACAGCGGCGCTTCCTCCGGGGACAGTACCGAACAAAGCCCATCGCCGGTCAGTTCGGGAACAGCTTCCTCCAAAATGGCAATCGATTCCCCGGCTTTCCACGAGTTAATCAATATCGGCCCCACAGATTCCCCATGGAGATGCACCCGATAGCCCGCAAAGAAATCATCTCCCGCCTCGACCGGCAAATCTAAACGCAATGCCCTCGGACCCAATTTCTCTATAACGCGACCGCGTATCGCGGAATTGGATAACGTCTTCGATCTCAGCTCATCGCCCTCAGGTGATTCAGCCAGGCAATCAGTAAAGGTTCCACCCGTATCTATCCAAAATCTCCACATAAGCCAAGGATGCGACCCGAGCCCTTAAAGCTGGCGTTCCATGTGCGCTAATCAAACGCGTTTTCCTCAATCAGATCCGTCTGGGTTTCCCAGAGCCGAGCATAGTGTCCGCCTTGCAAAATGAGCTCCTCGTGGCCTCCATTTTCGATAATCCGCCCTTTGTCGAGCACAACAATCTGATCCGCTCTTCTCACCGTGGATAGACGATGGGCGATAACCAAAGTCGTCCGCTCCTTGACCAAATTGTCCACGGCATTCTGAATTTTGGCCTCCGTCAAGGTGTCCACGCTCGATGTCGCCTCGTCGAGGATGACCAAAGGCGGATTCCGGAGAATTACTCGAGCAATCGTCAATCGCTGCTTTTCTCCCATACTCAATCGAATGCCGCGCTCTCCGATCTGCGTATCCATTTTATCAGGAAGCTGCGATACGAATTCCCAAGCGCTCGCCCCCTGCAAGGCCGACACGAGCTCCTCTTCGGTCGCCTCTTGCTTGGCTAGCTTCAAGTTGTCTCGCACGGTCCCATCGAAAAGAAATGGATCCTGAGCGACCACTCCGATTCGTTTGCGCAGGTCGATCAAATCGAACTCCCGAACATCGATCCCATTGATAGTCACCGCCCCTGATTTGACATCATAATAGCGTTGAAGCAGGTTGGCGACGGTCGATTTTCCAGCCCCGGTATGGCCGACCAGAGCGGTCACACCGCCTCGCTCGAGCTTCAGCGAGAAATTGGACAGCAGAGCCTCTCTTCCTTTGTATCCAAAACTCACTTCTCTTAAATCGATCTCCAGTAATCCGTTCGGAAACCTGGTCGGCCGCTCCGGGCTTTGGATTTCCACTGGATAATCCAGCATTTCGAATACCCGCTCTCCCGACGCTTTACCGGTAGCGATCAAATTGTTCAGCCCATTCAATTGGCTCAAGGGCATGTAGAGCATGGCGCAATACTGGAAGAACATGAGGAAATCCCCCGCTTCAAACCGATCTGGCTGCGTCGCAAATAGGTAGCCTCCATAACCAACCACTGCTACCGTTCCCAAGCTAACGACAAAATTGGTGGAAGGTCCATGGATAGACCAGCGAAACATGGATTTTAACGTATAGGCCCGCAGTTCCTGGGAACGTTCGTCAAACCGAGCCTTCTCCTGATCCTTCAAAGCGAAAGAATTTATGAGCCGGTTTCCTTGAATGTCCTCGATCAACAAGGAATTCAGTTCTCCCGCCGCTTTTCGGACCTTCCTCCAATTCTTGGCCTGGGCTTTAAAATGCATGCGAGCCATGATTAGCATGATGGGTATTGGCACAATCATGAGGGTGGCCAACACAGACTCGAAGTAGAAAAGCACAGCGGCCGTTCCCAAGACGGTCAAAAGAGCCGTGCTTCCCTGCTCGGTGCCATCGAGTATGACCCGTTCCACGTCTTGCACATCCTCTATCACTCTGGAGGCGATATCGCCCGATTTCCGACTATCGAAATAGCCGATCGGAAGCTCCATTAGCTTGTCATGAAGGTCCCGCCTTAAATCGACTAGCACTTTTTGCTCGAGCGTATTGTTAGCCCGAATACGCATTGAATTGAAAATCTCCCTAAAGAGGAAGCATCCAGCAATCGCCAAGACCGCCCACCACAGATTCGCCAGTTCCCCTTTCGGCAGGACTTCGTTGACCACGTGCCGCGTGACCAAAGGTACGACGAGCATGAAAAGCGTACTGGCCACCGCCAGCGTCAAGGTGAGCCAAAACAGGGACTTGTAGCGAAACAAATAGCCCGAAACTCTCCATATCGTCTTCATCTCTCCCCATACCTGCTCGGAGGCTCCGGTCATGACAAGCCTTTAGCGTGTGTCAGACAGCCCGAATCTCCGGCAGCAGTTGCTCATACGTCTCACGTCCCGACTCGATCTGGAGAACGCGCTGCCCTAAAATATGGGCTAAACAGAATTATTTATCAGTGGGGCTGCTTGCCCGTCTCGCCGCAGCTCGTCAAAGGCGATTCCTCATGCAGCCGAGAGTTTGACTCCCACGGGGATTCCTATGATGACTTTCCTGCCAATGGCTACAGATACGATAGACTGGGATCGGCTTGACCGACTTAGAAAAAGATTCCTGGATATAGGAGAAGATCCGGGAAATTACTGGGAATCCGAAGAGGACCTTGACCTCTATCACCGTTTCTTCGGTCAACGCATCGGCTGGAAATGGGGCGACGCTATTGGGCAGGCCAAACAAGCTGGCTGGCGTCTCCGCTCTGGGAATATTGTCGACTGGGGATGCGGCACAGGGATCGCATCGCTGACCTTGCTGGAAGAGATCGGGCCGGCCACGATCGAGTCAGTCACCCTCTGGGACCACTCACGCTTGGCGACTACCTTTGCAAAACGGGCTCTCGAAAATCGCTTTCCCAACTTGAGCGTCCGTATTGCGGAAGAATCCGAGTTCGAGCACCTAGACCAATCGATCGTTCTCGTGAGCCACGCCCTTAACGAGCTTTCCGCCGGCTTTCGATCGGAGTTGAGGAGGCAACTGAACGGGGCTCGGCAACTATTTTTCGTCGAGCCCGGCAATTGGAGGTGCAGCCACCTGCTCATCGAGCAACGTGAGGCGCTGGTCGACCAGTTTCTTCCGATCGCTCCTTGCGTCGGCAATCAAGCCTGCCCGATGACTCAAGAGGACAACGCCCATCATTGGTGCCATTTTTTCGCCAAGCCACCCATCGAGGCATTTACCCGTTCCGAATGGACCCGATTCGGTCAGGAACTGGAAATCGACCTGCGTAGCCTCCCCTACAGCTTTCTCGCACTCGATTCAATTAGTTTGGAAGTCGAAACCGACAATGCCGCCTGCTCGCGCATCATTGGGCGACCAAGACAACGCAAAGGATACACCGATATTCTCTGCTGCGAAAACAACGGCCTCAATCCGCGCCAACTGCAAAAAAGGGACAATCCCGGCCTTTGGAAAACTATCAAGAAGAACAAATGCGGCTCGCTCTTTCGCTGGACGTCAATCGACGGCGACAAAATCCAAGAAGGCGCTCCAATACCTGAAGATCAATGAGATCCTGCCTAGGAAAGGCCGCGCAAGTCGAATGGCAGGGCTCCCGTAAAGGACTAGCTTGACCGATACCTTTAAATCAGACTCGCCTCGGATTGAAGTGAACGAAACTCTAGATATTTTGTATCAAGATAATCGTTACGTAGCAGTAAATAAGCCTTCAGGCCTGCTCGTTCATCGAACGAAAATCGATGCTCGCGAATCCAGATTCGCTGTTCAGCTATTGCGTGACCAGCTGGGCCGGCACGTCTATCCCGTTCACCGTATCGACAAGCCCACATCAGGGGCCCTCCTTTTCGCTTTGGATGAGGAAGCCTTGATTCAAGCCAAGGCAATGTTCGCCGAGAATCGAATAGCCAAGACGTATCTGGCAATCGCGCGAGGATTTCCCCCAGAAACTGGGATCATCGATCGCCCTTTGCGAAAGGTGCTGGACGGCAACCGCAAGTCGAAGAGCCAGGATTCCCAAGCTTCGGAAACCCATTTCAGCGTCCTCAAATACAGCGAGCTCGACTATCCTGCTTCACGCTATCCAACAACGCGCTATTCGCTCGTAATTCTCTCGCCTCGCACTGGACGGAGGCATCAGCTACGACGGCACTTGGCCGGGATCAATCACCCGATCATCGGCGACACTTCGCACGGCGATTCTCGCCATAACATTTCCTTTCGGGAGCGAAACGGCTTTGTCCGCCTATTTCTTCACGCCTCCAAACTGAGTTTTGAACATCCTTTCTCTAAGGATCTAGTGACCATTGAATCCCCACTCCCAGTCGACTTTCAAGACGCCCTGAAAGCATGCGGACTCGATTGAAGCGCATTCGTTTTGCAATCAGATAATTCGCCAATAGTCCTTGCTTTGAACCTTTGACCATGAGCTGGCCCATAACGACCATAGGATTCGACGCCGACGACACGCTCTGGCACAACGAAAACCTTTTCGAGGACCACCACGAAAAGTACTGCCAGCTCCTTTCCGAGTACCACGACTCCAGCACCATCGAGAAAGTGCTATACGAGACGGAAATGAAAAATCTCGAGCTATTTGGCTATGGGATCAAGGGCTTCACCCTGTCCTGCATCGAGACCGCTATCCATCTCACCAATGGAGAAATCAAAGCCGAGGAAATCCGCCGCATCATCGATCATTGCCGGCATATGCTCGAGCATCCCGTGGAAGTATTCGACGGCGTCGACTCCGTGCTCGATACGCTCTCTTCAAAGTACCGGCTTATCCTCATTACGAAAGGGGACCTTCGCGACCAGGAGCGAAAAATCGCCAAGTCTGGCCTAGCCCAGTATTTTGATCACACGGAAGTCGTTTCCGATAAGAATGTCGAATCGTACGCCCGCGTGCTCGAGCGAAGCCACGTGCCGATCGACCAGTTCTTGATGATCGGCAACTCCCTTAAATCGGACATAATTCCCGTCCTCAACCTGGGTGGCCACGGCGTCCACATCCCCTACCGCATCACTTGGGCCCATGAGCGCGTGCAGTCGCCTCCCACCGATCACCAGAATTTCTACGAGCTCGAGTCCATCAAACAACTGCCCGGACTGATCGAATCTATCGTCCCCTCTAATGGATAGTCTCAACCTCTTTCCCGTTCCCAAATCGCTCCACCTGGGGAAGGGAACGCTCCCCTGCAATCTCCCGTTGGCGATCCGCGCAGGCGAGGGCGCCAGCGTGCGGTTTCGATCAGCAATTAGAGAAATTCCATTTATCGACGAGCGTCTCGAAGCCGAGCCCTCCTACCAATGGCGAATCGAATGCCGGCTGGGCGATTCGGGAATTCTCTCCGA
Organism: uncultured Opitutaceae bacterium; assembly: GCA_964404745.1. Lineage (GTDB taxonomy): Bacteria > Verrucomicrobiota > Verrucomicrobiia > Opitutales > Opitutaceae > Pelagisphaera. The sequence continues at coordinate 148,584 of CAYOLG010000003.1, forward strand.
AGAGGGCTATCAACTGAAAATCTCGCCTGAGGGAATAGCATTGAACGCGCGTTCTGAAACTGGATGGTACCGGGGGCTCACGACGCTGGGCCAAATTCTCCAGCAATACCCCCATGCCCTCCCTTGCTTGCAAATTGAGGACGAGCCCGACCTCCACGAAAGAGGCTATATGCTCGATATAAGCCGCTGCAAGGTTCCTACCCAATCCTCGCTGTATGAACTGATCGATACGCTCGCTGCCCTGAAATACAATCAGCTGCAACTCTACACGGAACACACATTCGCTTACGGAGACCACCAAACGGTCTGGGAGAACGCTTCCCCCCTAACGCCAGAGGAGATCCAAACGCTCGATACGTATTGCTACAAACGCTACATTGAGCTAGTCCCCAACCAAAACTCTTTTGGCCACATGGATCGTTGGCTGCGACACGATGCCTACAAGCATCTAGCGGAATGCCCCGACGGCTACATCCACCCACTCCTCGGCCCCCGCAAATGGGGAGGCACCTTGAAGCCCAACCAGGAATCGATCGCTTTCGTGGGCCAACTCTACGATGAGCTTCTCCCCAATTATCGCAGCAATCGGATCAACGTAGGCGGCGACGAACCATGGGAACTCGGCCAAGGCTGGAGCCAATGCCTTGTAAAAGAGCAAGGAAAACATCGCGTCTATATAGATCACCTCCTGCGGATTAATAATTTGGTAGAGCGCAAAGGAAAAACCATGCAGTTCTGGGGCGACATCGTCCTTGAAGCGCCCGAACTCGCCAGCGAGCTCCCAGAAACTTGCCTAGGAATAATATGGGGGTACGAAGCGAATCACCCTTTCGGCAAACAATGCCAAGCCCTTAAAGAATCCGGGATTCCATTCTACGTCGCCCCGGGGACTACCTCTTGGAATAGCATTGGTGGGCGTATCCAAAATGCCTTGCTCAATATCGAAGAGGCTTGCCGACATGCTATCAAAGACGGTGCTCAAGGCCTCCTTCTTGCGGATTGGGGGGATTTCGGCCATCACCATTTCCCCTTCACGAGCTACCACGCCATCACTTGGAGCTCGGCCCTTTCGTGGAATCAATCTTCAAAAGGCCAGTTCGATCTCAACAATGCCGTCGAAACAGCCTTCCTATCCGGTAAATCCTCCGCCACCGCAAAAGCGATATTCGAACTCAGCGAGATCGTTAACTCCTTGAGCTACCAGCCAGACAACCGAACTCTACTCAATGATTTGCTAATGTCCAACGGGCGGAAACTGAATGATCAATTAAGCCATACCAACTATCGAGAGCTGGAACAGGCAGGAAAGCGTCTGGAAGCCTTCATTGCTTCGACGAGAGCGGATCAAGTTTCCTGGAAAGCCAGCGATCTCGTCTCTAGCGAGCTCATGCTGACGATTGAGCTTCTAAAATACGCAGCTAAAAAAGGCCTGAACGCAGTCTCGGGCAACCATGAGGACCAAGAGGAAGAGCGGAAAAGATTGGTCAGCGAGTACAGAACCCTATGGCTAGCTCGAAATCGCCCTGGAGGCCTAGACGAAAGCGCAGCCTATTTGGAAAATGCTTAATAGCTGTGGCGTATTCAATTGGCAGGACGGACCTTCGGAAGTGAGAATTCCAGAGCCAAGCAAGGCAACCCCAAAAGGGGGAGACGAATCTAGACTCCCCCATTTTTTGTTGTTCCCCAACAAAATTCTTTCGGCAGACCCCTCTAAGAGAGTGTCCAATTAGTCAATTTCCGTTTGATAAAATGGTAGGGCTGACTGGAGACAATTAACCCTACCATCAGCGAGGCATTCGATAGCCAATTATTGGATACTCTCTACTATTGCGAAAGCGTATAGTCCTCGTGCCTCACACGAGCAAAGCCCCCGCGCGATTCTAACACGCTGACCCGGTCACCCGTGTTGAAAGGCGGCTCTTTCAATTCCTGGACCACCACAACCGTGCTCCCATCGTCCATCTCTATCGTAATTTCTTGGGCCAATTTCTTGGTCAGCGATTTCTCCACTTGCTGGCCAACGATCGCTCCGGCGACCGCCCCACCAGCGCTGGCCAATACGGCCCCGTCTCCACTTCCAATCGTGGAACCCACCGCGCTCCCCATGATGCCACCGCCATAAAGGCCCAATTGAGAACTCTCTCCATCTATCATTACATTGCGAGTGGCAACCACTGTTCCCAAATCAAGCGTCTGCGTTGTCCCCGCTGAATTGCGTGGCACCGTTTCGTAGCCGCCCGAAGCGCATCCATAAAGCAAAGCGGCTATTACCGTTAGGGGGACGATCGATAAAATTCGGGCTGATTTATTCATTTTTCCGTTATGTCTGTTCACTAATTCGCTCGCCTGGGGAAATTGGATTCAACATCCAGCAGATCTGTACCAGTATTTACTCAGTTGGTATCTCGAAATCTTCCGGGAGATACGCTCCCGTATCAGGATCGATGAAGGGATCCTCGTACGCGTGATACACTCTGCCTGCTCCGCTCATGCTTGTATCCACTTTTACAGGATCTCCAATATTGAACCAGGGCTTTCGCAATTCTTGAGTTACGACAATCAGTCCTCCTGAATCCATGCGCACCGTCAATTCTTGGGCCCGCTTAGAGGTCAGCGCCTTTTCTACCTTGGGGCCAATGACCGCCCCAGCGATAGCTCCTCCTGCTGCTCCAGTGGCAGCTCCCGAGCTAAGGTCGCCTAAACTACCTCCAATCTGGCTACCTGCGACCGCCCCCGACAACGTTCCGGTCGCCGTCCCCACCACGCTTGTTCGCCCATCGATGATCACTTCTCGGACATCGACAATCGTGCCGCTTTCTAGCTCTTTAGCCATGCCCGTGACCGTGGTCGGGTATCGGGAAGCCGATTGGGTGGAATTGCACCCTGAAAAAATTGGTGAAAATGAAACGATCAGGAGAATCCAAAAGAAATTTATTGGCCTGGAGAGCATAACGCATGAATCATACGCATCCGACTCGCAAAAGGATCCTTCTTTTTCGGACTAACCAGTCGAAATCCTGTAGCGAATTTCGTTTATACTTGGTAACCTCGCTAAAGACCACTCATTTTACGCCAATAATCGGAGCGCATTAAAGCGAAACCCCTTTTCTTCGAACCCCATGAACAATTCCCTCAAACCCATCCAGGTTTTTAAGAATAATCCTCCTTTAAAGGTAATTACCAATCGCCGGACCGAGGGGGGGCCTGAACTGGAATCCGATTCCTTTCTTTTCGCCATCCCTAAACTCAAACGGCAAATCGCCCACGATCGAGTCACCCGATATTTCCAAAACTCGGGGAATATCGGAAGAGGAAGAATAGACTAAACCCTTCTTGGTTGCTCGTTCCGACTCAACCGACCAGTCCGCTGTCGACGGACCGAAATTCAACCATGGGCGTCCCTCCGACGCCGGATTTGAATTTATTGATGATACACTCTATTGAAACTCAACTTTCCGCGTTCCAAAATCGCAATTCCGAACCCTTAACCGATGTCTCCGACCTCTTGTCGCGGAGCGGCATGGAGATTCAGGCATCCGATACCGCTCAGCCGTCAGAGGGCTTTCGCTTTGTCGCTAATCGCAGCTAAGAAGCCAAATCCCTTCTGGAAGAAAACGGGTTTTCTGTGAAAACTGAACCCGTAATTTCCCTGCAAGTGAATCAAGAAAAAGGCCGGTTGTCCCATATGGCGCGCTACCTATTGAGCGCTGGAATTAGCGTCGACTATGTCTATCCATCGCTGACCAGCAGCGGGGAAACGAAGCAACTTATAGTAAAGGTCGCCAATGTTCCCCTGGCCTCTCGAGTGCTTGCGGAATTGTCCCGAGAGTCTAAGGGGAGCGTGTATAATGGTATGGCTGATTGTTCTCAATCAGCCGCGCCAATTACCTTCTTTTAATTCGGCTGGCTGGGGACAGTCAGCCCAACCATCTAGAGTGCGGATTACGATTTTCTCTCTCTTTCATTCTCTAGCCAGGTTTCGCCGTCTTGCACCGTCGCCTTGACCCTATTGGCCCGCTTGATCTGGTCAACGGCGCGCAAAATCGATCCTTTCTCGTCTGCGAGAATCGCGTATCCACGCTTTAATGCCGTATCCGGGCTTAGAGACTGGAATCTGAGATTCGTTTCCTGAAAGCGATTGCGGATCTCGCCCAATCGACGATCCACTGATCGGGCAAATCGGTTTTCTAGACCAGTCAATGCCTGACGACATCGAACAGCATTTCGATCCGGCCGCGTTTTCAGAAAGTCCGATCTAGCTATGTTCGCGCGTTCCCGAAAGCTCCCCAAAGCTTGTCGAGTCCCCAATTGAAAGCGGCTGACTAGCTCATCCAATTTTAGTTTTGCGGTTTCGATCGTTCGTTGGGGCGCCACGGCCCGCAACCGGGCATGCATGTCGCCGAGAGAACGCCTAGCCTCTTCTAGGCCAGATTCCATGGCCTGAAACATGAATTCCCGAGACGCTTCCAAGCGATCCAAAAACTCCAGGAAAGAACTGCTTATCAACTCAGCAGCAGCGGATGGCGTTTCCGCTCTCACATCCGCCACGAAATCGCTCAAAGCAAAATCGATTTCGTGCCCCACAGCGGATATGGTAGGAACCGGGGACTCCGCTAAAGCCCGGGCAAAGCTTTCATCATTGAAACACCAAAGATCTTCTAGGCTGCCGCCACCCCGACCCACAACCAGGACTTCCAATCCCGGCAAGCGCATCGCTATCGCCAAGGACCGAATCAACGACTGGGCGGCATCGCGCCCTTGAACCTTGGCGGGAAAAACGGTTAGACGCCCCGTCCAGCCCCGCCTTTTCAAAATTCTAATAAAATCCTGCACTGCCGCCCCGCTGGGCGAGGTGATAAAACCGATGTGCCTAGGAAATTCGGGGAGCGACCGTTTGCGCTCCTTGTCAAAGAGGCCTTCCGCTAAGAGCTTTTTTTTAAGTCTTTCGAACTCTCGGTGCAACCGCCCTTGCCCCGATTCGATCGCGCCCCTAGCGATTAGCTGATACCTGCCATGCGGCTCATAGACACTCAATTCACCGTAGATCAGCAGTTCCATTCCGTCATGGATCTCGAAATCCAGGCCCGAAGCGCTGCCTCTAAACATGACCACTGGCAACTGGGCGTTCTCGTCTTTCAAAGAAAAATACAGATGCCCACTAGCTTGCTTGCGCAGATTGGATACCTCGCCACGAATCCACTCGGGTCCAAAGGACCCTTCCAGCAGCCTCTTTATCCTGCGAGTGTACTCGGTTACCGAACTCGCTTCGCCATCGCCAAACTGCTCTAAGAACGAATTCATCAGCCAACCTCAGGATCCAACGACTTGCGTTTCAAACGGGCTCTCAGTTGGCGTACTGCCAGGCTCAGAGCGATTATTACGCTTAAAGCCAAGAGGATCATGGTCGCGTTTCCTTTCAGGAGGGCGCTCCCAAACCAGACGATGCTGAAAGCGATACTTAGATTGAGGGGTACCGAAACCGCCATGTACCAAGCAAAGGGCATGCGGGCGAGCCCGAGCAAGTAGTTTTGCAATGGGAAAGGCATACCTGGGGTTATTCTCATCAAAACTGCCACCGTAACCATCGTCTCTTTATTTATTTCAGGGACCGTGTATCCGAAACGTTGCACAAGCCGCTCGAAAGGAGGCCGAAACCACCTACCCGCCACCAGCCAGGAGATCGCCATGTTGAAGGAGAGAGCCAAGCCGCTCCCCAGCAAAGCCACCGGCATGTCGTAAAGAGCCCCCGCCAATATGAAGAAAGGCGAAACTGGTGCCCAGAGCGAGGGAAGGATGGACATGGCCAAGAAAAAGGGGACGGGGCCAAAACCCGCTATCCAATCAACCGCCCCCTGAACGTCGATCTGCATAAGCCTCTCCCAAAACAGCCAAATAATAACGACCCCGGCCACCGCTGGCAATACAGCCAAGCCCAACAAGATCCTTATCCTCGATGAAAACACGGCGTCAACCAATTGCTATAAATCAGGAATGGCAAAGACATTCTCGCAGAGACCTGCCCAACTGAAAGATTCTTGTATTGGATCATTCAAGACAAACTAACTAACAAGGATTTCCAGTTGCATCCAGCTTAACCAGCGCTAAGCGTAATACGATCCCCGATGACCGATTCAAAGAAAACAAAATTGCTCATCGTCGACGACGATGAGAGTCTGCTCGACCTCATTGAAGCCATTCTAGAATCCGCCGGCTTCGAATCAATCGCAACCAGCAACGCTCCCGATGCCTTGAAAATCGTCCAGGATGATGGTCAGAATCTCGAGGGGGTCATTATCGACTTGAATTTACGAGACTTTCCCGGCGAGCGATTGATCGAAGATATCAAAAAGCTCGCCCCTCAAATGGCAATATTCATGACCTCTGGCTGCTTGAACGAGGAAATCACTGAACGGCTCGGAGATCGCCGCGTGGAGGGAATCATCACAAAACCGTTTCGCGCCGCCGACTTGATCGAAAAAGTCGTTGACGGACTGAGACGTCAAAACATTCGGGAACTATCAAGCGAAGGTGCTTAAATTCCACCCTATTGCGCCGCTCTCGTGCGGAACAGCGGAATACAAGCCCGCCTCTTCACCCACTTCGAAGCTTTCCACTGCCTTAATCGCCCGCTTGTCGCCCGACGGAAAAAACTTGGCCTCCCTTTCCGCTTTCTCGCGCATTTCGCGAAGATGCGGAAAAGTTCTCTCCAAAATATTCTGTGGATAGAGCGGTTCCATGCTATTCTCGATTCGATTCCGTTCGAATTCCGGCAAGATAAAATGACTCAACCTACTAAAACGGAAAACGCCTCGCTTCCTTGATCGGGGAAAAGACGATTTTTTGCCGCGCTATTGAGTTCTCTCTTTAGTTGCTGATTACCAACTATTTAAATAACAAAATAAGGGCTTCTTTTTTACCGGTTTTGACCACGCACAACGGTCTTGAAGGAATGCCTTCAGACGCCAATAGGTTGTCTATCCTAGTGGTCATCATCTAGATTTCCGATTGAGCGGACCCATTCTGTTGCAAGCCGTGAAAGGCTTCAACCCATCAGACACGCTTACAGGCCTCTCGTGTTGATCTTTAAACAATGTTAAATAATAAATCCGCTGTACGGCTAAGGCTATAACGGCCCTTGGAAATGCTGACATGAATCTGGACTAGGGCTCCTGCTAATTCGTGATATTTCCCGCCGTTCTCTATTGCGAAAGCGTCGATTGTTATCATCGTTTCCGTTGAGCGTGACCGCTATGACGGAAAATGAGAAACTGGCCCTGTTCAGCCTGATAGATGATCCCAGCCCTTTCGTGCGCAAGGCCCTTCTCAACACCCTCGGGCAAATGGGCAAAGAGGGCCTAAACTTGCTGAAGGAGGCGGTCGAAGGGCCCAACCGCATTCTTAGCTGGCACGCAGCAAACCTGCTTTCCGAGCTGCAGGCCTCGGATCCAGCTCAGGAATTCCGGAACTTCATACAAGAGATGAATTACGAAATGGAGTCTGGCTGGCTGATGATTAGCCGCATTGCCTACCCTGGTTTGGGAGTAGGCGACGTTTGCCACGAACTCGATGCTATCGCTTCCCGCTGCAACGAACTATTCGTCAAACCAACCTCAGCTCGCGAACAATGCCTCGTTATTAACCGCGTCCTCTTCCACGAAATGGGTTTTCGAGGAAATTCCGAGCGCTACACAGATCCAGACAACAGCTTCATTAATCGAGTGCTCGAGACAAGACGGGGCCTGCCGATAACGCTCTCCGTGCTGTACTTGCTTATCGGTCAACGTCTCGGAACTCCAATCGAGCCAATCAGCGCCCCTAGCCATTTCGTTATCGGATGCTTTGACGAGCCAGCCCCCTTCTACATAGATCCATTCGAGCGAGGCAAATTCTTGACCGCAGGCCAAATGCTTAAGCGCATAGAAGCTGTAACGCTTTCCCCCAACATCGGTCACTTGGCCCCAGCATCCACTCACGAAACGCTAACTCGTATATGCCGAAACCTAGCTCATCACTATTCCGACAATCGGGATTCCTCTATGGCTGAGCTGTTCCGGAGTTTTCTCCAGGAGTTCAAGGAAGCCTACGAGAAGCAGGTATAATTTTGCTCGCTCAGCCATCGGCGATCCGGTTCTTTTTCACTGATGGCTCCCTACGATTCCGAAGTCACTTACCAACTTCGAGACCTTGACGATTGGACTTTCCCCGGCACCAGCTTAGCCGTTATCGGATTTCCCGTGCGGCATTCTATCAGCCCGGCAATGCACAACGCCGCCATAGCCGAACTGGCCACCGAAGATCCCCAATTCCGCGATTGGCGCTATTTTCGCTTCGAGGTAGAACCTGAAATGCTGCCCCAAGCATTGCCCCAGTTCTTCAAAAAAGGATTCTATGGTCTCAATCTCACCGTGCCTCACAAGGAGATCGCTCTCGACCTAATTGAGTCTGTTGATCCCAACGCCCTCGAAATCGGCGCCGTCAATACCCTAAAACGAGAGTCCGCCGGGTACCGGGGCTTCAATACCGACGGATACGGACTGGCCAAGGGAATCGAGGAGGACCTATCAGCCTCGCTAACAAGAAGCGAGGTCGCCATCCTCGGAGCCGGAGGGGCTGCTCGGGCGGCGGCCGTTCAAGCTCTCCATAGCGGATGCCAATCCCTTCGAATTGTCAATCGAAGCGCCGAACGGCTCGAAAACCTGCTAAACTCGATACGACCAATCGCTCACAAAAGGGGTATACCGCTTTACGGATTCAGTCCCCAGGATCCCAAGTTGAAACTCTTGGCCAATACGCTATTGATAAACGCCACCTCTCTCGGACTAAACTCTAGCGACCCGCTACCGATACCCAAAGAACGCCTCTCTCAGACTACAGCCCTCTACGACATGATCTACAACCCTCGGACGACAAAGCTTATGAAAACTGTATCCGAACGAGGGGGACGCTCAACGAATGGGCTTTCCATGCTCGTCTATCAAGGAGTCCGAGCCTTGGAAATTTGGAGCGATCGCGAAATCGATCGTAGGGCCATGATGGAGGCCGCGAACTCCGCTCTCGCGAAAAAGGCCTAGCCCAATTGCAAGGTTTCAATCAATACGATGCTCAGCGAACTTCAGTATATCGATCAGGAATTTCCGATTGCCGTGGCTTGTCTGGTATTCGTTTTTGGCTCTTTGATTGGCAGTTTTCTTAACGTATGCATCTACCGGATACCTGCTGAGAAATCGATTGTCTTTCCCGGATCCACATGCGCCTGCGGCCAACCCATAAAGTGGTTCGACAACATTCCAATACTCAGCTGGTTCATATTGAGAGGCCAAGCCCGCTGTTGCGGAGCGCCCTACAGCTTTCGCTATCCATTCGTCGAGCTCCTAACAGCTTCCCTCTTTCTCGGGGCATGGATTCAACACCCCCACGCAACTGCTACTTGTCTCTGGTTATTAGTTTCGATGCTTGTCTGCGCGACTTTCATCGATCTGGATCACATGGAAATCCCCGACCGATTCTCCATCGGCTTGGCTCTTTGCGGTCTGATCTTGTCGGCTATCGTCCCTTCGCTTCACGGGATATCCGAACCCGTTTACGCCGCTGCTTCAATCAAGGGGCTATTCGAGTCGGCTCTAGGCATTATGATCGGGTCCGGAATGATCCTTTGGATCGCCCTGGGAGCCGAGACGATGCTGCGCAAAGAGGCAATGGGCTTTGGCGACGTTAAACTTGTGGGAGGAATCGGAGCCTTTCTGGGCTGGCAGGGAGCCACTTTCGCCTTGTTCGGCGGAGCGGTCATTGGAACGATAGTCGTCCTGCTCTGGGCCGTGATCCGAGGGGCTATAGGAAAATCTTCTGGGAAAAAGAAAGGCGACTCCAATAATAAAGGCCTCATCGGGCGCGAGATACCTTTTGGTCCCATGCTAGCTTCGGGAGCTTTGATCTACACCCTTGTCCTTGAAGAGCCGGTCGATCTTTACTTGTCGCTCGTACTGGAACTACTCGGCTAAAAGCGGCTTTCCAGTCTTCCAATGGCAGGGTAAACAATGAGTCAATTAGACGCTCTCCAGAATGCACGCTCCATCGGCCGCGTGGCACTCCAAAGTTTCCGGCTCTTCTCCAAATCGACCCCGATAAGCCGAAGCTACCGACTCCGCGTAAATTTTAGTGAATTCCTGTTTGGCTAAGGCCATGACCGCGCCCCCAAATCCACCACCTGTCAACCGGGCCCCCAAAACGCCAGGCATGGATCGCAAAATTTCAACCAAGTAATCCAGTTCCGGGATGCTGTTTTCGAACAGGTCCCGCGAACTGGCATGAGACTGGAAAAGAAGCTTCCCTGCTTCCTCCAGCTCGCCTTCCTCAAGAAGTCGTTTAACCGCCTCAACTCGGCTTATCTCGCCCACAATATGCTCTGCCCGCTTGGCAATTTTCCCGTCTAGCGATGGACTGGCTTTTTCCAGGGCTTCCCAGGTTACGTCAGCCAAGCAAGTAATATCGAGTCCCGACTCAACTAGGCCGTTCACAGCCGCCAGACATTCTTCATGCCGTTCTGAATACAGGGACTCTACCAGCGCGTGCTTTTTGTGCGTATTAAATATCCATATACTGACTTCTTTGCCTAATGGGATAACCGAGAAAACCATGTCGCGACAATCAATATGGACCAGGCTGCCGGCTTTTCCGAAAGCGGAAACGCCCTGGTCGAGAATGCCGCAAGGCACGCCTACAAACTCGTTCTCAGCCTCCTTGCAAGCTACCGCCAGATCCTCAAGTTCAATCTCCAGCCCAAAACACTGGCACATGGCCTTTCCCGAAGCCAACTCCAAGGCCGCGCTGCTAGCGAGTCCAGCTCCCGTAGGCAGATCCGAATCCACATAAATCTCGAATCCGCCACCTGAACTCAATCCCCTTCGTATCAGGCTATTGTATACACCCAATGGATAGTTTACCCAAGAGTCTTCGCCGTCAACAGGAGAGTCCGCGCTTTTCAGCGATACGAAATCCGACCTTTCTTCAGACGCGAAACGGAAAACCCGCTCTTCTGTTCTGCGAATGGCGACATAGATTCGACGATCGATCGCCACTCCTATGACCGGCCCAAGATTGTAGTCCGTGTGGTTGCCAATAAACTCCACACGTCCAGGAGCCGCTGATATTACAGCGGGATCGCTTCCAAATATTTTTTGGAAACGCTCCTTCATTTGCTCGGCGGATTTCATTCTTAATTATTCGAAACTCTCTAAGGGTCTAGGAACGAAAATCCCGCAGCCAGAATGCCAAGCTGCGGGACGAAAATTTTGACGAGCTAGAGAAACTAGAGTTGCTCTTTGAGTCCGGCGCCGGGCTTGAACTTAATCGCTTTGCTGGCTTTGATCTTCAAAGGAGCCTTAGTCAGCGGGTTGATACCAGAGCGGGCATTGCGTCGAGTTACCGAGAAAGTGCCAAATCCTACGAGCTGGATAGCCACCGCATCCTTGGCCGCTTTGTCGCTCACCTTGACGGATTTACCGGCTTTTTTGACGGCGGTTTTGATAGAGGCCAACACGGCGCTCAACGCTTTTTCTGCATCAGCTTTCGAGGCGTCACCCAGATTGCTTTGGATCTCTGCTATAAGTTCAGACTTAGTCATATAGTTAGGAATGTTTAATTATAGTGGTTAACGTTAAACGCGTCTCTTCGCGAGGAACGGGACGAATCGAATCTTCTTGTACACAAGCGTCAAACGAAATGTTCGCCTTGGCTCAATTATCTTTTACCGGCTTTTCTTCGCCTGATCCATCCCCATTGAATCCATCCGGAACCATTCCCCCACGACCAGCGATGACGATCTCCAATAGCCGCTGCAAAGCCTCCAGCCGGCTCAGGCCTCGCTCTACCACCCATTGATCGGCGCGCTTCGACAACTGCCCAGCCATCACCATGGCTTGGGAAGGGCTCGCGCCTCGAGACAAAAAAACCTTTTCGAGCTGCTCGATTTCTCCTGACGTATCCATTATTCGGCGTCACCTTGGCTGTCTTGAAACCTTTACATTGGTCTGGTCCCGCACGCGAAAGCATCCTGCCTCATCCATCGACCGCTTAAGCATCGCCGAGCCTATGCAACTCGATCCGAACTCGAGGACCCGCCTCAAATCCCCAGCCTTTCGGCCTTCCTCGCCTATCAACTCCCAAGGCCCTTCCCCCATAGGTATTTTCGATAGGGTCACGCATTGCAGCGATTTTCGGGCCGCGCCCATTGACTTCAGCCTAGCCATCACTTCTTGGCCTATGTAACAACCTTTTTGATACGATACCGCTACTTCGCCTAAGTTCGTTTCCTGCGGCAAATCCGAAGCTAGAATATCTTTGCCCACTTGAAAGCTTTGGTCTCGAAGAGCGATCGAATCAACACTTTTTGTATTCAGTATTTGGACTTCTTTGTCCTCTAGAAATTTCATCAATTCCTGAACCTCGCCCTTTTCCTCGCTGAACACCATTTCCAAATTGGCTGCCACGCTTCGCCTACCCCAAAATGCCACGCAGGAGGAGCCTATCGATACGGTTCCCGGTTCGGGTTTCCCGATTCCCATGAATCCCACCGCCAAGTCGATAGCATCTCCCCAAAGCGATACTCCGCTAGCGGGCGTCTCGCTCGTCAACGTCGCCACATCATCCATAATGATGCGCTTCTCCAGATTCTCCTGCAAAAATGCGGTGGGAGAAAAGTAGCTGATGGCCCGAAAGCGGCCATCGCTTTCCTTGAGCAGGAAACTATCCGCTTGGATCTTTCCTTTCGCGTCTAGCCAAAGCCCATAAACTGAGGTCCCGACCGGCACGCGAAGATCCTGGGAAAACTGCCCCTGAAGAAAATGGGCGCTATCCGGGCCCTCGACAATTAAATCGCCCATCGGCTGGTAAACATGGGCCATTGGTTCAGTCATAAATCGGCGGGTTAGAAAGTTTCGGAAATTTGAAAATGGATATTGACAGACACCAGAGAATCCCTCCTTACTCCGGTCAACAACAAACACTTTCCCGCTCAGCGGGATTTTGGGGTAACTAAGAAAACGAGATGGCGGGCAGCTTAGGGGTAGGCTGCCCGCCTTATTTTTTTAACCATCTGGAACGCTGCAGAACATCATTAAAGCGAATTCGCCATTGAAATTCACTTGGGGCCGCCAACTATCGCAGCCGTGAAGAAGACCTCCGACATCAATGTCACTCAAACGGCCACGCTACCTGCTCCGCGTGAACTTTTAGAAGAGATCGCCAAAACGGACTACCAAGCGGATTTCATTTCCCAATCCCGACAAGAAATTCACCGTATCATCTTTGGCGATGATCATCGGCTCCTCATCGTCGTCGGACCTTGCTCGATTCACGATACGGATGCCGGCCTCGAGTACGGTCGGCGCCTCGCCGATCTCAAAGAACGGGTAAATGACCGTATTTGCCTCGTCATGCGGGTCTATTTCGAGAAACCACGCACCTCGCTTGGCTGGAAGGGCCTTATCATGGATCCGGATCTCGACGGGTCCGAAAATATCGGCAAGGGTCTGCGGGTAGCCCGGAACTTCCTTCGCGACATCATCGACCTGGGGATCCCCACCGCTACAGAACTCCTCGACCCGATCACTCCGCAGTACATCGCGGATCTCGTTTCTTGGGCCGCCATAGGAGCCCGGACAACCGAATCTCAAACCCATCGGCAAATGGCTTCCGGTTTATCCATGCCCGTTGGCTTCAAGAACGGCATGGATGGCACCTGTCAAGTGGCCATCAACGCCATCAAGGCCGCCAGCGGCGTGCAAACCTTCTTGGGAATCAATACCGAGGGACAGGCCTCAGCAGTAACCACCGCTGGCAACCAGAATTGTCACGTGGTGCTGCGCGGCGGCAGTGCGGGCCCAAACTACGATGCGGACAGCGTCGCCAAAGTCGTCGAGGACCTGGAGAAGGCCGGCCTGAAGCAGGCTGTTATGATCGATTGCAGCCACGGCAATAGCAACAAGCAGCCGGAACGTCAGCCTGAAGTTCTAGATGCCATCATTTCCCAAGTCGAAAGCGGGAATGACGCCATCATCGGCGCCATGATGGAAAGCAACCTCGAAGCGGGCAACCAGAAGTTCCCAACCCCCAAAGAGTCCTTGAAGCGCGGGGTATCCATCACCGATGGATGTATCGACTGGGCCACGACGGAAGCTTCCATACTAAACGCCTACGATCGCCTAGCCTCACAATTCGGATCCACATAAAGCGCGGCTCATTCATGACAAATCGCCGATGGTAGGGCTGCTAGATGATAAGAAAGAATCATCTGCAGTTTTTTATCAGTCTGTAGGAGCGGGTTCGTCCCGCGAGTCTCTCGCAAAACAGTTTGAAGATATCGCGGGGTAAACCCGCTCCTATGAATGATCACAACTTGGTTTGAAGCGTATTCGCAGGGATTGCAGGGCCAGCCTCACACGCTCACAAACTCATTAACCGCCTTTCCTAACGCTATAAGCGGCCGAAATTTTCCTGCGATCTCGCCCTTTTTGATCGCTTGAGCCAGACTGCTTGGGCTAGAACCCCGACACGCTTATGAAAGATCCCATCCATGTTGCCGTGACCGGCGCTGCCGGCCAAATCGGATATTCGCTACTCTTCCGCATCGCGTCCGGACAGTTGCTCGGCCCAGATCAGCCAGTCGTTCTCCGGCTTATCGAGATCGAGCCAGGCATGAAGGCTCTGGAAGGAGTGGTCATGGAACTCCAAGACTGCGCCTTTCCGTTGCTCAAAGGTATCGTTCCCACTTGCGATCTCAGCGAAGGATTCAGTAAAGCAAACTGGGCATTGCTGGTGGGCAGCGTCCCCCGGAAAGCGGGAATGGAGCGCAAAGACTTGCTCGGAATTAACGGCAAGATCTTCACTAGCCAAGGGAAAGCTATCCAGGAAAACGCAGCATCCGACATTCGGACACTCGTCGTCGGCAACCCCTGCAATACCAACTGTCTGATAGCCATGAATAATGCTCAGGACATTCCCAAGGATCGCTGGTTCGCCATGACTCGCCTCGACGAGAATAGGGCCAAAACGCAACTGGCAATCAAAGCTGGGGTCGATGTCGACGCGGTCAAGAACCTCGCTATTTGGGGCAACCACTCTTCCACGATGTATCCCAACTATTTTGATGCGACAATCAACGGCAACTCAGTGCCCGAAGTAATCACCGACGAAGCCTGGTACACGGAAACTTTCATCCCTACCGTCCAGCAACGGGGAGCCGCCATCATCAAAGCTCGAGGCCTGTCTTCCGCCGCTTCCGCAGCCAACGCGGCTATCGATACGGTTCGTTCTATTGTCAGCCCCTCGCCAAGCGACGATTGCTTCAGCGTCGCCATCCACTCGAATGGGGAATACGGTATAGAACCCGGCCTGATCTACTCGTATCCAATGCGTAATGACGGCTCTGGGCCCTCAGTCATCGAAGGCCTGGAAATAAACGATTTCAGCCGCGAAAAGATCACCGCCACGGAGAACGAGCTCAAAGAAGAGAAGTCCCTGGTGAAGGAGCTGCTCCCGTAGCGCCTCGATCTTCAGTTTCCCTGGTGAAACGCGATGACCTCAGCGCGTTTTTGACACATCAAGATGGCAGAGAGGACCGGTTAAAGCCTGAGCTCTATCGAAGGGCTCGGCCCTCCTTTTGCGCCATTTTGAGTACGAAACCTGCCCTCATCGAATATCCCTCGAGGGCATTTCTTTAACGTGCAAATCCCGCTGCGGAAATGGGATCTCTATATTGTGCTCCTTAAAGGTGTCCCAGATCCCTAAATACAAGTCGCTACGCACATTGTTGACGCCCGCCGAAGGGTCACGTATCCAGATTCTAAGTTCAAAATCGATACCGCTATCACCAAATCCCATAAGCCGCACTACAGGCCCCGGATCGGCGAGCACACGGGGATGCTCTTTCGCGGATTCCAAAACAAGCTTCATAACCTGTCTCGGGTCGGAGGCGTAAGACGTTCCGAATGGGACTTTCAGGCGCACCTTTTCATCGCTGAATGACCAATTAACCACCTTTTCAGTGATCATCATTTCGTTAGGAATCAAGTGCTCGGTTCCATCGCGAGTGATGACCGACGTATAGCGGGCCCCCAGATTGTTGATCCAACCATAGGTTTGATCTACCTCAATCACATCGCCCGGCTTGATGGAACGATCTCCCAATAGAATGACGCCGCTAATCAAATTGGAGATAACCTTCTGGAAGCCGAAACCCAAACCCAAACCGATCGCCCCGCCGAGAACCGCGAAGGCCGAGAGGTTTACCCCCATCGAACTGATGACGAACATGATGGCGGCCACCGCCACTACCACTTTTATGATCTTGAGAGCCAGCACTTGCAGAGCCGGTGACACGCTCTTCATCCGCTTGACTTTCGATTCAGATGCTCTGACGAGCCAAGCGGTTAGGGGAATCAAAATCAGTATGGCGACCAATCCCTTGAGAAGCGTGAGAACGGTGACCTGAGTCTCGCCTCCTTCTGAAATAGGAAACAACCGTATCCCATTTAGTCCCTCGCGAATGACGCTCCAGATTCCCAAGAGATTAAGGATGAGGAGCATGGCCAACACGAAGAATAGGGTCTTGAAATAGACCTGCTGCTTGATTCGGCGGGGCAAAGCCCCGGAAACTAGCCACAAGGTAGCAATACTAGCTAACGCCCGTACCAGAATGTAGTTCGGGCCTTCGCCTAGCCCAGCTCTCGCATCACTCCCCGCCGCCGCGTTGGCATCCAAATAAAGAGAAACCGACCAAAGCAAGCCCACCAAAAGCAGTCTAAACACGTTGTCGCTCACCCAATCAACCGAGTCCTCAACCCAGTCATCCCGTTCCTCGATCGCCTCTGTCAGCCTTTTGAAAAGCGGCTTTAGCCCCAGCGTGATGACGTATGCTAGAAAGAAGGCCCCGGCGATGCTTCCCAATTGGATTAGCAGATCCTCGCCCACGAATACCTGCTTGAAGGAATTCCACCTCGGAGCGAGGGTGTCCGTCCACAGCTGGTTGAGCCATTTATTGAAACTAGCGGCAAAAAGGGGAGCGAACGATGAAAACATGGCACAACGCTTAATGAGCCCTGTCTTCGCATTCAACTTGATTTATTTTACTACTATGTCGATAAACCCAGTCCGTTCTTTGATTTGCCGATATTACGTATCACTAAACGTGACCGACAAATCCGAAAAGAAGGAGACTTCTTCCTTCTTAGTTACTACTTCTTAATTTATCAGAGGGGGGTGTTCCGGATTCGACCTTAAGTTGGAACGTCTGGCTGCATGTCGAGGATG